>NZ_JBPCSX010000001.1:0-30535 GCF_051006775.1 Mycobacterium sp.
TTCGTCGGCACCGAACTGGAGTTCATCGTCTTCGAGGACACCTACCGGGACGCATGGTCGGCCGGGTATCGCAGTCTGCGCAAGGCAAGTGATTACAACATCGACTACGCCATCCACGCCTCGACCCGGATGGAGCCGCTGCTGCGCGACATCCGGCTCGGCATGGACGGCGCGGGAATGTACTGCGAGGGAGTCAAGGGGGAGTGCAACCTCGGTCAGCAGGAGATTGCGTTCCGCTATGACGACGCAATGGTCACCTGCGATAACCACACCATCTACAAGAACGGCGCCAAGGAGATCGCCGATCAGCACGGCAAGAGTCTGACCTTCATGGCCAAGTTCGACGAGCGCGAGGGCAACAGCTGCCACATCCACATCTCGCTGCGCGATGACGACGGGACCGCAGTCTTCGCCGATGGCAAAGAGATGTCCGCCATGTTCGCTCATTTCATCGCCGGCCTGCTGGCCACGCTTCGCGAGTTCAGCCTCTTCTACGCGCCGAATATCAACTCCTACAAGCGTTTCGTTGAAGGCAGCTTCGCCCCGACGGCCATCGCGTGGGGAGTGGACAACCGCACCTGCGCGCTGCGAGTGGTGGGCCACGGTCACTCCATGCGGGTGGAATGCCGTGCTCCCGGCGGTGACGTCAACCAGTACCTGGCGGTCGCGGCCCTGATCGCCGGTGGCCTGCACGGTATCGACAACGGACTGGAACTTCCCGCCCCGCTGGCCGGCAACGCCTACGACAGCGACGCACAGCGGCTGCCGACGACACTGGCCGAGGCCGCCGATCTGTTCGAAGGTTCGGCGCTGGCGCGGGAGGTGTTCGGCGAGGAGGTGGTCGAGCACTACCTCAACAACGCACGTATCGAACTGGCTGCATTCAACGCGGCGGTCACCGACTGGGAGCGGGTGCGCGGTTTTGAGCGCTTCTGAAACCGCGCCGGTCATCGGTCTCACCACCTACCGCCAGCGCACCCAGTCCGGGGTGTGGGACGTGCCCGCCAGCTTCCTGCCCGGTGTTTACATCGAGGGCGTCACCCGGGCCGGCGGCATCGCGACCCTGTTGCCGCCGCAACCGGTCGACGCGCGGATCGCCGCCCGGGTGATCGACGGTCTCGACGGTCTGATCATCACCGGTGGCCGCGACGTCGACCCGGCGAGGTACGGCCACGATCCGCACCCGTCCACCGACGAACCGGCACGTGACCGCGACGCCTGGGAGTTCGCGCTGCTGCGAGCCGCGCTGAACAGCGGCACCCCGGTTCTGGGGATCTGCCGCGGGGCCCAGGTCCTCAATGTCGCACTCGGCGGCACCCTGCACCAGCATCTGCCCGATGTCGTGGGCCATGCCAACCATCAGCAGGGCAACGCCGTGTTCTCCACTTCAACGGTGCGCACCGCCGACGGCAGCAGACTGGCCGGGCTGATCGGGGAGAGCGCGCAGGTGCAGTGCTACCACCACCAGGCGATCGACCGCCTCGCCGACGGATTGGTGGTCAGCGCCGCCGACGACGAGGGCGTCATCGAAGCGATCGAGATGCCCGGCGATGACTTCGTGGTGGCGGTGCAGTGGCATCCCGAGGAGACCCTCGGGGATCTGCGGTTGTTGTCCGGTCTGGTGGAGGCCGCGAAAGTTCATGCGACCGAAAGGGTGGGTAGTTGAGCACAACCGATGTGATCAACCCGGCAACCGAACAGGTGCTGCGGACAGTCGAGCTCGCTGATATCGCAGCCGTCGATGACGCGGTGGCGCGTGCCAAGTCTGCCCAGAAGATGTGGGCGGCACAGTCTCCGGCGCACCGGGCTGCCACGTTGCGATCCTTCGCAGCGGTGGTCGATGCACACGTCGCTGAACTCGCGGCCCTGGAGGTGGCCAACTCCGGACACCCGCTGTCCGCCGCGGAGTGGGAGGCCGGGCATGTCCGTGACGTGCTGCAGTACTATTCCGCGGCACCGGAACGATTGTCCGGCAAGCAGATTCCGGTTGCTGGTGGCCTCGACGTCACGTTCAATGAGCCGATCGGTGTCGTCGGTCTGATCACCCCGTGGAACTTCCCGATGCCGATCGCCTCATGGGGTTTCGCGCCAGCCCTCGCGGCCGGTAACGCCGTACTGCTCAAGCCCGCCGAATGGACCCCGCTGACCAGCATCCGGCTCGGCGAGCTGGCCGTGGAGGCCGGTCTGCCGCCGGATCTGTTCCAGGTGATTCCGGGCAAGGGGAGCATCGTGGGGGAGCGGTTCGTCACCCATCCGGATGTTCGCAAGATCGTCTTCACCGGCTCCACCGAGGTGGGTGTGCAGGTGATGGCCGGCGCGGCCCAGCAGGTCAAGCGCGTCACCCTGGAACTCGGGGGCAAGAGCGCCAATATCGTCTTCTCCGATTGCGATCTGGAGAAGGCTGCGGCGACCGCACCGTACGGGGTTTTCGACAATGCCGGCCAGGATTGCTGCGCCCGCAGCCGAATCCTGGTTCAGCGCAGCGTGTTCGATCGGTTCATGGAGATGCTGGAACCGGCGGTCAAGGGTGTCGTGGTGGGTGACCCCGCCGCACGGGACACCGAGATGGGACCGCTGGTGTCGCGTAAGCATCTCGAATCTGTGGCGGCCTACGTGCCCGACGACGCCCCGGTGGCGTTCCGGGGATCAGCCCCCGACGGGCCCGGCTTCTGGTTCCCGCCGACGGTTCTCACCCCGAACCGGGGCGACCGCACGGTCACCGAGGAGATCTTCGGACCGGTGGTTGTGGTGCTGCCGTTCGACGATGAGGCGGATGCCGTCGCATTGGCCAATGACACCGACTACGGATTGTCCGGGTCCATCTGGACCGACGACCTGTCCCGGGCACTGCGCGTCTCACGTGCGGTTGAAGCGGGAAACCTCAGCGTGAACTCGCATTCCTCGGTGCGCTTCAACACTCCGTTCGGGGGATTCAAACAATCCGGGCTGGGCCGAGAGCTCGGGCCGGACGCACCGCTGCACTTCACCGAAACCAAGAACGTCTTCTACGCGATCGGAGAGACTCAGTGAGTACCAAAGACACGATGACCGCCCCGAAAATCGACCTGACCCGGCGGCTTGCCGGGAAGGTCGCGGTGATCACCGGAGCCGCCAGCGGAATCTGGCTGGCCACCGCCCGGCGCATGCGTGCCGAGGGGGCGACGATCGTGGTCGGCGATATCGACCCGAAGACCGGTGAACCGGTGGCCGACGAGCTCGATGGACTGTTCGTCGCGGTGGACGTTTCCGACGAGGGGCAGGTCGACAACCTCTTCGATGCGGCTGCGGCCGCCTACGGCTCGGTGGATATCGCGTTCAACAATGCCGGGATCTCACCGCCCGACGACGATCTCATCGAGACCACCGAGCTGCCGGCCTGGCAGCGGGTTCAGGACGTCAATCTCAAGAGTGTGTACCTGTGCTGCCGGGCCGCCCTGCGGCATATGGTGCCGGCCGAGAAGGGCTCGATCATCAACACCGCCTCCTTCGTCGCGGTGATGGGATCGGCGACATCGCAGATCTCCTACACCGCCTCCAAGGGCGGAGTGCTGGCGATGTCGCGTGAACTCGGGGTGCAGTTCGCCCGCCAGGGCATCCGGGTCAACGCGCTGTGCCCCGGACCGGTGAACACCCCGCTGCTGCAGGAGCTGTTCGCCTCCGATCCCGAACGGGCGGCCCGGCGGCTCGTGCACGTCCCGATGGGTCGATTCGCCGAGCCGGAGGAACTGGCTGCCGCGGTGGCATTCCTGGCCAGCGACGACTCGTCCTTCATCACCGGCGCCACGTTCCTGGTCGACGGCGGGATCAGCGGCCACTACGTCACCCCACTGTAGGCACACCGATGGCCCAGCCCGATCCGTTCGGAGTCAGCGAGGCGCTGCTGCGTCCGCTGGCGAATCCGTTCGAGGACACCGTCGGCCGGCTGTTGGCGACCATCCGGCTCGGGGTGCTGGCGCCCGGCGACTGTCTGCCCCCCGAGCGTGAACTCGCGGCCCGGCTGGCGGTGAGCCGCGAGACCATCCGTGAGGCCATCAAATCGCTGTCGGACGCCGGGTACCTGGTGTCGCGGCGAGGTCGCTACGGCGGCACGTTCCTGGCCGATGAACTGCCCGCTCCCAGCGGGGATGAGACCGGGATCAGCCGCGCCGAGATGGACGACGCGCTGCGGCTGCGGGAGATACTCGAGGTTGGTGCGGCCAGGATGGCTGCGGTGCGGACGGTGAGTCCCGGCGAGCGTGACGGGTTGCGGGCCCGGCTGGCCGAACTGCGGGCCGCCAGCCCGGAGGACTATCGCAGACTGGATTCGCGGCTGCATCTGGCGATCGCCGAGGCGGCAGGCTCGCCGTCGCTGGTGTCACTGGTGGCCGAGAACCGGATGCGGGTCAACGCGCTGCTGGACCGAATTCCGTTGCTGCAGCGCAATGTCAGCCACTCCGACGAACAGCATGAGGCGGTCGTCGGTGCGATCCTGGCGGGTGATCCGGAGGAAGCCGCCGCGGCCATGCTCATCCACGTCGCCGGCTCATCGGCGCTACTGCACGGGTTCTTGGACTGAACTGCGCCAGAGGAGGATCGCGGCCACCCAGGTCAATGCGAAAAGGCCGACCACCACGAATCCGATGTGGTCGAGCTTGATCGAACTGATCGCGTCGCTGACGGGGTTGGTCCAGCCCAGATTGTCGTGCAGCACCGAGACCAACTCGACGCTGCCGATGAATAGTGCCACCACAACGGACAGGCCGGTGATGGTCAGGTTGTAGTAGATCTTGCGGAGCGGGTTGGCGAAGGCCCAGTCATAGGCCGCTGCCATGAAGACGCCGTCGATGCAGTCCATCAGTGTCATTCCGGCTGCGAACAGCAGTGGCAGGGTCAGCACCGTGAACCACGGAAGGCCGGCGGCAGCGCCGTTGCCGGCCAGTGCCAGCAGTGCCACCTCGGTGGCGGTATCGAATCCCAGCCCGAACAGCATCCCCACCACGATCATCTGTGAGGGGCGGGTGATGCGGCGCATCACGGGTCGTAGGACCCGGGCCAGAACACCGCGGTTGTCCATCTGCTCGGTGAACGCTCCGTCATCGAAGCGGCCTGCGCGCAGATCCGTGTAGATTCGCCAGACCCCAACCAGTGCAACCAGATTGACGATGGCGATGAGGTAGAGAAATCCACCAGAGGCCACGGTCCCGGCGATTCCCAGCACGTGACGGGCCGGCGAGTTGTCGTCGAGTAGCACGCCGGCGGCGGTGGTAGCCGCCACGACCGTCAGGGCCAGTGCCACGACCATCGCGGAATGTCCGAGTGCGAACCAGAATCCGACGGTTCTCGGCCGCGTGCGGTCGGCGGCGAGTTTGCGGGTGACATTGTCGATGGCCGCGATGTGGTCGGCGTCGAAGGCATGTCGTAGGCCGAGCATGTAGGCGGTCAGGCCGAGTCCGATCGAGAGCACCTGCCCGCCGGCGTGGTGAGAGTCGGGAGCCGCCAATGCCAGACCCCCGAAGCCGGCTACATGCAGAGCGGCGACGGTGGCGATCAGACCACCGGTGCGTACGCGGTTGGAAACAACGGTCACAGCGACCTCCGCAGGGGGATTTCGCGTCCCCGTCGTGGGTTATGCCCGGCCGGGGGGTCTGGCTACCGGCCGACGGCGTGCTGCCGCAACGGCCGGACACAGTGGCGCGACCGCACCGGAATCACACCGGTTTCCGCACCGTCCGAACTGCTAACCCGCCGACCATACCGCGTGTGGCAGGCGTTACCGAGAGGTCCGGGTCTGACAATCCGGGCACAGCCCGTGCAGGGTCAGGCCGGCCTGCTCGGACAGGGTGAACGCACTGCCCTCGATGGCGTGCTCCAGTGCGGCCGACAGTCGCGTCGCGGGAACCTCGATGATGGTGGCGCATTCGGTGCACACCGCGTGATGATGCGGTTTCTCCGTCAGGCCATAGGTGGTCACGCCGCCTTCGACGGCCAGTGCGTGCAATACGTGCTGATCCACCAGGGTCGTGACGGTGCGGTACACCGTAGCCAGGTCGGGGCTCTGGCCGCCGCTGTCCACGATGCGTTGGTGGATGTCAGCGACCGACAGGTGACCGTCCACCGGTTCCAGAACGGAGAGCACCGCGATCCGCGACGGCATCCGCCGCAGACCGTGCGCCCGCAGCAGTGCCCCGATACGTTCCTCGGCGCCCTCGTCCATTCCTCCAGTGTGTCGGTATTGCCAGTGATTCGCAGGACAATACTTGCGAATGAGTTGCAGAATGTGACGGTGAGCCGCTGGGAACGACTGCGCACCGGGCTGACCCGTCGGGAGTGGGCCGAACTCGCCGCGATGTTCGGCTTCGTGACCCTGCTGCACATCATCGGTTGGGGAACCCTGTTCCTGGTGGTCGCGCCCCAGCATTTCGACCTCGGTGACACGGTCCTGGGTATGGGCGTCGGGTTGACCGCCTATGCGCTGGGATTGCGGCACGCCTTCGACGCCGACCACATCGCGGCCATCGACAACACCACCCGCAAACTGATGGAGGACGGCCGGCGACCTCTGGGTGTCGGATTCTTCTTCTCGATGGGCCATTCCAGCGTGGTGTTCGGCCTGGCGCTGCTGATCTCGCTGGGCGTCAAGACGATCGTCGGCCCGGTACGTGAGCCGGACTCGGCCCTGCATCACTACACGGCGCTGATCGGCACCAGTGTCTCCGGCCTCTTCCTGTACCTCATCGCAGCGATCAACATCGTGATACTGGTCGGCATTCTCAAGGTGTTCGCCGCCATGCGGCGCGGTGACTACGACCACGCGCAGTTGGAGCATCACCTCAACAACCGCGGGTTTCTCAACCGGCTGTTCAAGAAGTTCACCGGTTCGATCAGCAAGTCCTGGCAGATGTATCCGCTGGGCATGCTGTTCGGCTTGGGATTCGACACCGCGACAGAGGTCGCACTGCTGGTGCTGGCCGGCACCAGCGCCGCCGTGGGTCTGCCCTGGTACGCGATCCTGTGCCTACCGGTGATCTTTGCGGCGGGTATGACCCTGCTGGATACCATCGACGGTACGTTCATGAACTTCGCTTACGGTTGGGCGTTCTCCAACCCGGTGCGCAAGGTCTACTACAACATCACCATCACCGGGCTGTCGGTCGCGGTGGCGCTGATCGTCGGAACCATCGAGTTGCTCGGGCTGCTGGCCGAACAACTCGGGTGGACCGGTGGCTTCTGGGACTGGATCAGCGGGCTGAATCTCAACATCGTCGGCTTCGCGATCGTCGGCCTCTTCGTTCTGACCTGGGTTGTGGCACTGGTGATCTGGCGATTCGGCCGGATCGAGGAGAAATGGGCCGTCCCGGAGAGCTGAAGGCCCGCGCTGCGTGGTTTTCCCGGCCGACGGCCCTATCCCGGGGGAGGCGTTGGTAGCTCGCCGACCGCGAGATAGGGCGTCGACTCAGCCGGTGACCGGCGTCTATCTCGACAGCGTCTTCGATGCCCCGGGGCGCGCGGCTGCTCGAACGGTCGCGGCCGATATCGATTTTGCTGATCGTGCTGTCGCGCTCGTCGCTGACACTGCCGCTCCGCTGTGGGTGGTCGGGGTGACGGGAACCCCCGACAGCGTCCGAATCATGGTTCCGGGAAGGTCTTTCTCAGCTGGAAGGGACCAGCCGGCTGCCTGGGCGTTGTCGTAGCCGATCTTTGCCTCGGGGGTGTTCAGGATCCCGACGAAGACACCGTTGTGGCCGTGAGTCGGCGCCGCGTAATTCGGTGTCCCGAATGCGTAGTGGTAACCCGTTCCGAGCTCTGAGTTATCCAGTGCCTGGTTCAACGGGGTGCTCTGGTTGAAGATACGGTCACCGATCGCCTGGACGATTCGCATCACGGGAGCGGGGTTGTCCAACCCGACCCGGCCGACGGCCTCGCCAGACGGGGTGCTCAGGCCGTGCGCCACAGCGTTTCCCGCTGCTGGCGATCCCACCACGAGGACTGCTGCAATGACGGCACCGGTGAGTGCCGCCCCCTTGGCTTTCGTATCCATCATCAAATTTCCCTTTCGCTCGTGAGTTGTGCGGGTTGCTTGGTTACGGGCCTTGTGACGCGGAGACAGCGATCAAACGCACGGGCCGGAGTCGGCCCTGCCGGTCAGATCGGTGCAGATTGGTTCGGCTCCGGATGTAGAGGTCTTGTTGCGCGTTGAGTCGGCCTTTCCGCCGTCTCGGCTGCCGCCTGCACCTCTGGTCTTCGCGCTATTTGTTTTCGGTCCTGAGTTGGTATTGCTGGCGGCGTTGGCGCCGGGATTGTCACCGACGCTGGTGCCGCCCCCGGAATCAGACCCGTGTTCGTGCTCGGGGCAGGCTGACGCGACTGCAGGTTGGGCCCCACCCATCGCAAGCACGCCCGCCGCGAGTAGTCCGCCGACAACTTTCGGCGCACCCTTACCTATTCCCTTGGCCATCGGCCTTCTCCCGTCAGCGATTCGACTCGGTGGTGTTCCACGTATTGAGTCGCGCGCGGCGCGGAAAAGTTCCGGGGGCGTTATCTGTCAGTCGACTGACGGTCGGGCGGCGAGGAAACCGTCGTATTGGCCGAGCCAGCGGTCCAGCTCTGCATAGGCGACCGCGCGCGGGCCCGGCAGCGACAGGAACACGTCGTGTTTGGCGTCGGCCACCGGAACGACCGTCTGCCGGTTGCCGACACAGCCGGCCCACTGAGCGATGTGGCCGACGTCGAGTACCGCATCGCCGCGCTGGATCACCTCGGTGCCGGCGTCCTCGGCGACGCTGTGGTCGGAGCGCAGGATCAGGTTGGGCACGCCGACGTCCAGGCCGCGGTGCAACGCCGCCTGGCCGCGCCGGATCGCGTTGATCCAGCCGACGGTGATCGGGAAGCCGCCCACCGGTTTCCACTTCAGGTTGTAGTCGAACTCGCCGTGGTAGTCGCGGTGCAGGGTCAGCCCGTAGCCGCCCTTGCCCGCCGGGCGGACGACGCGGGTCTTGGCGACCTTCGACGCGGCCCCGATCGCCGTGGAGGTCGCCCTGGCTCGAAGCACCGGTGGCCCGTTGAGGTCCAGGAACGGGCTGTTGAGAATCAGGCCGGCCAGCCGCGATGTCGCGGTGTCACCGCGGCGGCGGATCCGGTCCAACCACAGCGCCACCACCAGGCCGCCGGTGGAATGCCCGTAGACCAGCACCCGGGCTGCGGGATTCTCGGCGGCGATCACACCCATCGCCAGCTCAAGCTCGCGGTCGTAGCGGGTCAGGTCGGTGGTGAAGTGCGGGGTCTGCCCGTCCCGCCAACTCCGCCCGCACTTGTGCAGGTCGAGTCCGTAGAACCGGGCGCCCGCACCGGCGAAATGATCGGCGAGTTCGGTGTTGAAGAAGTAGTCGGTGAACCCGTGCACACCGAGCACCGCCAGCGGGGCAGCGGGCCCGGGTTTGCGGACCAGCGTGGCGAAGATCTGACCCTCGCCGTCGGGGTCGGCGCCCAACGTCGCGGTGGCCTGCTGATGGCCGGGCAGGACGTCGGAGGACCAGTCAGCCCAGTTCGCCCGCGCTGTGATCACGGAAGTAACCTAGCCCTATGTCTGATAAGGCTGTCATCAAAACTGACGTACTCCTGGTCGGCGCCGGAATCATGAGCGCCACGCTGGGCGCATTGCTGCGGATGGTCGAACCGGACTGGTCCATCACCCTGGTCGAGCGCCTGGACGCGGCCGCCGCGGAGAGCAGCGACCCGTGGAATAACGCCGGCACCGGGCACTCGGCTCTCTGCGAACTCAACTACACCCCGCAGAAGTCGGACGGCAGCATCGACATCGCCAAGGCGATCAACATCAACGAGCAGTTCCAGGTGACCCGCCAGTTCTGGGCCTACGCCCATGAGAACGGCATCCTCAACGATGTCCGCAGCTTCCTCAACCCGGTCCCGCATGTCAGCTTCGTCCAGGGTGCGGCGAACGTCGACTACCTGCGCCGCCGCCAGGAGACCCTGGTGCGTAACCCGTTGTTCGCGAGCATGGAATTCATCGACGATGCCGACGAGTTCGCGCGTCGGCTGCCGCTGATGGCCGAGGGCCGCGACTTCGCGGATCCGGTAGCACTGAACTGGACCGAGGCCGGCACCGATGTCGACTTCGGCGCGCTGTCGCGCCAACTGCTGGGCTTCGGCACCTCGAGGGGTATGGAAACCCTGTTCGGTCACGAGGTGCGCGGTTTGCATCAGGAGTCCGACGGCAGCTGGACGGTCAAGTTGCTCAACCGCCGCAACGGCGAGAAGTTCACCATCGCAAGCAGATTCGTGTTCGTCGGCGCGGGTGGTGGCGCGCTGCCGCTGCTGCAGAAGGCCGGTATCAAAGAGGCGAAGGGTTATGGCGGCTTCCCGGTCAGTGGCCAATGGCTGCGCACCAACCACCCAGACCTGACCGGGCGTCACCATGCCAAGGTGTACGGTCTGCCGCCGCTGGGCGCCCCGCCGATGTCGGTGCCGCACTTGGACACCCGGGTGATCACCGGCAAGGATTGGCTGTTGTTCGGACCGTTCGCCGGCTGGTCGCCGAAGTTCCTCAAGACCGGCAAGTTCTCCGATCTGCCGCTGTCGGTCAAGCCGGACAATCTGCTGTCGATGGTCGGCGTCGGGCTCACCGAACTCTCCCTGGTGAAGTATCTCGTTGGTGAGCTGCTGCAGTCCTTCGGGGACCGGGTGAACACCCTGCGCGAGTTCGCACCGACCGCACAGGGCAATGACTGGGAGATCGATATCGCCGGCCAGCGCGTGCAGGTGATCCGCCGCGATAAGAAGAAGCTCGGCGTGCTCGAGTTCGGCACCACCGTGCTCGCGGCTGCGGACGGATCGATCGCCGGACTGCTGGGCGCCTCACCGGGTGCCTCCACCGCGGTGCCCGCGATGCTCGAGGTGATGCAGCGCTGCTTCGCCGACCGCTATGGGTCCTGGGAGCCCAAGCTCAAGGAGATGGTGCCGTCGCTGGGAGTCAAACTCTCCGACGAACCGGCGCTGTTCACTGAGGTTTGGGACCACGGCACCCGGGTGCTCGGCCTGCAGAGCCGCGCGGGAGTGGTGTGACCGCCGCGCTGCGGCGTTGCTGGGGTAGGGACCTCGACGCGGCCACCCTGTACGAGCTGCTCAAGCTCCGGGTGGAGGTATTCGTCGTCGAACAGTCCTGCCCCTACCCGGAACTCGACGGCCGCGACCTCGAGAAGGACACCCGGCACTTCTGGCTGGAGGCCGAGGGTGGCGCGGTGATCTCCACATTGCGGCTGATGGAGGAACACACTGGCGGCCACAAGTCCTTCCGGATCGGACGGGTCTGCACCCAGATCCCGGCTCGCGGACACGGGCACACCACTCGGTTGCTGCAGGCCGCACTTGCTGAGGTCGGCGACCACCCCTGCCATATCAATGCGCAGAGCTACCTGGTCGACATGTATGCGCGGCACGGATTCGTCACGGCCGGTGAGGAATTCCTCGAGGACGGCATACCGCACTTCCCGATGTCGCGAGTGCGCCGGACGTGAACCGGCCGCCCTACCCGTTCAGCGCCATCGTCGGCCACGACCGGCTGCGGCTGGCCCTGGTGCTGTGCGCGGTGCGGCCTGAGATCGGCGGTGTCCTGATCCGCGGCGAGAAGGGCACCGCGAAGTCCACCGCGGTCCGCGCGCTGGCCGCGGTGCTGGCGCAGGCGGATCCGGGAGCAGATCCCGGATCCCGACTCGTCGAGCTTCCGATCGGGGCCACCGAGGACCGGGTGATCGGCTCGCTGGATCTGCAGAAGGTGCTCCGCGACGGTGAGCACGCGTTCTCACCCGGTCTGCTGAATCGCGCGAACGGCGGTGTGCTCTACGTCGACGAGGTCAACCTGCTGCCCGACCATCTGGTCGACGTTCTGCTCGACGCGGCGGCGATGGGCCGGGTGAATGTCGAACGCGACGGGGTGTCGCACTCGTATGAGTCCCGCTTCGTACTGGTCGGCACGATGAATCCCGAAGAGGGCGAACTGCGTCCGCAACTGCTCGACCGGTTCGGGCTGACCGTCGATGTGGCCGCCTCCCGTGATGTCGCCATCCGCACCGAGGTGATCCGCCGCCGGCTCGGCTACGAGTCCGACCCGCAGGAATTCGCCGGCCGCTGGGCCGAGGCCGACCACGATCTCGCCCACCGCATTGTCGAGGCCCGGCGACTGATCGATCATGTCGTCCTCGACGACGCCGAGTTGAATCGGATCGCCGCGGTCTGTGCCGCCTTCGATGTCGACGGTATGCGGGCCGACCTCGTGGTGGCCCGCACCGCCATTGCGCACGCCGCCTGGCGCGGGGTGGTGGCCGTGGCCGAGGAGGACGTCCGGGTGGCGGCCGAACTGGCGTTGCCGCATCGCCGCCGCCGTGACCCGTTCGACGATCCGGGACTGGATCCCGAGCGACTCGATGAGGTGATGCGGGAGGCTGCCGCGAGTACCGGTGACGGCGATCCCGACCCAGACCCCGACCCGGGAGGGGGCGGAAAGTCGGCCGACGGATCGGCGGAAACCACTGCGCGCCAGCGGAACGCCGGATCTGATCCGCAACCGGCCCCGCCGCCGTCGGAGGCGTTCCGGACCCGCGCGCTGACGGTGCCGGGGATCGGCGACGGCGCCGTCGGACGCCGCTCAGCTGCCCGCAACTCCTCGGGAGCAGTGGTGCGGCCCAGTTCTACGCCGGAGCGCGGCCACGGTATCCATCTGTTCGGTACGGTGCTCAGCGCCGCAGGACGCAGCGGCGGTGGCGGCCGGTTGCGACCCGGCGTCGAGGTCATCCGGTGCGCCGAACGGGTTGGCCGCGAGGGCAATCTGGTGATCTTCGTCGTCGACGCCTCCGGTTCGATGGCTGCCCGGGATCGGATGGCTGCGGTCTCCGGCGCCGCACTGTCACTGCTGCGCGACGCCTATCAGCGCCGCGACAAGGTGGCCGTGATCACGTTCCGGGCCGACGGCGCTCGACTGGTGCTGCCACCGACAACCTCGGCGTACATCGCCTCCCGTCGGCTCTCCCGGTTCGATACCGGCGGCACCACACCGCTGGCCGAAGGTCTGCTGGCCGCCCGGGACGTGGTGGTGCGCGAACGGGTCAAGGACCGGGTGCGACGCCCCCTGGTGGTGGTGCTCACCGACGGCCGGGCCACCGGCGGACCGGATCCGCTTGGACGCAGTGCGAGGGCGGCCGCGAGGCTGGCCGCCGAGGGTCCGGCCGCGGTCGTGGTGGACTGCGAGACCTCGTATGTCCGGTTGGGCCTGGCCGCGGTGCTGGCCGGCCAACTCGGTGCGCCGGTGCTGCGCCTCGAGCAGTTGCGCGCCGACAATCTGACCGGGGTCCTTCGTCAGACGGCCCTGCGCCGGGTGGCCTGATGCCGCAGGGACAGCCGGTAGCCGTTCCCGGGGACGGACTGACCACCAGACAGCGTCGCGTCCAGCCGGTGCTGGCAGTCCACACCGGTCCGGGGAAGGGCAAGTCCACCGCGGCCTTCGGGATGGCACTGCGGGCCTGGAACGCCGGTCTGGACATCGGGGTGTTCCAGTTCGTCAAGAGCGCCAAGTGGAAAGTAGGGGAGGAGAACGTCTTTCGCGAACTCGGCGTCCTGCACGCCGAGCGCGGTGTCGGCGGTCCGGTCCAGTGGCACAAGATGGGCCAGGGGTGGTCCTGGTCGCGTAAACCGGGCTCTGACGAGGATCACGCAGCCGCAGCCGCCGAGGGCTGGGCGGAGATAGCCCGTCGCCTTGCCGCCGAAACCCACGACTTCTACGTCCTTGACGAGTTCACCTATCCGCTGAAGTGGGGTTGGGTGCCCCTCGACGACGTTGTCGAGGTGCTCCGCGACCGTCCCGGACGCCAGCATGTGATCATCACCGGTCGCGATGCGCCGCAGCAGCTGCTCGATGCGGCTGACCTGGTCACCGAGATGACCAAGGTCAAACACCCGATGGATGCCGGCCAAAAGGGTCAGCGGGGGATCGAGTGGTGAGCATGGTGACGGCGCCCGCGGTGGTGATCGCGGCACCGGCCTCGGGTAGCGGAAAGACCACCGTGGCAACGGGTTTGATGGCCGCGCTGCGCCACGCCGGGCATCGGGTCGCCCCGTTCAAGGTCGGGCCGGATTTCATCGACCCCGGCTATCACGCGCTGGCGACCGGACGACCGGGCCGAAACCTGGACTCCGTTCTGGTTGGCCCCGACCTGATCGGCCCGCTGTACCGGCACGGTGCCCGAGACGCCGATATCGCCGTCATCGAAGGTGTGATGGGCCTGTTCGACGGCCGCATCGAAGACTGCTACCGGCTGCCGGCCCGGGGGTCCACCGGCGAGATCGCCCAACTGCTCGGTGCACCCGTCCTGCTGGTGGTCGACGCCCGCGGCCAGAGTCAGAGCATCGCCGCGGTGTTACACGGCTTTTCGACAGCCACGCCGGATGTGCATATCGGCGCGGTGATCCTCAACCGGGTCGGCTCTGTGCGCCATGAGCGGGTGCTGAGGCAGGCCTGCGAGTCCGTCGGTGTGCCGGTGCTGGGCGCGGTTCCACGGCACGACGATCTCGCGGTGCCGTCCCGGCACCTGGGATTGGTGACCGCGGTGGAACACGGTGACCAGGCGCAGGCGGCGGTGGCGGCGATGGCCGCGCTGATCGCGCGGCACGTCGATGTGGCCGCGGTCGCGACGCTCGCGCGGTCCTCGGTGAGCGCCGCCGAATGGTCGCCGGCACAGGTCGCAGGCGAGCCGATACCGGGTGGCCCGGTGGTGGCCGTCGCCGCCGGAAAGGCGTTCAGCTTCGGATACGCCGAGCGTGACGAATTGCTGCTGGCCGCAGGCGCTGACGTGGTGAGGTTCGACCCGCTGTGCGACCTGCTTCCGGAGCGGACCGCCGCCCTGGTGCTGCCGGGCGGATTCCCGGAGCAGTATGGCGCCGAACTCGCCGCCAACACCGCACTGCGCAACCAGATCGCGGCGCTGGCCGTGCATGCACCCGTGCACGCTGAATGTGGTGGGCTGACCTATCTGATGTCCGATCTCGACGGACACCCGATGTGCGGGGTGCTGCCCGGCTCCGCACTGTTCACCTCGAAGCTGACACTGGGCTATCGCGACGCGGTGGCGGGCGGTGATTCGGTGATGTTCTCCGCCGGCCAACGGGTGATCGGTCACGAATTCCACCGCACCACAGTCGAATTCGCGACCCCGCAGCAGCCGGCCTGGCTGCTGCGCACCGACGGCGCCGAGCCGGTGCGAGAGGGTGCGGTGTCCGCCGGTGTGCACTCCTCCTATCTGCACACCCATCCTGCCGCCCTGCCGGAGTCGATCACCCGGTTCGTCGAGCGTGCTGTCACCGACAGCCCCGCACTAGGCTTCGGCCGGTGACTGAGAACGCCTATCTGGTCGGCCTGCGTCTGGCCGGCAAGAAGGTCGTCGTGATCGGCGGCGGGACGGTGGCCCAGCGCCGGGTTCCGCTGCTGTTGGCCAACGGCGCCGATGTTCACGTCATCACCCGGGTGGCCACCCCGGCGGTGGAGGCGATGGTCAAACAGGGACCGGCGGGCCAGGATCCGGGTATCACCCTGTCGCTGCGCGACTACCGCGACGGCGATCTGACGGATGCCTGGTACGCGATCGCCGCCACCGACGACCCGGCTGTCAACGCCGCGGTGGTTGCCGAAGCCGAGAGCAGGCGCATCTTCTGTGTGCGTGCCGACGCCGGCCGCGACGGGACCGCCGTCACCCCGGCATCCTTCAGCTATGAGGGCCTGCTGGTCGGAGTCCTCGCCTCCGGTGCGCACCGGCGATCAGCGGCGGTGCGCTCGGCCATCCGGGAGGCGTTCCAGCAGGGCCGCATCGCCCCGGACATCGTCGCCGCGGCGGCCTCCGACGTGGTCCCCGGCGGGGTCGCGCTGGTCGGCGGCGGCCCGGGCGATCCGGAGCTGATCACCGTCCGCGGCCGGCGGCTGCTGGCGCATGCCGACGTGGTGGTGGCCGACCGGCTGGCGCCGCCGGAACTGCTGGCCGAACTGCCCTCGCACGTCGAGGTGATCGACGCCGCCAAGATCCCCTACGGCCGGGCGATGGCTCAGGACGCCATCAACGAGGTGATGATCGACCGGGCCAGGGCGGGCAAGTTCGTGGTTCGGCTCAAGGGCGGGGATCCGTTCGTGTTCGGCCGCGGATATGAGGAAGTTCTCGCCTGCGCCGAGGCTGGGATTCCGGTCACAGTCGTCCCGGGGGTGACAAGTGCAATTGCGGTGCCGGCATTAGCCGGAGTTCCGGTCACCCACCGCGCGGTGAATCATGAATTCATCGTGGTCAGCGGTCATTTATCGCCCAATCATCCGGAATCTCTGGTGAATTGGGAGGCGCTGGCGCAATTATCCGGCACGTTAGTTCTTCTGATGGCCGTCGAGCGCATCGAATTATTCGCCGACGTGTTGATTACGGGCGGACGAGCTGCCCAAACACCGGTTCTGGTGGTGCAGCACGGCACCACATCGGCAGAGCGAATTCTTCGCGCCACCCTCTCTGACGTGGCAGAACGAATTCGTTCCGAGGGAATTCGGCCGCCGGCGATCATCGTGATCGGGCCGGTCGCCGCATTCGAGACTTTATCGAGACTTTAAAGTTCTCTTAATATTGGGGTAGGGTGGTCGCTTATGACGGCTCTGAACGATGCCGAGCGCGCGGCTGCCCCGAAATGGCGTGGTCGCTCTGCCGCTGTTCCTGCGCGGCTGCCCTCCACGGATCTACAACGAAACTCGTACTACCCGGACTGGCTGCCGTCGCGGCGGTTCCTGTCGGCGGTGGTCGCCATCGGCGGCATGCAGTTACTGGCCACCATGTACAGCACGGTCGCCATCGTCGCGCTGCCCAGGATCCAGGATGAGCTGAACCTGTCCGACGCCGGGCGCAGCTGGGTGATCACCGCCTATGTGCTGACCTTCGGTGGTCTGATGCTCCTCGGTGGGCGGCTCGGCGACACGATCGGCCGGAAACGGACCTTCATCGTCGGCGTCGCACTGTTCATCATCGCGTCGATTCTGTGCGGAATCGCCTGGGATCAGACGACTCTGGTGGTGGCCCGGCTGCTGCAGGGCGTGGGGGCTGCGATCGCCTCACCGACCGGGCTGGCGCTGGTCGCCACCACCTTCCCGAAGGGTCCGGCTCGTAACGCGGCCACGGCGGTGTTCGCCGCAATGACCGGAATCGGCTCGGTGATGGGCCTGGTCGTCGGTGGCGCGCTCACCGAGGTGTCCTGGCGGCTGGCCTTCCTGGTCAACGTGCCTATCGGCGTGATGATGCTCGTGCTGGCGCACAACACTCTGCGGGAGACCCACCGGGAGCGGATGAAGATGGACGCCGCCGGCGCACTGCTGGCCACCGTCGCCTGCACCGCGGCGGTGTTCGGATTCACCCAGGGCCCTGAGAACGGCTGGCTGGCGCCGCTGACCCTGATGTCCGGCGCTGCCGCCATCGTCGCGTTCGCGGCCTTCGTGCTCGTCGAGCGCACCGCCGTCAACCCGGTGGTGCCATTCACCCTGTTCCGCGACCGCAACCGGGTGGCCACCTTCGCCGCCATCTTCCTGGCCGGCGGGGTGATGTTCACCCTGACCGTGCTGATCGGCCTCTATGTCCAGGACATCATGGGGTACAGCGCGCTGCGGGCCGGGATCGGCTTCATCCCGTTCGTCATCGCACTGGGTATCGGCCTCGGGGCTTCGTCCCAGCTGGTCAATTTCTTCCCTCCGCGCATCCTGGTGATCGCCGGCGGGATCCTGGTGCTCGCCGCGATGGTCTACGGCTCCACCCTCGACGCCGGTATCCCGTACTTCCCGAACCTGGTCATCCCGATCACAGTCGGTGGTTTCGGCATCGGCATGATCGTCGTCCCGCTGACCGTGTCAGCCATCGCCGGCGTCGGCTTCGACCAGATCGGGCCGGTCTCGGCCATCGCCCTGATGCTGCAGAACCTCGGTGGCCCGGTCGTGCTGGCGGTCATCCAGGCGGTCATCACCTCCCGAACGCTCTACCTCGGCGGCACCACCGGGCCGGTGAAGAAGATGGACCCGGCCCAGTTGCACGCCCTGGATCAGGGCTACACCTACGGACTGCTCTGGGTGGCCGCGGTTGCGGTCATCGTCGGTGGCGCCGCGCTGTTCATCGGCTATACCTCCCAGCAGGTCGCCCACGCTCAGGAAGTCAAGGAAGCCATCGACGCCGGGGAGATTTAGCCGTCCCCCGCCGATCCGTCGGTAGGGTGACTACCCATGGCTGGCGAGCGCTCAGGAGATCCGCCCGCTAAACCGCTTGCCTCCAGCGTGCTGGGGATCGCGATCATCGCGATCACCGGCATGCAGCTGATGAGCACGCTGGACGGCACCATAGTCATCGTCGCGCTTCCGCGCATGCAGGAAGAATTGGGCCTCTCCGACGCGGCCAAGAGCTGGATCATCACCGCCTATGTGCTGACCTTCGGCGGCCTGCTTCTGCTGGGCGGCCGGGTCGGCGACGCGATCGGGCACAGGCGGGCGTTCATCTCCGGTGTCGGCGTCTTCACCATCGCGTCGATGGCCTGCGGCCTGGCCACCGACGGGCCGCTGCTGGTCGCCGCCCGCGCGGTCCAGGGCATGGGCGCAGCGGTCGCCGCGCCCACCGGGCTCGCGTTGATCGCCACCACCTACGCGCCCGGCCAGGCCCGCAACCAGGCCATGGCCATGTCGGCGGCCATGCAGGGCCTGGGCTCGGTGCTGGGCCTGGTGGTCGGTGGTGCGCTCACCGTTATCTCCTGGCGGCTGGCCTTCCTGATCAACTTCCCGATCGGCGCGATCATCATCTGGATCGCGCTGACCCGCCTGGAGGAGACCCGCCACGAGCGGCTCAAGCTCGACATCACCGGCGCGCTGCTGGCCACCCTGGGCTGCACCGCGGCTGTCCTGGTGTTCACCCAGGGGCCGCCACGCGGCTGGGTGGACCCGTGGGTTATCGGCGCCGGGATCGCGGCGGTGCTGCTGGGCACCGCGTTCCTGATGGTCGAACGCAGGGCCGACCACCCGTTGGTGCCGCTGTGGTTGTTCCGCAACCGCAATCGGGTGGCGACCTTCATCTCCCTGTTCCTCGCCGGCGGGGTGATGCTGTCGCTGACCGTCATGATCGGGCTTTACGTCCAGGACGTGATGGGCTACTCCGCGCTGCACGCCGGTATCGGCTTCATCCCGTTCGCGGTGGCACTGGGCTTCGGCAACCTGCTCACCGCCCGATTGGCGCCCTACATCGCGCCGCGCTGGCTCATCATCGGCGGCGGCATCTTCGTGTTGGGCGCGATGATCTACGGGTCGACGCTGACCCGAACCATCCCGTATTTTCCCGATCTTCTGCTACCCATTGTCGTCGGCGGGCTCGGCATCGGCATCATCTCGGTGGTGCTGCCGTTGTGCGCACTGGCCAACGTCGGGCCGCGGGAGATCGGCCCGATCAGCGCCATCACCCTGATGGTCCAGAACCTCGGTGGCCCGCTGGTCCTCGTCGTCATCCAGGCGGTGCAGACCTCCCGCACCCTCTATCTGGGCGGCACCACCGGCCCGGTGGCAGATATGACTCCCGCCCAACTCGATGCGCTCGACGCCGGCTACACCTACTCGCTGCTCTGGATCGCGGCTGTCGCCCTACTGGTCGGGGCCAGCGCGCTGTTCATCGGATACTCGGCCGGGCAGATCGCCGCCGCCCAGCACACCCGCGAGGCCGTCGAGGCAGGAGAGCTCTGATGACGCAGTCCATCCTCAAGTGCGCATCTGTCATCACGATGAATCCAGATCAGCCGTGCGCCTAGGCGGTATGGGGCTGCGGTTGGAATGGGTCGTACCACCACCAGTCGGCGCGTTCGCCTAGTGGTCCGGGGTAGGGCGGGACGTCGGGTGGGGGCCCGTTGGGTGGGCGTGCCAGTGATCCCGGACCGAGTTCCCGGCCGCCGTTTCCGGTGATGCTGAGATCGTCGGCTGTGCCGGTGATGGTGATACCGCCGCGATGGTGGAGCCGATGGTGATAGGGGCAGAGCAGCAGCAGGTTCCACAACTCGGTGGGCCCGCCGTCTTCCCAATGCCGGATGTGGTGGGCGTGCAGGCCGCGGGTGGCGCCGCAGCCGGGTACAGCGCAGGTGGAGTGGCGGTGTTCGAGCGCGCGGCGGAGCCTCCGGTTGACAGTGCGGGTTGTTCGGCCGGCGCCGATGACCCGGCCATCGTGTTCGAACCACACCTCGCAGGTGGCATCGCAGGTGAGGTATTGCCGGTCGGCATCGGTGAGCAGCGGCCCCAGATGCAGTGCCGCGGTGTGCTTCTCGACGTCGACGTGCACCACCACCGTCGTGTGCTGCCCATGCGGCCGGCGGGTCGCCTCGGCATCCCAGCCGGCCTTGACCAGACGTAGGAACGCATCGGCGGTGTCGGGCATCGGCTGCTGCTCACCCCGCTTCCACTCGGCCACCAGCGCGTCGAGATGGGACTGCAGTGCTGCGTCGAATGTCGCCGCCTCGTCATGGGGCAACGTGATCCGCCAGCTCGTGGATCGTTCACCGGAGGTCTTGGTGACCGAACGCTGCAGAGGTGAGGAAGCGTCGGGCTCGGGTCGGGGCTCAAGCCGGACAGCGGTGCGAAGCTGATTGACCGTGGCCACCGCCGCCAGCTGGGCGTAATGCTCATCAGAGCCCTCACCTGCTCCCGCGGCGATGACGCCGATCTGGTCCAGCGACAGCCGGCCGTCCCGCAAACCCTGCGCACAGCGGGGAAACTCCTCAAGCCGGCGGGCGATCGTGGAGATCGTGCGGGCATTGGCCGACGATGTACCCAGCTTCCAGGCCACCAACGCCGGCACCGAGCGTGCACCGGTGGCACCGCAGAGCTCATCGTGCTCCATCTCGGCGACGATCTCGACGATGCGTCCGTCGATCGCGTTGCGCTGACCGGCCAGCTCCGCCAACTCCCCGAACAACACCTCAAGGCGCTCAGCGGGCGGGGTGACCGTGGCCGTGGACATGCTGACATCATCTCAGTGCGGTACGACAGATTCGGGACCGCGACCAGCTCCACTCAGCGTCCGCGCAGCAGCCGGTAACCCCCGTAGACCATCACGGCCACAGCGAAATTCACGAAGTACGCCAGATCGGCACCGTGCAGCCAGGAAGCCACCGGCCCGACGATGATGCTGGTGTTCATGAACGGAATCGCGGCGGCGAACGCGACGGCGAAACTCGACATGGCAGCCATCGCGTCGGCGCGTGATGTGGTTTCGGCGGAGGGGTCGATCAGGTCCCGGCCGACGCTGCGCCGGCGCCAGTCGATGGTGACGATCGCCACGAACGCCGGAACCCAGTAACTGATGAACAGCAGCACGCCCTGGAATCGCTCGGTCAGATTCCCGGCGCTGAGCCACATGATCAAGCCGAATGCCATCACGGCGACAAGAGCCGCCGACACCGGACGGCGCACCTTCACCCCGATGGTCTGCATCGCCAGCGATCCGCTGTAGTCGTTCATCGCGTTGGAGACCACCGCCCCGAGAGTGATCGCCAGTAATGCCAGGGCGCCGAGCGCGCCGCCACCCATCACCGAACGCACACCCTCGGCGCTCTGATCGGCGACCATCCCGCCGGCGGCGATGCCGATGGCCTGCACGGCGAAATAAGCCAACCCCAGGCCGGCGAATGTGTAACCGAACACCGCGGCCCGCGACGTCCGCGCCGGAAGGTGTATCGGTGGTGACTAAGCTGGCCCGTTGTGATCACCCGCATGTCCGAGCTGTTCTTGCGCACACTGCGCGATGACCCGGCCGACGCCGAAGTTCCCAGCCACAAGTTGCTGATCCGGGCAGGCTTTGTCCGCCCGATCGGTCCGGGCCTGTACAGCTGGCTGCCGCTGGGTCTGCGGGTGCTGCGCAAGATCGAGAACATCGTTCGGGAGGAGATGGTCGCCATCGGCGGCCAGGAGATCCTGTTCCCGGCGCTGCTGCCGCGGGCGCCCTACGAAACCACCAACCGCTGGACGGAGTACGGCGACGGGGTGTTCCGGCTCAAGGATCGCCGCGATAACGACTACCTGTTGGGTCCCACCCACGAGGAGCTCTTCACTCTCACGGTCAAGGGGGAGTACAGCTCCTACAAGGATTTTCCGGTGCTGCTGTTCCAGATCCAGACCAAGTATCGCGATGAGGCCCGCCCGCGCGCAGGCATCCTGCGCGGCCGCGAGTTCATCATGAAGGACTCGTACTCCTTCGATGTCGACGACGATGGACTGCGGAAGGTCTACCTGGCGCATCGGCTGGCCTACCAGAAGATCTTCGGGCGCCTGAGCGTTCGTTATGTGATCGTCTCCGCGGTCTCCGGTGCGATGGGCGGCAGCGCCTCCGAGGAGTTCCTGGCCGAGAGTGAGGTCGGCGAGGACACCTTCGTGCGTTGCCTGGAGTCCGGCTACGCCGCCAATGTCGAGGCCGTGACCACCTGTGTGCCCGATCCCGTTGCGGCAGAGGGCCTACCCGCACCGGTGGTGCACGACACCGGTGACACCCCGACGATCGCCTCACTGGTCGATTGGGCCAACGGAGCCGGTCTGGGCCGATCCGTCACTGCCGCCGACACCCTGAAGAACGTTCTACTCAAGGTCCGGGTGCCGGGCGGGGAGTGGGAATTGCTGGGGGTAGGAGTTCCCGGCGACCGCGAGGTCGACGACAAGCGTCTCGGCGCCGCCCTGGACCCGGCGGAATACGCGATGATCGACGACAGCGACTTCGCCAGGAATCCGTTCCTGAAGAAGGGTTACATCGGTCCGAAGGCATTGCTGGACAACGGTGTTCGTTACCTTGTCGACCCACGGGTGGTGGACGGAACATCGTGGATAACCGGCGCCGACGAGACCGGGAAGCATGTGGTCGGCCTGGTCGCCGGCCGCGACTTCGTCGCCGACGGTGTCATCGAAGCCGCCGAGGTGCGCGACGGTGATCCGTCGCCGGACGGTGCCGGGCAACTGGTCAGCGCGCGGGGTATCGAGATCGGCCACATCTTCCAGCTGGGTCGCAAATACACCGATGCGTTCGAAGTCGACGCGCTCGGCGAGAACGGCAAGCCGATACGCCTCACCATGGGTTCCTATGGCATCGGGGTGTCGCGACTGGTGGCGGTGATCGCCGAACAGCACCATGACGAACTCGGGCTGCGCTGGCCGGCGGCGGTGTCGCCGTTCGATGTGCATGTTGTGATCGCCAACAAGGACGCCGAGGCCCGCGCGGGCGCCGAGCGTCTTGCCGCCGATCTGGACGGACTCGGGCATGAGGTCCTACTCGACGACCGGACCGTCTCGCCGGGAGTGAAGTTCAAGGACGCCGAGCTGCTCGGTATGCCGTGGATCGTGGTGGTCGGCCGCGGCTGGGCCGAGGGCGTGGTGGAGTTGCGGGACAGGTTCAGCGGCGAGAGCCGGGAGATCCCGGTGGCGGACGCCGCCGCGGAAATCGCTGCGGCACTGTCGGTTTAGATCCGGTTCACTCGGTGCCGCCGGGGAAGGCCTCGGTCACCGGCCAGGCGCCCAGCTGCTGACGCCAGCGCGCCGCCATCAGCGCGCTCTGGGTCAGCGCGGTGAGCGCGAATGTGCGATCCTGCTCGGCGGTGTCTCCCCCCGAGGCCTGTTCCAGCACCGCCCGCCATGCCACCGCGCAGTCACTCTCCATGCGTACGGCCAGCTTGCCGGCGCCGATCGGACCGGTGACCGGAAACGGCAACTGATAGCCGGCCGCCGGCAGCGGTGCGGTGATCGATCGCTCCTTGAGGATCGACATCGCCGCCTCCCTGCGGTCGCGGTGCTGGGCCACCGCCTGGGACACCAACTCGTTGTCCTCCGGCATCACGTGCGCGGACACCACGCCGTAGCCGTAGATTGCCGCGTGCTCGGTGGCCACCGCGTCGAACAGCGCCGCCGGTTCTGCACCCTCGGGGCGGTTCGGATCCGGGGTCGGGGTCGGGTTCGGGTTCGGTGATGTCATCGGTGTCGCTCCACGGATACGAAGCCGATTGCCACCGAGGTCGCGCAGGCCGCGGCGATCGAGCCCATCAGGCCGGCCCGATACCCGGAGAGGGTCGGGGTCAGTTTGGCCGCACTGTCGGCCGACTCGCGCAGCGCCGCGGCCACGTCGTCGACGCGCGGCGGCGGAGTGGGTGTGGCCGGGGCGGTCGAGGTGGTTGTCGCGGGTGACTCGGGGATCGGTGTACCCGCTGCCCGGGCCAGTTCCTCGATGAGCGCACCGGCGTGGCGGGCACGTTCGGCCGCGATCACCGTCAGCGCGGGGACCACCGGTGGCGGGGCGGCCTTGGCCGCCGCGGCGGCCAGGTCGCTGTCGCGGCGGGCGGCCGCCAGTTGGGCCTCAAGGGGATCGGGCTCGGGCGGGCCGCTGTGTCCGCAGGCCGCGGCCGCGGTGCCCAGCAGCGCCAGCGCGAGCAGCCCGCGACCACCGCCGGTGAGCACCCTCCGACGGCTCAGGGGCGCGGGCCGGCTGCCCGCACCCGGGTCCGCAAAAGCGTCAAGCACGCCCACATCCTGCCATTGCGGTCGCTGTTACAGGCGTATCGTGGGCGTGACGCAGCTGGTTTTCGCACGCTGCCGGACCGAAACAACTCAAGATGAGGAGCTACCCGTGACTGATCGACCCGCGGGTTCTCCGGGGGGTTTACCTTCGCCGGAGCAGGTGACCCGGCTACTCGCCGCTGAGTTCGCGCTCGCCGGATATGAGATCGAGAACGTCACGGTCGACAGCCGCACCCAACCGCCGCGCATCGTCGTCGTCGCCGACGGTGACACCCCGCCCGACCTTGAGGCCGTCGCCGAACTGTCGCGTTCGGCCTCGGAGCGACTCGACGCTCTCGAGACCGGTGCCGCCACCTACGTTCTGGAAGTCACCTCACCCGGGGTGGATCGTCCGCTGACCGAGGAGAAGCACTTCCGTCGCGCGCGAGGACGCAAGGTGGAGTTCGAACTCGTCGATGCCGAGACGGTTTCCGGCCGACTCGGGGTGATCGTTGACGGAGTCGCCGACCTGATAGTGCGGGAACGCAGCCGCTTGACCGTCCGCAAGGTTGCGCTCTCGGATATTCGCAAAGCCGTTGTCCAGGTGGAATTCTCCGCGCCGAGTGCTCAAGAGCTCGAACTCGCCGGAGGACCGTCACCGACAACACGAACGGAGGCACACGGATGAACATCGACATGGGTGCACTGCACGCGATCGAGGTCGACCGGGGGATCTCGGTCGACGAACTGCTGGAGACCATCAAGTCAGCCCTGCTGACGGCCTACCGGCACACCGAGGGGCACCAGCCCGACGCCAGGATCGAGATCGACCGCAAGAGCGGCGAAGTGCAGGTGATGGCTCGCGAGACCGACGCCGACGGCAATCTGATCAGCGAATGGGACGACACCCCCGAGGGCTTCGGCCGGGTGGCCGCGACGACCGCCCGCCAGGTGATGCTGCAGCGTTTCCGCGACGCCGAGAACGAGCGGGTCTACGGCGAGTTCTCCGCCCGCGAGGGCGACATCGTCGCCGGGATGGTTCAGAAGGACGCGCGCGAGAACGCCCGCGGCAACGTCGTGGTGCGGATCGGCAGCGAGGCCAAGGGCTCGGAGGGCACCATCCGGCCCGCCGAGCAGGTGCCCGGGGAGAACTACGCACACGGTGAGCGGCTGCGCTGCTACGTCGTCGGGGTCACCCGGGGAACCCGGGAGCCGCGGATCGAGCTCTCGCGCACCCACCCAAACCTGGTTCGCAAGCTCTTCTCACTGGAGGTCCCCGAGATCGCCGACGGCTCGGTGGAGATCGTCGCGGTGGCCCGGGAGGCCGGACACCGGTCCAAAATCGCAGTGCGATCCAAGGTCTCCGGGCTCAACGCCAAGGGCGCCTGCATCGGTCCGATGGGCCAACGGGTGCGCAACGTGATGAGCGAGCTGGCCGGCGAGAAGATCGACATCATCGACTACGACGAGGATCCGGCCCGTTTCGTGGGCAATGCGCTGTCCCCGTCCAAGGTGGTCTCGGTTCAGGTCATCGACGCCGCCACCCGGGCGGCACGGGTGATCGTTCCGGACTTCCAGCTGTCCCTGGCGATCGGCAAGGAAGGTCAGAACGCCCGGCTGGCGGCCCGGCTGACCGGGTGGCGGATCGATATCCGCAGCGATGCCGCCGAGCCCGAGTCGGCCCTCAGCGACTCCGGTAGCTGACCGGCGCCGGGCCGGCCGCGCGGGCGACACCCCCGATCTGCACCGGAAGCGGCACCGGTGGGGTGTCCCAGCCCGGCGTCATCTCGTAGGCGCCGAACAGCCGCGTTGCGGTCATCGCCATGGCGGCAAGTGCGAACGGTTGTGCCGGGCAACTGTGCCTGCCATGTCCGAACGCCGTGACCAACTGCACCGACGCCAGATCCGACGGTTCGACCAGACGGTGACGGTTCCAGCGTCGCGGATCCCAGCGCGCCAGACCCGGTCCGGCACTGGTGTTGGTCAGCGGCAGCAGGGTGGCGATGGTGATTCCCGGCGCGACGCGATAACGCGAGTCCCCGACGTCGAAGTCGAGTTCGGCCAGCACGTAGCGCCCCATGATCGACCGTTGCGCGAGCCGGGTCGATTCCAGCGCGCACTGCTCGGCCACCGCAACCTCACCGGCCGCCACCTCGTCGCGTTCGGTGGGGTGCGCCATCAGGTCCACGAGCACCCAACCGAGAGCGGCCGCGAGATTCGACATCGACGCGATGTGAATGAGCGCGATATCGAGTGCCGCGCCCCGGCGGCGCTCGGCGGCGGGCTCGGCCGCCCATTCGCCGGCGATACGGGCGAACAGCGGATGGTCGGCGGTCGGGGCGTCGAGCATCTCGTCGACCACCGGGCCGATCACCTCGACGATCTCCTCGAGTGCGGCACGCTCGGCGGCCTTACCGCCGGCGGCCACCGCGGCCATCGCATCGGGATGAACGAACGCCTCCGACCCGTCGAGATCGTCGAGTGCGGCCACCAGGCGCTCGAAACGGGGGCCGTCGGCGCAGCCCGGCCCGGCCCAGGAGGCCAGCCCCATCCGGTGTGCGAGCCGGCGGGTCAGGCCGAACACCTCGGCGCGGCCCTGATCGCCGAGTTCACGCTCGGCGACGTCGAGCGCGCGGGACAGGTTGGCCAGATACGAGGCGACGTCGTCGCGCCGGAATAACCCGGACGGCAGCGTGCGGCGGCCCAGGAAGATCTCATCGGGCAGCTTGCGGCGCAGCATCCGGAAATCGGCCAGGCCCTTGCTGGCGAACTCCTCGGGCAGGGCGTAGAACGACTCGACCCCGCGCGCGGAGAATGTGAAAAGGTAGCGGTCCTCGCCGCTGTCGACGACGAAGGTGTCCCCGAGTTCCGCCCGCGCGGCGGCCAGGACCGCAATCGGGTCGGCCACCGCGACATCCCAGGGCAGCCCGATACCGCCGGCCAGCGGCGGCATCGGCACAATCGTCGGATGTGCCGTGGGGGACGGGGCCATATCGGAAGCGTGCCAGGTTTGCCCTGGCTGCGGGGTGATCCGGGTCGCCGGTTGGCCCCCGGGCGCCGCCGGACGGGCGTGGTTCTGAACTCAGCTGCGGTAACGGTAGAGTGAACCGTGATCCAGCGCGAGAATCCGGCCGCTGTGACGCCCACCGGAGGTCCGGTTCGGACGTGTATCGGTTGCCGGAAGCGAGAGTTGGCTGTCGAACTGCTCCGGGTGGTAGCCGTGGCGACGGGAAACGGTCAGAGTGCCGTCACCGTCGACACATCAGGTTCCCGCCCGGGCCGGGGTGCCTGGCTGCACCCCGTTGATCAGTGCCTTGCGGCAGCGATCCGGCGGCACGCCTTCGTTCGAGCGTTGCGCATCACCGGTTCACCGGAAATATCCGGGGTGGACGAGCATTTCGCGATGCTCGCCCGCTCGGCAAGAGAAACAGGTAGCGAAAAGACATGAGCACACCGTGAAGTCCCGATGACCATGCGTCATAGCTAAACCCGAGGCGCGGCCCACCCACCGCTGTCGCCTCTAGAGATGGAGATGTAGTGGCAGGCAAGGCCCGCGTACACGAGTTGGCTAAGGAACTCGGTGTTACCAGCAAGGAAGTTCTCGCTCGCCTGAGTGAACAGGGCGAGTTCGTCAAGTCAGCGTCGTCAACCGTGGAAGCGCCGGTTGCGCGCCGGTTGCGCGAATCCTTCGGCGGCGGAAAAGCCCCCGAACAAACTCCCGAGAAGGCTCCGGCGAAGAAGCCGGCCGCGAAGGCTGCCACCCCGGCCGCCCCGGTTCCGGCCGCACCCGCCCCGGCGGCCCCGGTCCCAGCTGCCCCGGCACCGGCCGCACCCGTGGCGCCGGCACCGGTACCGGCTCCCGCCCAGGCTGCTGCGGCGCCGGCGGCACCGACAGCGCCCGGCCCGCGTCCCGGTCCGGGAGCGCCCAAGCCCGGACTCCCGCGCCCGCCGCGGGTCGGCAACAACCCGTTCTCCTCGGCGGTGCCGGTCGAGCGTCCCGTGGCCAGGCCGGCAGGCCCGGCGGGTCCGGGTGCTCCCCGGCCCGGTCCCGGCGGTATGCCGCCGCGGCCGGCCGCGCGCCCCGGTGGCGCCACACCCGGCAATATGCCGCCTCGTCCTCCCGGTGCCCGACCGGGTGCGCCCGGTCGTCCCGGTGCCCCCCGTCCCGGTGGCGGAGGCCGCCCGGCTCCGGGCCAGGGTGCTCGCCCCGGCGGCGGCGGTGGTGGTAACTACCGCACCGGTGGACCCGGTGGCGGCGCCGGTGGTGGCGCGCCCGCTGGTGCAGGCGCCGGCGGATTCCGGGGTCGTCCCGGTGGCGGCGGACCCGGCGGTGGTGGTGGCCGTCCCGGTCAGCGCGGTGGCGCGGCGGGCGCATTCGGCCGTCCCGGTGGTGCGGTCCGTCGTGGCCGCAAGTCCAAGCGGGCCAAACGCGCCGAGTACGAGAACATGCAGGCCCCGGTCGTCGGTGGCGTGCGCCTTCCGCATGGCAACGGCGAGACCATCCGGTTGGCCCGCGGCGCGTCGCTGAGCGATTTCGCCGAGAAGATCGACGCCAACCCGGCGGCCCTGGTGCAGGCGCTGTTCAACCTCGGCGAGATGGTGACCGCCACCCAGTCGGTCTCCGACGACACCCTGGAACTGCTGGGCGGCGAGATGAACTACGTCGTCCAGGTGGTCTCCCCGGAGGATGAGGACCGCGAGCTGCTGGAGTCCTTCGACCTGACCTACGGCGAGGACGAGGGCGGTGAGGAGGATCTGGTGATCCGCCCGCCGGTCGTCACCGTCATGGGCCACGTCGACCACGGCAAGACCCGACTGCTGGACACCATTCGCAAGGCCAACGTCCGCGAGGGCGAGGCCGGCGGTATCACCCAGCACATCGGTGCCTATCAGGTGGCTGTCGAGCATGACGGCGTCGAGCGTCTGATCACCTTCATCGACACCCCGGGCCACGAGGCGTTCACCGCAATGCGTGCCCGCGGCGCGAAGGCCACCGATATCGCGATCCTGGTGGTTGCCGCCGACGACGGCGTCATGCCGCAGACGGTCGAGGCCATCAACCACGCGCAGGCCGCTGATGTGCCGATCGTGGTGGCGGTCAACAAGATCGACAAGGAAGGCGCTGACCCGGCAAAGATCCGGGCTCAGCTCACCGAGTACGGACTGGTCGCCGAGGACTTCGGTGGCGACACCATGTTCGTCGACATCTCGGCCAAGGCCGGCACCAATATCCAGGCCTTGGAGGAGGCGGTGCTCTTGACCGCCGACGCCTCGCTGGATCTGCGGGCCAACCCGGATATGGAAGCCCAGGGCGTGGCGATCGAGGCTCACCTCGACCGTGGCCGCGGTCCGGTCGCCACCGTGCTGATCACCCGCGGAACGCTGCGGGTGGGCGACTCGATCGTCGCCGGCGACGCCTACGGCCGAGTGCGTCGCATGGTCGACGAGCACGGCGAGGACGTCACCGAGGCGCTGCCGTCGCGGCCGGTGCAGGTCATCGGTTTCACCTCGGTGCCCGGTGCAGGCGACAACCTCCTCGTCGTCGACGAGGATCGCATCGCCCGCCAGATCGCCGACCGGCGCAGCGCCCGCAAGCGCAATGCCATGGCGGCGCGTGCCCGCAAGCGGATCAGCCTGGAGGACCTGGAGTCGGCACTCAAGGAGACCAGTCAGCTCAACCTGATCCTCAAGGGCGACAACTCCGGCACCGTCGAAGCGCTCGAGGAGGCCCTGCTGGGCATCGCGATCGACGACGAGGTGGAGTTGCGGGTCATCGACCGCGGTGTCGGTGGCATCACCGAGACCAACGTCAACCTGGCTTCGGCATCGGATGCCATCATCATCGGCTTCAACGTGCGCGCCGAGGGCAAGGCCACCGAACTGGCGAACCGCGAGGGTGTGGAGATCCGCTACTACTCGGTGATCTACCAGGCGATCGACGAGATCGAGAAGGCCCTCAAGGGCATGCTCAAGCCGATCTACGAGGAGAAGGAACTCGGCCGC
>NZ_JBPCSX010000002.1:0-9688 GCF_051006775.1 Mycobacterium sp.
CGTCGGTCACCTCGGCGATCGACGACGGTGACCACTGCGGGTTGCGGTCCTTGTCCACCAGTTGGGCGCGGATGCCTTCGACGAAGTCATGGGAACGCAGCGACGCACACGACACCCCGAACTCCTGCACCAGAACGTCTTCCAGCGTCTTCAGTGTGGCGGCGCGACGTACCGCGGCCAGGGTCACCGCGCACGCCACCGGGGATCGGGTGGTGATCAGATCGGCGGCGTCGGTGGCCGGGCCCTCCCCGTGACCGCGCAGGGCGGCCACGATATCGGCGAGGCTCCCGGCTGCGTAGCAGGGATCGATCCAGTCCCGTTGGGCGGCGAGCAGACTGGGCGGGGCTTCCCGGCTGTAGGCCGCCAGCGCGGCCCGGACCCCGTCAGCCACCAGGGCGACGATGAACGCCTCCAGATCGGCGTGCGGGACGTGGTGGTCGGCGAACCCCATCGCGATGGCGTCGCCTGCGCCGAACGGGGCCCCGGTCAGTGCGGCGTGCAGACCCAAGCCGCCCGGCGCCCTGGACAGCAGGTAGGTGCCACCGACGTCGGGGATGAAGCCGATACCGACTTCGGGCATAGCGATCTTGCAGGTTTCGGTTGCCACCCGGACACTGCCGTGGCCACTGATCCCGACCCCGCCACCCATCACGATGCCGTCCATCACCGCGACATACGGTTTGGGGTAGCTGCCGATCCGTGCGTTGAGCCGGTACTCGTCGAAGAAGAACGCGCGCGCTTCAGCCCCCCCGGCCTTCGCAGAGTGGTAAAGCGCCACCACGTCCCCGCCGGCGCACAGGCCCCGTTCCCCGGCCCCGGTCACCACGACCGCGTCCACCGTGTCATCGTCGGCCCAGTCCCGCAGCACGGCGTCCATCGCGGTCACCATGGGGTGGGTCAGCGAGTTGATCGCCCGGGGGCGATTGAGGGTGATGAACCCGACCCGGCCGTCAAGGCGGGTCAGCACCTCATCGGATTCGGTCGTCACGTCCTATCTTTTACCAGGTCACCAGGGCTTCCTCAGCGGGCGGGTACTGTTGGAGCAGTCACGAGATGCCGCTGCCCGGGAACTGATCTGGGATGGTCGATCGTTGACGTCAGTGTTCAGACGACACATAGGAGAGGATCCACGGTGCGGGAGACCAGCAACCCGATTCTCCGCTCGCTGCCGAAGCAGTCGGGTGGATATGCGCAGTTCGGTACCGGCATGTCCGGGGCCGCCAACCAGGTCGCTTTTCAGACAGACCCGGCCACCTACGCTCCGCGGCAGGCCGGTGTATCGCGGACGCTGACCATCGATGACGTCGTCACCAAGACCGGCATCACCCTCGGGGTGCTGTCCGTTGTGGCCGTCATCTCGTACTTCATGGTGGGGTCGAACCCCGGCCTGGCCATGCCGTTCACCCTGATCGGCTCGCTCGGCGGCCTGGCCCTGGTGCTGATCGCGTCGTTCGGGCGCAAGCAGGACAACCCGGCCATCGTCCTGAGCTATGCGGCCCTTGAGGGTCTGTTCCTCGGCGGTATCTCCTGGGTGTTCGGCAACGCGGTGGTCCAGGGCATCAGTGCCGGTGCACTGATCACCCAGGCGATCCTCGGCACCGTCGGCGTGTTCTTCGGAATGCTGGTGGTCTACAAGACCGGCGCCATCCGGGTCACCCCGCGGTTCACCCGCATGCTGGTGGCCAGCATGGTCGGCGTTCTGGTGCTCATGCTGGGCAGCTTCGTGATCAGCCTGTTCACCGACAACGCGGGGCCGTTGCGCGACGGTGGCCCGCTGTCCATCATCTTCTCGCTGGTGGTGATCGGCATCGCGGCGTTCAGCTTCCTGCTCGACTTCGACTCCGCCGACCAGATGATCCGCGCCGGCGCGCCGGAGAAGGCAGCCTGGGGTATCGCCCTGGGGCTGACCGTCACGCTGGTCTGGTTGTACCTCGAGATCCTGCGGCTGCTGAGTTACTTCTACTCCAGCGATCGCTGACCCGCGGTATCTGTCACTCGGCGAAAGGGCCGGCACCTCAGCGGTGTCGGCCCTTTCGCTTGTCAGCCTCGCGGCGTGCCGGTCCGAGCTAGCTCAGCCGCTCGACCACCATCGCCATACCCTGCCCGCCGCCGACGCACATGGTCTCGATGCCGAACGTCTTGTCATGGGTGGCAAGGTTATTGAGCAGCGTGGCGGTGATGCGCGCGCCGGTCATACCGAACGGGTGGCCCAGCGCGATCGCGCCACCGGAGACGTTGAGCTTGTCCTCGTCGATGCCCAGCGCGCGGGCCGAGCCGAGCACCTGCACGGCGAACGCCTCGTTGATCTCGAACAGGTCGATATCGGAGATCGACATCTTGGCGTAGCCGAGGGCCTTCTTCACGGCCTCGATCGGGCCCAGGCCCATGATCTCCGGCGACAGGCCCGACACCCCGGTGGCGACGATGCGGGCCAGCGGGGTCAGCCCCAGCGCCTTGGCGCGTGCGTCGGACATGATCACCACGGCTGCCGCGCCGTCGTTGAGTGGGCAGGCGTTGCCGGCGGTGACGGTGCCGTCCGGGCGGAACACCGGATTGAGTGTGCTGATCTTCTCGTACACGGTGCCCGCGCGGGGACCGTCGTCGGTGCTGACGACCGTTCCGTCGGGCAGCGTCACCGGTGAGATCTCGCGGGCGAAGAACCCGCTCTTGATGGCTTCCTCGGCGCGGTTCTGGCTTCGCACACCCCAGCGGTCCTGATCCTCGCGGCTGATTCCGGTGTAGAGCGCGACGTTCTCGGCGGTCTCACCCATGGCGATGTAGACATCGGGCAGTTCCCCGTTCTCCCGGGGATCCGACCATGAGGTGATGCCGTTGACCGCAGCTGCGTCGGCGCGCTCACGTGCGGCGTTGAACAGCGGGTTCTTGGTGTCCGGCCAGGAGTCGGCGTTACCTTGGGCGAACCGCGAGACCGTCTCGACGCCGGCCGAGATGAAGGCGTCGCCCTCGCCGGCCTTGATCGCGTGGAACGCCATCCGGGTGGTCTGCAGCGAAGAAGAGCAGTACCGGTTGACGGTCACGCCGGGCAGGAAGTCGTAGCCGAGTTCGACGGCCACCACGCGGGCGATGTTGAAACCGGACTCGCCGGCGGGCTGGCCGCAGCCCATCATCAGATCGTCGATATCGCGCGGGTCCAGTGCGGGCACCTTGTCGAGCGCAGCGCGAACCATCTGGGTGGCCAGGTCGTCGGGGCGCATGCTGGCCAGCGAGCCCTTGAAAGCGCGGCCGATGGGGGAGCGGGCGGTCGAGACGATGACGGCTTCGGGCATGACGAACTCCTATGTCGCGCTGGTGATGGGAGAAAACGCTGAGAACGAACCTAACCCGCCGGTACCACCACCGGAGCGGGGACCCCGGTGGTACGCCGGGGTGGCCAGCGGGTCAGCGAGGCAAGCCGGGAGGACAGCGGCCGGGCTGCCGACAATGCGGACCACGACAGTTGGGGGATCTCGTCGCCACCGATGGTGCCCAGCGCGTGGCACAGCGCAGGCAGCAGCTGGCGTGCCGCCAGTTCGTATCCGGCGGCCGAGGGGTGGTAGCCGTCCTCAGCGAACAACCGGCCCGGGTCGGTGCGGAAGTGCGGCGTCATGAGATCGGCGAGCGGGACGGCGATACCGCCGGCTGCTGTGACGGCGACCGCCTGGGCGCGGGCCAGTTGCAGGCCCAGTGACCGTGCCGTCCACCGAAGCGGTTGCGGGATAGCGGAGATGACGCCGAAATCCGGGCAGGTGCCGACGGCGACCGCGGCGCCGACGCTGCGCAGCCGGCTGACCGCCGCGCCGAGCCGGCGGGCCGACGGTCCGATCCCGTTGAGCGCGGTGACGTCGTTGGCCCCGATCATGATCACCGCGGCATTCGGCGGCGGCCCGGCGACGAGCATGGCGTCGACCTGGCCGGCCAACCCCTTGGACGTCGCCCCGACGATCGCCTTCGTCGACAGCCGGACCGTTTTTCCGGATTGGGCGGCCAGTCCCCGGGCGATCAATGCGCCGGGCACCTCGTCGGCCTCAGCGCATCCGTAGCCGGTGGCCGTCGAGTCACCGAAGACCATCAGGTGGACGTCGAAGGGTGTGTCGCGTTCCCAGGGGTGCGCCGGCCCGCCGTCGGGCCCGTACACGCCGTCGGCGCGGGGCGGGATGTCCCAAGCCTTCGGGATGACCGTGCGCACCTGATCGGCCTGGCCGCTCAGCAGGTTGCGGGCACCCACGACCGCGCTGCCGGTGGAGGCCAGCAGGCCTGCCATGACCAGCGCTTTGGTGGACCTCAGCGGTTTGCCCACGAAAGTCAGTGTCCACCGCGCACCCGGCTTTGCGGTTACGACCCGGTATCGGATCCGGCAACAATTGGTCATCGTCATTGTGGTCTGGGTCACAGCTCCCCAAGCTGAGTTTTCCGGGGTTAACGCAACGGCCCCCGGCACGTCACTAGGGAGCGTTAACGATGACGGCACCCATCAAGATTCAGACGACCAACGCGGAGACGCCGGCCGAGCGGAGAAGTTGTCCCTCCGCCCCCCGCCCCCGCCGCTATCCGGTCAGCGATGGTATGCCGGTCGAGGTCGTCGAGGGCGGGCCCAGTCTGGTGGCCCGGCTGGTATCGCTCGGCACCCGGGCCACGATGTGGCCGGCGCTGGCGGTTCTCAGCCATGTCCCGCACTGGCCCTGGCCATTCGGTCTGGTCGACTTCGCCGCCCGCGCGCTGCTGCCGTCATCGGGCACGGTGCGCGCCACCGTCGGACTGCCGCACGCCTCCGCCCAACTGGTCCGGGCCCCCGGCGTCCTGCCGGCCGACGGACGGCGCCGGGTGGTGCTCTATATGCACGGGGGCGGCTTCATGACCTGCGGAGTCAACTCGCACACCCGCATCGCGGTCGCGCTGTCCAAATTCGCCGACTCGCCGGTCCTGGTGGTCGATTACCGGCTGATCCCCAAGCACTCGGTCGGCAAGGCCATCGACGACTGCTACGACGGGTACCGCTGGCTGCGGCTACGCGGCTACGAGCCGGACCAGATCGTGCTGGCCGGCGATTCGGCCGGCGGGTATCTCGCACTCTCGCTGGCGCAGCGGTTGCAGGCCGAGGGGGAGACCCCGGCGGCGATGGTGGCGATCTCGCCGCTGCTGCAGCTGGAGAAGGACCCCAAACTGACGCACCCGAACGCCTACACCGATGCGATGTTCCCGCCCAAGGCCTTTGATGCACTCGTCGCCCTGGTGGCGAGGGCGGCGGCGAAGACCATCGTCGACGGCGAGCCCGAGGACGTCTACGAGCCGCTGGACCACATCGAGCCCGGTCTGCCGCGCACGCTGATCCACGTCTCGGGTTCGGAAGTGCTGTTGCACGATGCACGGCTGGCCGCGCGCAGGCTGGCCTCCGCGGGCGTGCCGACCGAGGTCCGGGTGTGGCCGGGGCAGATTCACGACTTTCAACTGGCCGCGCCGCTCATCCCGGAGGCCACCCGGTCGCTGCGCCAGATCGGCGAGTACATCCGGGAAGCGACGGGCTGAGCGAGGCCCAGGCTGGTCGCCTGACACCATGTAGGCATGCGAATCGCGCAGCACATCAGCGAACTCATCGGCAATACTCCGCTGGTTCAACTGAACTCGGTCGTCCCTGCAGGCGCCGGCCTGGTCGCCGCCAAAGTCGAGTACCTCAATCCAGGTGGCAGTTCCAAGGACCGGATCGCAGTCAAGATGATCGACGCCGCCGAGGCCAGCGGGGCGCTCAAGCCCGGCGGCACGATCGTGGAGCCGACTTCGGGCAATACCGGGGTGGGGCTGGCCCTGGTGGCCCAGCGCCGCGGCTACCGGTGCGTGTTCGTTTGCCCGGACAAGGTCAGCGAGGACAAGCAGAACGTGCTGCGCGCCTACGGTGCCGAGGTCGTGGTCTGCCCGACGGCCGTGCCGCCGGAACACCCGGACAGCTACTACAACGTCTCGGACCGGCTGGTCCGCGATATCGAAGGCGCCTGGAAGCCCGACCAGTACTCCAACCCCAATGGTCCGGCCAGCCATTACGAGACCACCGGCCCGGAGATCTGGGCCGACACCGACGGCAAGATCACCCACTTCGTCGCCGGTGTCGGCACCGGCGGCACCATCACCGGCGCCGGGCGGTATCTCAAGGAGGTATCCGGCGGCCGGGTGAAGATCATCGGCGCCGATCCGGAGGGCTCGGTGTACTCCGGCGGAACGGGACGGCCGTATCTGGTGGAGGGCGTGGGGGAGGACTTCTGGCCGCAGGCTTACGACCCCGCCATCGCCGACGAGATCATCGCCGTGTCGGACGCAGACTCGTTCGACATGACTCGCCGGCTGGCCCGCGAGGAGGGCCTGCTGGTCGGCGGCTCCTGCGGGATGGCTGCGGTCGCGGCGCTGAAAGTTGCTGAGCGCGAACCGAATTCCGTGGTTGTGGTGCTGCTGCCCGACGGCGGTCGCGGCTATATGTCGAAGATCTTCAACGACGCCTGGATGTCCTCCTACGGATTTCTGCGCACTCCGCTCGACGATTCGCGGCCCACTCCGACGGTCGGGGATGTGTTGCGCGGCAAGTCCGGCGCGCTGCCGACCCTTGTGCACACCCACCCGTCGGAGACGGTGCGTGACGCGATCGGCATCCTGCGGGAGTACGGGGTTTCCCAGATGCCGGTCGTCGGAGCCGAACCGCCGGTGATGGCCGGCGAGGTGGCCGGAAGTGTCTCCGAACGCGAACTGCTCTCAGCAGTGTTCGAGGGCCGCGCCAAACTGGCAGACGCCGTGTCCCTGCATATGAGCCCGCCGCTACCACTGCTCGGTGCCGGGGAGTTGGTCAGCACGGCGGCCCAGGCGTTGCGCGACGCTGATGCGGTGATGGTCGTCGAGGGCGGCAAACCGATCGGCGTCATCACCCGGCATGACCTGCTCGGATTCCTCTCCGAGGGATCGCGGCGGCGCTGATCGCCGGTTTCCGGGCCGACGCCCCGGGCCGCACACGGCTAATCTGGGTTTGCTGCGCGAGAATCGTGCACGGAGTCTGGATTTCTGCGGGAGGCCGCCATGACCGACACACCCCCCGGGCCGCTGCCCGGTGATTACCCGCCCCCGGGCAACTTTCCGCCTCCGGGTGGATACCCGCCACCCGGATACCAGGCTGGCGGCTACTACCCGCCCGCGCCGGCGGGCATCTTGCCCAGGGAGGCCTACACGCCGTGGATCACCCGGGTGCTCGCCTACATCGTCGACTCCGTGCCGGTTGCGCTCCTCGTCGGTATCGGTCAGGTGGTGATGTTCTCCACCGCAGAGAACGAATGCATCAGTGACAGCTCCGATTCCGGCTTCAACGCGGTGTGCACATCGCAGCCAACCGGCGTCGGCCTGGGCATTTCCCTGGTGCTGTCGGTCCTGGCGGCGATTTTCGCGATCTGGAACTTCGGCTACCGGCAGGGCACGTCCGGGTCGAGCATCGGGAAGTCGGTGATGAAATTCAAGGTGGTCAGCGAGAAGACCGGGCAGCCCATCGGTTTCGGACTGTCGATCGTGCGCCAGCTCGCGCATATCGTGGACTCGCTGATCTGCTACATCGGCTACCTGTTCCCTCTGTGGGACGCCAAGCGGCAAACGATTGCGGACAAGATCATGTCGACGGTATGCCTGCCGCGGTGATCGCCGCGCGCCACATAGGCTGGACCGACCTACTCAGGAGTGCCCAATGACGCAACCGCCTAATCCACCTGGCGACTTCCCGCCGGGCGGCTACCCGCCCCCGGGCGGCTACCCGCCACCTCCGCCGGCCGGGGGATTCCCGCCGCCGCCCCCGGGTAGCTATCCGCCACCTCCCGGTGCCGGCTACCCGCCGCCGCCCCCGGGTTGGGGTCAGGGCTACCCGCCACCACCACCGGGATACGGCTATCCGCCGCCGCCGCCTGCCGAGGGTGGCTACTTCCCGCCGCCGCCCGGGTACGGCATGCCGGCCAACCGCTACAGCGTCGGCGAGGCGCTGTCGTGGGCGTGGGCCAAGTTCACCAAGAACCCGGTGGCGCTGATCGTCGCGACCCTGGTCTTCGGGGTGGTCCTGATCGCCCTCAACTCGCTGGCTCAGGTGCTGATGCAGTCGGTCTCGCCGGAGACCTTCACCGCCATCGACACCGCTGACGGATTGATCGAGTCGACCAGTCGCAGCCTCACCGGCGCCGGATTTGCGGTTCTGATCCTGACCTCGCTCCTGCAGCTGGTGGTCGGGGCCGCGATATCCAGCGGCTACTACGGCGGCATGCTGGATATCGCCAACGGTCAGCAGGTGGGGATCGCGTCGTTCTTCCGGCCCCGCAACATCGTGTCGGTGATTCTCTCCTCGCTGATCGTGGGAGTGCTGACCGCAATCGGTGTGCTGCTGTGCATCCTGCCGGGGCTTCTGGTCAGCATCTTCGCGATGTTCTCGACGGTGGCGATCGTCGATCGGAACCTGTCTCCGATCGACGGCATCAAGGCGAGCTTTGCGATCGTCAGGCAGAACTTCGGTCAAGTCCTGCTGGCCTGGCTGACGTCGGCGGCGATCATGCTCGTCGGTGCGCTGCTGTGTGGTGTCGGCCTGCTCGTCGCCGCGCCGGTGGCCTACCTGTTCATCGTGTACACCTACCGCAAGCTCAGCGGAGGATCGGTGGCGCCGGCGATCGCCTAGGCCGGCGCTGGTCCGGATAGGCTTTCCGGCGATGACTGACACACATGGGGGGCATGGCTTTGCCACCCGGGCGATTCACGCGGGCTACCGTCCCGATCCCGTGACCGGGGCGGTCAACACCCCGATCTACGCCAGCAGCACGTTCGCCCAAGATGGCGTCGGCGGGCTTCGCGGCGGTTATGAATACGCCCGAACCGGCAATCCGACTCGCACGGCGCTGGAGACTGTGCTGGCGGCGGTGGAGGACGGCCGGTACGGGCGGGCCTTCAGTTCGGGGATGGCGGCCACTGATTGCGCGCTGCGATCTGTGCTGCGTCCCGGTGACCACATCGTCATACCCGATGACGCCTACGGTGGCACGTTCCGGCTGATCGACAAGGTCTTCAGCCAGTGGGGAGTCGACCACACGCCGGTGCACCTGGCCGACCTCGATGCGGTTCGGGCCGCGGTCAACGGCCGCACCCGGATGATCTGGGTGGAGACGCCCACCAACCCGTTGCTCTCGATCGCCGATATCGCGGCCATCGCGGAGATCGGGCACTCGGTGAACGCGACGGTCCTGGTGGACAACACCTTTGCCTCACCGGCGCTGCAGCAGCCGCTGACCCTCGGGGCCGATATCGTCCTGCATTCGACGACGAAGTACATCGGCGGGCACTCTGATGTGGTGGGTGGCGCCCTGGTGACCAGCAGTGAGGAACTCGACGTCAAGTTCGCGTTCCTGCAGAACGGCGCGGGTGCGGTACCGGGCCCGTTCGACGCCTATCTGACCATGCGTGGTCTCAAGACTCTCGAACTCCGGATGCAACGGCACAGTGACAATGCCGGCCGGGTGGCGGAATTCCTCACCGGGCATCCGTCGATCAGCCAGGTGCTCTATCCGGGTCTGCCATCACACCCCGGCCATCAGGTCGCCGCCCGGCAGATGCGGGGTTTCGGCGGCATGGTGTCGGTCCGGATGGGCGGCGGACCGGATGCGGCACGCAAATTGTGCTCGCGCACAGAGATTTTCATCCT
>NZ_JBPCSX010000003.1:0-9641 GCF_051006775.1 Mycobacterium sp.
ATTCTTCGCACTCATTTGACCCAAAATTGCCCCCATGCCACCAGTGCTTTCGGCACCGCCGGTGGCCGCATCCACAATTAAGTGGAAAGGGACGTTCCAGCGAGGATATGCCACTACAGGTTCTGAGACCAAAATGTCGCGTAGCTTATGATAGGCTTGCAGGGCCTCGGGTGGAAGTTTACCTCCCAACCAACCTGTGGTCTTCTTTGTAAGATGGGTAAGGGGTTGAGCTACTGTGGCAAAGTTCTTGACATGTCCCCGGAAATAATTGCAGAGACCCAAAAATTGGCGAATTTGGGTGACGCTTTGGGGAGCCGGCATTTCTTTTACCGCCTTGAGTTTATCCGTACCCGGAAGGATACCCTTGGGAGTTAAACGGAAACCCAAATAGCTTACATTAGTCGCGCCGAACTCGCACTTGTCGGGGTTCAGTCGGACGTTAACATTCCGCAACCGGTTAAACAATAGTTGTAAACATTTAATGTGTTCGTCGTGCGAGCTGGTGTGTATGAGTAGGTCGTCGATGTACACAATGACATTAGGTAGGCCCAATGTGGCCAGTTCCATCATTCGTTGGAAAGAACTAGGGCCACCTTTGAGTCCCATGCTGAGGACATTATATTGAAATTGGCCCCGCCCTGGGCACGTAAAGGCTGTGTATGGGCGAGAGCTGGATGCCAGAGGGAGTTGGTGAAAGCCCCACGTGAGGTCCATAGTACTAAAGATAGTGGAACCGGCCTTACCGATTTCCCCTATACATTCACCGACATCCTTCATTGTGTAACGATCCTCCAGGCTATTCTCATTAAGAGCCCTGTAATCTAGGACAAAACGAAATGATCCATCTTTCTTTGGAACCACAAAGATGGGAGAGTTGTACCGGCTAAAACATGGTTCGATAATACCAATTTTTAGCCATTCGTCAATTTGCGTGTGCAGAGCATCCTGGTGGGCTTCAGGTATGCGGAACTGTTTGCGGTATATAGGGTCCGTATTTTTCAGTTTAATAGTATGCTCGAAATTATTAGCGCTTCCCAAATCCTCTCTAGTTTTACTGAAAACATCATGATTTTTCAGAAACAGAGCATGATATTTATCCAAGAAATCTGTGGGAACATTGAGCTTAATGCGAGCTAAAAAGGTTTGTTTAGACTTGCTGTCAGCTAATGGTGTGGGAAGCGGAGTGTCATTCATTTTTGAGATGTTCATTAGTAAATGTGTGGAATCGATGTTAATGACTTCATCTTCAATTAACTCGACATCACAGACTGCGTCGTCTTTGTCGAGGGTGACACTAACAGGAGAACAATTTTTCACAACGATTACACCTAATCCATTAGTGAACATGGTCACATTATCTGGGACATGTAGACGCGAACGATCGTACTGCAAAGTGTTTTGTGTGACCAGGACTGCCCCGGTCAAGTTGTCAGCCGCCTTAATTTTAATGGGCTGACGAGCAAAGGGCGGAAAATTGTCTCGTTTACAAGCTCTAGCCAACATCGACTTTTTCTCAATTTGTTGCACATGAAAATATGTTTGAGAAATAGGATTGAGAGCTAGTTTCATTTTCCGAATGGCATCCATGCCAAGAATGGCTGGTTGCGATAGTTCAGAGCATACTAGGGCAGAGATTCTTCCTTTAAAATCCATGGCGGAAACGTGGATATGTACTTGGCCTAGGATCTTTAAAGGCTTCTTGTTTGCCCCTGTGACCGCAAAGGGGGAAGCGTGTAAGGGAGGAGGAGGTTTCAGATCATTGTACAGAGATGTTGATATCACTGAAACGGCCGCACCTGTATCAAATAGCCATGCGCACGTGACATCATTGACAGTAACCTGAATTGTAGGTTTACCATCAATGAATCCGATTAATTTCGTTTGGTCTCCTACATCCGTTGTATGCGAATGGGAGACCCGATTGAGTTTAAAGAGAGAGCGTTAATGGCGGGTGCATAGTCATTGGTTTTGTCATTCTCTGGATCGTCGTCCTCTTCTTCAGGCATTTCCTGGTAGGTCATACGATCCAATTCGATCTCTTGAACGGAGCGTGGTCTGGGGACCATTGACGCGCCCCGTGTGATCCTCAATCTACATGCATTCTGCATGTGGTTCTTCTTGTGACAATACCAACATTCCATGGATCCGTAATTCTTAGTAGGTCTGGAGGAAGGAGAGTATCCTTTGTTTCCTCGAGTTTGGCGTTTTGGATATCGCTTAGAAAAGCGTCCAGCAGCGTTGACCTGTGGATCTTCAGGATCCTCTTCATCCTCGTCATCGCTTCCGTCCGGAAGCACTGCAGTGATTTCTCCGTGTCTCTGCAGCGGACCGTTCACTGATTTCTCTACAATCTTGGTTTCCTCCACTGCTTCTTTAAGCGTGTCGGAAGGTTGTAGTTTGGCAAGGACTTGCAAAGACGGTAATAATCCGTTGAGGTAAATCGTCCTTCCTAAGTGATCGTTGTAATGACGAGTGCCTTCTTCATAGAAGACCGTAGCTAACTCATAACATTGTTGTACCATGAGTTGCTTGAATTCCTCTGCACTGGCTTCTGGGCGAAAGAAAGGTACCCAGTTGGCAGGGACGGATTGGAAACGCGAGTCCAAAGAGTTGGGAGCACGATCAGGTTTGGATTGTGCAAATTCTCTCAATGTCGCGTTTACCCTGAATCCAAAACTAGTCGCTTGTTCACCGGCCTTTTGTCGGACAGACAAGTTGGTGAGACGCGACGTATCATGAGCCTTGAATCCAAAGTAGGAGAGGAATTCATTCCTCATTACTGCCCAATCCGTAATGTCTATGCCATGATCTATTAAATAGTCTAAAAAGACCATGGCTTCTCCGCGAAACGCTTGTTGAGCGTTTCCTGCGGTCTGGATGCTACTCCATCCTTGAGTGGTTCGTAGAGTATCTACTCTACGAAGCCAATGTTCGGCGGACAGAGTATCTTTGCTCTTGTCCGCGAACCATAATGGGATGCGTGTGACCTTGTCCGCATCGCGTCCGTCAACGGCTGCCATTTTTCACCCTACTGAGTTGGTTTTCCAGAGTCCTCCTTACAGGGAGACAGTTCTTATCAGCAATGTGATTTCCAACAAACCTGTTCGAAAATCAGTGATCTGATGTTTCCAACTCCTCCGTGGTTCGAGACTAGCCGCTGCCACCAATTTCAGTTCCGTGTTTATCTATGACATATACCGTTCCTAATTCAAACAGCATCAATGCTTAACTAACTTTATTCACTTCAATGCGCCCTCTTTTATAGGCGTTCCATAAAACAAGTACATTGACATGCATAGAGTTATAGTAGATAAAGTACATACAATATTATAAATTGAATACAAGAATTCAGATCTTATATTCCTCCTATTCTTGAAATGGATTACGGGCGCTGCGTTCATGACGAAGTGTAGAATGCAGTACGTTGGCGAAATCGTTACTGTTGAGCGACGTCATGGAAGTGCGATCCCCGAACTCGCTTCGTGCATCTTGGTATGAATCCTGCCGACGAACAGGGGTGACCCGAGCGGATGGTCGGCGTTCCCGCATGATGGGTGATTCTCTGACAGGCTGCATTTCATACGTTTGTGGCCATGATCCGCGACGAGAGGCGGGTTTCGAAATGGACAGAGACACATCCGGTTTGGGGCAAAAGTACCTAGCACAACAGAGATATGATATGACGGAAACTATTACTCCCAGGACCAGTGCTATGGCAACTGTTATCCAAAAATGATTCCACTGAGCTGAATGGACCTGGTTTGCCAGTGACTTGTGGAGTCTGGTTAACTGGGCTTGACTCAAACGCAGACCATCCTCCACCTGCAGGGAGAGATTCTTGTCTGCCAGTAGAGTGCTATATAACCGCATCTCCTGAGCGTCCACATGACGTAACAATTCCCTGGGAACCTCCATTGTATCCCAATTCGTTTTCTCTACCATGGGGACACGAGGGGTAATGATAGAAAAGGGTGCTGAGAGCAAATGTTGTTTCAACCTTAGTGTGCATCCGCTATCTAAGGTAAGACGGGACGTGCTGGTGATGTATTTGGTTATGGAGGTGCCATTTAAACATTCTCCCTGCGCTGTAAATACTTCGGGAGAGAATATCGCAAAAGTGCGTTCTCCCGCTTGCACAACAACTTCCCGTTGCGCCTCAAGTTTAACTTGACACCGTTTGGTGATTACGTTTGGTAGTTGACCCATTAGTGCCCCGATACATGATCCTTCATTAGAGGTGAGAGTAATGATAGGCGCCTCACACATGTAGACATGATTGCGTTGGAGGCATTTGTCTAGATCAGTTTCAGTTAGAGCTTTGTGCAACCCATTGGGTCCTATTGCAATCAAAGGTTCGGGCGCCGAAATCATGGTCATGTAGCCATCTTGATTCGGAATGGGAAAAGGGTGGTACCGGTAAATACTCCATTTGTCAGGGTATTTGGTAGCGGGTACATGTAATATTAACACCAGGTCATTTGGTGACGATACAAATGATACATCGATTTGGAAATAGTCGGAAGGAAATTCAGTTAGAGGTTTAAGATTTCTAGCCCGTCCGAACTTCATTACTATCTTGTGGAGGTGGTCCATTTGCTTTGCTGTGAACCAACCCGAGTGCAATCGATGTTTATGGAGGTCATGGGTGAGGTCCAACCATTGTTGCAGACGTTTCTGTATGTGGCGAACAATACCCGTCCAGGCCATGTATCTTACTTCTAGGATATTTATATGAGCATTATCTCGCGCTAGTGCCACCACATTGGTGATCCTATCGTTAATGTTTCGAATCACATGATCCCGCTCCTCATTATTCTGTACCAATAGTTCAGCGTGGTCATTCTTAGTTATGGAATGAATTTGATTTGCTGAAAAGATTCCGAAAATAGTACCCACAATACCTGCTGCGATAACGGCCCAGATGGCACGTTTTTGTCGTCGTTGGTGCATTAAGGGTCCAAAAATTCTCGAGGCTGTAACCTGTCTTTTGCTGCGGGACCTGAATCCAGAAGTGTTGTAGGTCCCTCGTTGCAAACCATGGAGATAGACATCTGGTCCTCGCAATGGCGAATAATCCTGTCCTGATGTGTCCAAGGATTGCGCAAGTTCCGATGCTGCCGGGAGCTTCGCTTTCGAGTCTTCGAAGCGTTCCTTCATATACAACAATTCATGGTACAGACTGACATTCATGTGTTGTCCTGGGGATGGTCCTCCATCTGCTCCTCTTACAACGTCTGGCATCGGTCTAATAAACATGTCGTGCCAGCGATCCTTCTTTGGCGTGTACCATGATTCATCAGAGAACTTTTGGCTATTAGCCGTACCTATGGCGTCTGCGTTCATTAGTTTCACCGCATTGTTGAACATTGAAGTCATTTGGTCCAGATCTACTGGTATCACTACATGCAAGTAGGACAGATCTGGCACCACATCCCCCACCTGCTCAAAAACCGTAAGGTGCTCCGGGGTCGTAACGAAGAGACCCGAGACCAGAGAAGTTGCCAAACCAAGTTGGATGGCAGCTTTAAGGAGCGTAGCGTCGGATAAAGGAGGGGAACGAGTACGAGCATAAGGACGACGCAAAGGAGGCTGAGCGGGCAGAGGTGGAGGGGGCACAGAGATAGGCTGGCGGAGAGGAAGCGGCGGCAACACATACCTAGTCAGGGCCGGGATTCCTGACGGCGTCGATGAATGTCCATGAGGCGTTTGTCGTCTCCCATGAAAGCCAACATTTTGTCCCCGAGGGACACGTCGAGGGATGGCGGAGGCGGAGGAGGAGGCGTGGTGCGACGACCGAAAGCGCCCCACCTCACTGGCGTACCTATGGGCGAGAGGGACAGTGACGGAGGGCCCCGTACGCTGAGTTTCTCCAGAGCGCCGAGGAGGCGGTCGGCGACTGCTGCTTCGACGACGCGGTTCGTTATCGGATCGCGAATCATGGACACCCGTGTTGGCGGGTCCTGATGTCGGAAGGACACTCTGGGGGGCGACGGTGAAGAGTGCTGCCGTCTGGCGGGCGTGGTCCAAGAGGTCGAGGATCCCCGCGGCGTGGACGTTCGGAACTTTGAACGGCGGCTCCTTGGCGGGGAAGGCGTAGAACCAGGGCTCCTGGTCATCGTCGTAACTGGCCCAGCTTGGACCAACACTGGGAGGCCTGTCGTTGGTGTGGGAAGAAATTCGTTCGGGTCCCATCTGACCGGCATCATGAACCGTTGATTGTTCTTCCAGAACATCACGGACAGGGTCATGGAAGAGGTCAATGTCATCGTTGTCACTTCGGATGCTGGCCACTTCGTCTTCGGCGGTTCCTGCACAATTGGCGGTGGCGGAAGAGTTGTTTGCGGCGGAGGCTGAGCGACGTGAAACGGAATCGCTTGGAACGGCAGTTGTGCCATTTGGATTGGCACATAACAGTTTCCCGGAGGGATCCACTCCGAGGTGGACTGAATGGGGAACATATTGGCCGTCCGCGTTGATTCTGTATCCCCAGCTGAGGTATTCGTCTGTGGCGAACCCAAACAGGTCGCATAAGAACTGGGCATACTGGATTGAGAGGCTGTATCCCTGGCTTCGGATTGCATGGTAGAATGCCTGCAACTGATTCTTGATGCGACGTCCTGTGTCTGACGGGTGTGTGAATCGAGCGTGTTTATTCCAATACTCATTGAATTCGCCCCCGTCGACGAACGCGGCTCGGAGGAGGGTTCCGTATCCCCCTGCGAGTAGCTCAGAGCAAAGCGTCTCGTGTCTGTCGATCCAGACGGTGCGATGCTCACCGGCGTAGGAGAGGCAACGGGGTAATAAACAACTGGCAAGCTCGAGAGAGGCATCCTGGTCGTCTGCGGGGACCACATCTCGGGTGGTGCAGTACGGGCAGAGACACCAGTCGAACCCATACCTGGGCGTAGAGGAGTACTCTGGCGGCCAAGTACGGTAGTGGGGCGGTAGATACCTTGTTGGGGCGAAAAGACTTCTAATCGCTGCGGTCCAATCACTGGCTTCTTTATGGACGATCCTGCCACCCTGGGGGAGGAGAAAGTCGGGGGTGTGCTGGAGTGAGAGGATACCCACGGTGGGTTTTCGCCGGGAGTCGTTGGAGGATTCCGAGGAGGACCTTCCCATCCTATCTCGAACGGGGCCGTCGTCCGAGGTCTCCCATCCCATCTTTCCGCGGGTAGATACCATGGATTTTTACGGAGGGGTTTGGTGTATTCTGCGTTGTGCCGTGGCGCACTCGGAGAAGGAGAAGACCTAGAACGTCGAGGTGTTTGAATATCATAAAAGGTAGAATCTTCTACCATGGGCTCCCCGGGTTCTTGTGGAGGCTCATCCTCCATCATGGGGAGCTCCTCCTTTATGGGATGGGTATCATAGAATTCCTCACTTTTAACCGAACTATGATCATCGCCGGGTCCCTCATGTTCATGTTCCATGACGCCCGGCAGATGTCCAAAAATAGGTTTGATGTCCTCGTCCAAACGAGGTCGTTCGGAACTCCATACATATTCGTATGCAATGGGGTCGAACTGGAACTCAGGGTCCCCCGTAAGGAGGGAATTGCGCTTTGCGGGCGGAAGGTTTTGCAGGTATTCCCATCGACGTCGAAAGCGTCGTCTAGTGGTAAAAGTGCTTACCTGAATGGGCAGATCTAATTCGTTAATCAAAATATGATTTGCTTGGAGGTTCACTAGTCGGGCATAGGCCTCAATCAATCTTTCGTTGATACTGCTGATCAACGTGGGTTGAGGGAGCACTTCAGAGATTTCCAATTTTTCACGACTTCGTTTTCGTAGCACCATCGGGTGTCTTCCGAAGGGAGTGTCTTGATGACTGATTGGAAACTTGTCTGGGTCTGGCTCTTTAAGGAGAATTTCCAGATCCTCCGGCCGGCCTTCCATGTCAGGAGGGTCGGGCTCTGACGTGTTGTCTAGCTGGCCTGAAAGATCATCAAGCTTATCGCTTTTAGGGTCAGGAACTGTAAACGCTGGCTTGATATCGGCCATTGCAAAGTGCGGTTTGACCCTCTGTACATTTACCCTTAAAGTTCTTCCTTTTCGTAGAATATCAATGACTCCGTTTCTTAAAATCTTTTGAATGATAAACGGGCCTTCCCATCTATCTGCTAATTTGGCATTTTCGCCTACAAATACTCGTCTGTCTAAAAGGACGAATTGTCCGACGTGAAATTTGCGTGTTTGCTTGATACGGGCGTCATGATATTGACGGTATTGTTCCGTTTTTCGCAGGGCTTCTGTATTTGCCAATGCGCGAGCCTTCTGAAAGTACCGTAGTGTATCAAAAATAGGTTCCTCACTATAAGTGGGGAGAGCTTTGGTGATTAGTGCTCTTGGGAGGTATCCCAACATTAGTTGTGCGGGAGCCATCCCAATAGTCTTATGAAAACTCGTGTTATAGGAAAACGCCAACGATGGCAATAGGTCTTCCCATTCTAAAGAGTTTTCGGTCATTGCTGCTAGGTATTTCTTTATAGTTTTATTTACTACCTCGGCCTGTGCATTGCACTGTGGATGAGCCGGTGTGGTTTTTCCTTTTTCGATACCTAGGAAATCACATAACGTCGCCATTACAGAGTTGCAGAACTCTTTCCCTCCGTCGGTGAAAAGTTGGTCGGGGATGCCGAAACGGCAAACCCAGGCGCGAAAAATCGCGTCGGCGACCACTTTAGCATCCTTGCACGGGAGGGCAACGAGCTCAACAAACTTAGTATGGGCGTCAGTGATGCAAAGCACATGACCCTTGGAACCAATCGTTTTGAGGGGACCGAAAAGGTCGCAATGGACCCTCTGATTGGTAGCCGTGCACAGCGGGAGCGGGTGTAAGGGGCCAAGGAAGGTCGCCTTACCCAGAACCCGTTGGCAGCGGGGACATTGCCGGATGAAATCCTCAACGTCCTTGGTCATGGAGGGCCAAAAATACTGCGTACGAACGCGACGAAGCGTCTTGTCTGTGCTACCATGCCCCGTGAGCAGAGTACCATGGGCCTCCGCAATAACGGAAGGAGCCAGAAGGAGGGGCAGAACCACCACCTGAAGAGCATCATGGGAAAGAGTCAGGATACCATTATTGTCGGCAGCGTAAGGTGCCGCTTTTATCACATGTGCCGAAAAGAGAGACATGGGCGGTAAGTTGCCCGTAGCCATGTACTCCCGGAGTTCCATGCAAAAGGGGTCAGAGAGAGAGGCATCTTGTAAAGAGACGGCCTCGATGGCATCAATAGGACAACGCGAGAGGATGTCAGCCGGCATCTCAGAGCCCTTTTTATATACTAACTCAAAGTCATACATTCCCATTTGTTCTTGCAAACGATTAAGAGTACGCTGGTGGACCGTTTTAAGGGTTTCCAACGGCTTATGGTCGGTATAAACGGTAAATTTACGACCACGTAGATAAATGTCGAAGTAATGTATGGCCCAGGCCGCGGCGCACATTTCCGCTACATACGGCGTATAGTTTTTCTCATGATCCTTGAGGGAGCGACTGGCATACGCAACAACCTGAAATTGATTCTTCGCACTCATTTGACCCAAAATTGCCCCCATGCCACCAGTGCTTTCGGCACCGCCGGTGGCCGCATCCACAATTAAGTGGAAAGGGACGTTCCAGCGAGGATATGCCACTAC
>NZ_JBPCSX010000004.1:0-22078 GCF_051006775.1 Mycobacterium sp.
ACGCCAGCCAGGCCGCCTATCGCCGTGCCCGCCTCGTAGCGACAAATCGCGACGGGTAGCTCCGGGGACCGATAGTTGTCGCTCAGAGGCGGGCAGACAGCCAGGGGCCTAGACGCCGCAGCGCCTCATCGATATCCGCCGCCGGCCCCGCGAAGGACAACCGCACATGGGTGGACCCGCGCACGGTGTCGAAGTCGACGCCCGGCGCGATCGCCAATCCGGTGTCGGCCAGGAGCGTTTCGCAGAACGACAGTGAGTCGCCGGTGAATTCGGAGACGTCGGCGTAAATGTAGAACGCACCGTCGGCCGGAGCCAACCGGGTCAGCCCGACTTGGTGCAGGCCGGCGATCAGGGTGTCGCGATTGCGCCCGTAGTGCGCAAGGTGTCCCTCGGACTCGGCGATCGACTCCGGTGTGAACGCCGCGACCGCGGCGTACTGCGGCAGCACCGGCGGGCAGATGAAGAAATTCCCGGTAAGGCAGTCCACCGCCCGACGCAGATCCTCGGGCACCAGCATCCAGCCCAGCCGCCATCCCGTCATCGCGAAATATTTCGAAAAGCTGTTCAGCACAACGGCATTGCGCGACGTTTCCCAGGCGCACGAGGTCGCCGGTGCACCCGGGTACACCAGCCCGTGGTACACCTCGTCGCTGATCAGCCGGACACCGGAGGCTTCGCACCACCGTGCGATGGCGGCCAGCTCGTCAGGTTCGATCACCGTGCCGGTCGGGTTGGCCGGGCTGGCCACGATCACCCCCTTGACCGGTGGGTCGAGCTCGGCGAGCAGCTGCACCGTCGGTTGGAACCGGGTCTCGGGGCCGCACTCGATCTCGACGACCTCACACCCCAGCGCCGAGAGGATGTTGCGGTAGCAGGGGTAACCCGGACTGGCCATCGCCACCCGGTCACCGGCATCGAAACAGGACAGGAAGGTCAGCAGGAATCCGCCGGAGGATCCGGTGGTGAGCACGACGTCGTCGACACCGACGTCGATGCCGTACCGGTCGGCGTAGTTGTGGGCGATCTCCTCGCGGAGTTCCGGTATCCCGAGTGCCACGGTGTAGCCGAGGTCATTGGCCTCCAGTAACCGGGCGGCGGCGGCGCGCACCGGTTCGGGCGCTCCGACGCTGGGCTGGCCTGCCGAAAGGTTCACCAGATCGCCGTGGGTGCGCTGCCGCTCGGCGGCGGCAAGCCAGACGTCCATCACATAGAACGGCGGAATGCCTGCGCGCAGCGAGACGTGATCGGTCACGCCACTGAGGCTAGAACACCTCGGATTCGAGCCGGCGCAGCTGTTCGGCGGGGGAGCCGAGCAACTCCGCACTGGAGTAGGCCCGCTTGAAATACAACTGGATGTCGTGCTCCCAGGTGATGGCGATGCCGCCGTGCAACTGGATGGCCTCACCGGCGACCGTGGTGAACGCCTCGCTGGCGGCCAGTCGCGCCAGCGCGGCCGAGGTGGGATTCGGGTCGGCGATCGCATCTCCCACGACCGCCCGCGCCGACTGCACCGCGACGTACAGATCGGCCATCCGGTGCTTGAGCGCCTGGAAGCTGCCGATCGCACGACCGAACTGCACCCGCTGTTTGGTGTATTCGACGGTCAGGTCCAGGCAGCGCTCCGCGGCGCCGATCTGCTCGGCGGCCAGCAGGATGGCGGCGGTGTCGGCCAGTCCAGGATCGCGGCAGATCGTCGTCGACGTTCCGGGGTTCAGCCGAGCGAGACGACGGGTGGGGTCCAGCGGAGTCAGCGGTTCGGCGCTGCACTGCTCCCACCGTTGGAGCCGGCCGTCCTCGACGGCCAGCACCACGTCGGCGACGTCGCCGTTGATCACGTAGTTCCGGTCGAAGACCACCGTTCCGATGCTCTCCCCGGCGGCCAGCCGCTCGAGAGTCTCGCCGTCTGGCTCGTCGGCGGCCAGTAGCCCGAGCTCGGCAAGGGTGGTGCCGAGTAGCGGGGTGGGCACCAGTCCCTTACCCAGCTCCTCGAGAACCGCTGCGGCATCAGCCAATTCGCCACCGGCACCGCCGAGTTCCTCCGGCACCACAAGGGCCGCGGCCCCGACTTGCTCACACAGCAGTGTCCACAGCGACTCGTCGTAGCCGCGCTCGGATTCCATGGCCCGTCGCACCGCATCAGGGGAGGCGTGCTTGTCGATCAGGGCGGTGACGGTCTGCCGAAGCAGTGCCCGTTCTTCGGTGGTGGTCACAATGCCTCCAGTACCCGACGGCGGTGGAACGTGGGATCGCCCCACGCTGAGCGCAGCGCCTGCACCCGCAGCAGCCACTGCGACAGGTCATGCTCGGTGGTGTAGCCGATGGCCCCGTGGGTCTGCAGCGCCACTCGCGCGGACAGCAGCGCGGCGTCAGCGGCGGCGGCCTTGGCGGCGCTGACGTCCCGGGCGGTATCGGGGGACTGCTCGGCCAGAGCCAGCGCGGCGCCGTAGAGCAGCGGCCGGGCCAATTCGAGGGCGATGTGGGCGTCGGCGAGCTTGTGTTTGATCGCCTGATAGCTGCCGATCAACCGGCCGAACTGACTGCGCTGCTTGGCGTATTCGACCGTCATGTCCAGCATCCTCTGCCCGGCCCCCACCAGTTGTGCGGCGGTGGCCAATGCACCGAACTCAAAAGCACGTGCGACATCGGCGGGCTGCGACGCTCCGGCCGCGGTGACGGTGAACAGCCGCCTGCTCGGGTCCACGGACTCATGGCGCTCCCCGGCGGCCGCGTCGGTGACCGCACCATCAGCGGCCAGCAGGACCAGTCCGGCGGCATCGGCGTCGACGGCCCACGGCACCACCGGCGGCAGCGCCACCGTTGCGATCAGTTCACCGGAGGCCAGTGCTGCCGAGCGCTCATCGGCGGCGAGCAGAACCGGCGCCACCGCAATGGATTCGGTCACCGGACCCGGTACGCACCACCGGCCCAGACGCTCGCAGGCGACCACCAGATCCACCGGATGGGCGGCCAGGCCGTCGAACTCCTCGGACACCGCGAGCGCGGTCACACCGAGATCGGCCAGCCGTCCCCAGACCTTGCGCCCTGGCGCGGTGTCACCGTCGGCCCACGCCCGAACCGCAGCCGGAACATCGGCGGCACCGAGTGCGGCGTCGATACTGGCGGCGAAATCGCGCTGTTCGGCGTCGAGAGCGAACCTCATGACGGCTTGGCCCCTTCCTTGGGCAGGCCCAGCAGTCGTTCGGCGATGATATTGCGCTGAATCTCGTTGGTGCCGGCGTAGATCGGGCCGCCCAGGGCGAACAGCAACCCGTCGGTCCAGCCGTCGGCGAGCTCACCGGAAGCACCTCGCAGATCCAATGCGGTCTGATGGATCGCGACGTCGAGGTCGGACCAGAACACCTTGGTGACCGACGACTCGGCACCCAACTCACCGCCCTCGGCGATCCGCGTCACCGTTCCGAACGTGTGCAGCCGGTAGGCCTGCGCCTTGATCCACGCATCGGCGACGTCATCGGCGAAGTGCGGGTCGGAGCCGCCGGATCGCCAGGCCTCGATGAGCCGCTCGGCCGGTGCCAGGAAGCGCGCCGGGCTGCGCAGTGACATCCCGCGCTCGTTGCTGGTGGTGCTCATCGCCGCCCGCCAGCCGTCGTGCACGGCGCCGATCACATCGTGGTCGGGAACGAAGACGTTGTCGAAGAAGATCTCCCCGAAGCCGGTGTCACCGCCGAGTTGTTGGATCGGCCGCACGGTGACGCCGTCGGCATGTAGGTCGAACATCAGATAGGTCAGGCCGCGATGCCGCTCGGCAGCAGGATCGGAGCGGAACAGTCCGAACCCGCGCTCGCCGAACACCGCCCGGCTGCTCCAGATCTTCTGGCCGTTGAGCAGCCAGCCGCCGTCGGTCTGGGTCGCCGTGGATCGCAGCGACGCCAGATCGCTGCCGGACTCCGGCTCCGACCACGCCTGGGCCCAGATCTCTTCTCCGCTGGCCATTTTCGGCAGGATCCGGTCCAACTGCTCCTCGGTTCCGTGACCGAACAGGGTGGGTGCCAGCATCGAGATTCCGTTGGCGCTGGCCCGGCCCGGGGCGCCGGCCCGGAAGTACTCCTCCTCGAACACCACCCACTGCAGCAGGGTCGCGTCGCGGCCGCCGTATTTCTGCGGCCAGGTGATCACCGACAGCCCGGCATCGAAGAGCACCCGGTCCCAGCGCCGGTGCTGATCGAATCCCTCGGCGGTGTCATAGGACCTGGTGGGGAACTCGTGTGTGTTCGCCGCCAGGAAGGCCCGGACCTCGTCGCGGAAGGCGCAGGTGTCGTCGTCGTAGTCGATGTCCATCAGAGCATCCCTCGCAGTGTCGGTTTGACGACCTTCCCGCCGGCATTGCGCGGGAGTGCGTCGAGGAAGATCACCGATCGCGGTGCCTTGAAGTTCGCCAGATGCTGTCGGGTGTAGGCGATCACCGCGTCTTCATCGAGTTCAGCGCCGGCGCGGCGCACGATGAAGGCCCGGCCGACCTCGCCGAGGCGCTCGTCGGGCACCCCGATCACCGCGACCTCGGCGACGCCGTCGAGCCGGGCGAGGGACTGCTCGATCTCGGCGGGGTAGACGTTGAAACCGCCGCAGATGTACATGTCCTTGAGCCGGTCGGTGATCCGCAGATTGCCTGCTGCGTCGACGGTGCCGATGTCACCGGTGTGCAGCCAGCCGTCGGCGTCGATGGTCGCCGCTGTCGCGGCAGGGTCGTCGAGGTACCCGATCATGACGTTCGGCCCGCGCAGCAGCACCTCGCCCGCGCCGTTCTCGTCGGGTGCGCCGATACGCAACTCGAAGTCCGCCATCGGCCGCCCGCATGTGGTCGCCACGGTGACCGGATCGTCGTCGCTGCGACACATGGTGCCGAACCCGCTTGACTCGGTCTGGCCGTAGGCGGTCAGCACGATCTCGAAGTCCAGTTCGCTCTGCATGCGTTCGATCAGCACCACCGGCACCACGGCCGCACCGGTGACGGCGAACCGCAGCGAGGTGAGGTCAAAGTCCTTGCGTGACGGGTGATCCAGCAGGGTCTGATAGATGGTCGGCGGCCCCGGCAGCACGGTGATCTTCTGGTCCTGCACGATCCGCATGGCCTGCTCGGGGTCGAAGGTCAGCTGTGGGATCAGCGTCGCACCGGTCTGCAGGCAGGCCAGGATCCCGGCCTTGTAGCCGAAGCTGTGGAAGAAGGGGTTGATGCAGAGGTAGCGGTCGGCACTGCTGACCTGACCGCAGGCCGCCCATGACGCGGACGCCGACAGCGACTGCCGGTGCGCGCACAGCACACCCTTGCTGCGGCCGGTGGTGCCGGAGGTGAACAGGATGTCGGAGATGTCATCGGGTTGGACTGCCTGCGCGCGGGCGTCGATCTCATGCATGGGTACCTGCGGCCCGGCCAGGAACTCGTCCCAGGTTCCGTCGGGCTCCTCGACCGGCACCCGGACGATGTGGCGCAACGCAGGCAGTGCGGCGTGGTCGAGTTCGGCAGCCCGGTCGGCGCCGAGGAACCGGCCCATCGCGATCAGCAGCGAGGCCTGGCTGCGTCCCAGGATGTCGGTGGCCTCGGTCGCGGTGTAGCGGGTGTTCAACGGCACCGCCACCGCACCGGCGTAATGCGTCGCCAGGCAGGCGACGACCCAGTGCCAGGTGTTCGGTGACCAGATCGCGACCCGATCGCCTGGCTGCACGCCGAGTCCGGCCATCGCCGCAGCCGTGCGGCGCACCTCCTCGCGAAGTTCGGCGAAGGTGAAGGTCCGATCCGGGGTGAGGACCGCCTGATGGTCGGCGTAATCGAGCGCCATCCGGTTCAGGACCGCTGGCGTGGTGAGCCGATGACCGGTCGCGGCCGTCATCGCTGCTCCCTCCGGGACGCTAACAAAGCAAGTGCTTGGTAGGTTAGCCTACAGGGGTGCATGTCGAGGAGTTCCGGGCTGAGGTCCGCGACTGGCTGGCGTCCAACCTGGTCGGCGAATACGCCGCTCTCAAGGGTCTCGGCGGTCCCGGTCGCGAACATGAGTCCTTCGAAGAGCGGCTGGCCTGGAATCGCCACCTGGCCGCCGCGGGGTTGACCTGCCTGGGCTGGCCCGTCGAGCACGGCGGCCGGGGCCTCTCGGTGGCCCACCGGGTGGCCTTCTACGAGGAGTACGCCAAGGCCGATGCTCCCGACAAGGTCAACCACCTCGGTGAGGAACTCGTCGGCCCGACGCTGATCGCGTTCGGCACAGCCGCCCAGCAGGAGCGCTTCCTGCCGGCCATCCGCAACGTCACTGAACTGTGGTGCCAGGGCTACTCCGAGCCCGGCGCCGGTAGCGATCTGGCCAACGTTGCGACCTCGGCGGTGCTCGACGGTGATCACTGGATAATCAACGGCCAGAAGGTGTGGACATCGCTCGCGCACTGGTCGCAGTGGTGCTTCGTGCTGGCCCGCTCCAAGAAGGGTTCCAAGCGGCACAGCGGTCTGGCGTATCTGCTCGTGCCCCTCGACCAGCCGGGTGTGGAGATACGTCCGATCGTCCAGCTCACCGGTGATTCGGAGTTCAACGAGGTGTTCTTCACCGACGCCCGCACCGACGCCGATCTGGTGGTCGGCGAGCCGGGTGACGGCTGGCGCGTCGCGATGGGCACCCTGCAATTCGAGCGCGGAGTGTCCACTCTCGGTCAGCAGATCCGTTATGCCCGTGAGCTTTCCGGCATCGTCGAGCTCGCCAAGAACAGCGGCGCCATCGACGATCCACTGATCCGGGAACGCCTCACCCGGGCCTGGGCGGGCCTGCAGGCCATGCGTTCGTTTGCGATGGCCACCATGGATGAGGAGCGTCCCGGCCAGGACAGCGTCTCCAAGCTGCTCTGGGCCAACTGGCATCGCGATCTCGGCGAGCTGGCCATGGCGATCAAGGGCAAGTCCGCGATGGTGCTCGACGACGCCGAATTCGACGAGTGGCAGCGGCTGTTCCTGTTCTCCCGAGCCGACACCATCTATGGCGGCTCCAACGAGGTACAGCGCAATATCATCGCCGAACGCGTGCTCGGCCTTCCCCGGGAATCGAGGGGCTAGTGACACCGCAGAACAATCCGTTGAGCACCCCACCCGAGGAGATCGGCGGCCACGGACTTCTGACCGGCAAGGTGGTCGTCGTCACTGCCGCGGCCGGCACCGGTATCGGTTTCGCCGTCGCGCGCCGCGCGCTGGCCGAAGGTGCGGAGGTGATGGTCTCCGACCACCACGAACGCCGGCTGACCGAGACCCGGGATGCGTTGTCCGCGTTGGGACTCGGCCGGGTGGAGAGTGTTGTCTGCGACGTCACGTCCACCGCGCAGATCGACGCGCTGATCGACTCCACCACCGCCCGCTTCGGCCGCCTCGACGTCCTGGTGAACAACGCCGGCCTGGGTGGGCAGACCCCGGTGATCGACATGACCGACGAGGAGTGGGACCGCGTCCTCAACGTCACCCTCACCTCGGTGATGCGGGCCACCCGTGCCGCGCTGGGCTACTTCCGGGGCGCCGGCCACGGCGGGGCGATCGTGAACAACGCCAGCGTTCTGGGTTGGCGAGCGCAGCACTCCCAGTCGCACTATGCCGCGGCCAAAGCCGGTGTGATGGCGCTGACCCGTTGCAGCGCAATCGAAGCCGCCGAATACGGCGTGCGCATCAACGCCGTCTCGCCGAGCATCGCGCGGCACAGGTTCCTGGAGAAGACCAGCTCCACCGAACTGCTCGACCGGCTCTCCGAGCAGGAGGCGTTCGGCCGGGCCGCCGAACCCTGGGAGGTCGCCGCGACCATCGCCTTCCTGGCCAGCGATTACTCCAGTTACCTGACCGGCGAAGTGATTTCGGTGTCGAGCCAGCACCCATGACCGCACCGAATCCCTCGCCGGCCACCCGGCGCGAGGAGCTGCTCGAGCTCGCAGCTGGCATGTTCGCCGAGCGCGGACTGCGCGCCACCACGGTGCGCGATATCGCCGACGCCGCAGGCATCCTGTCCGGCAGCCTTTATCACCACTTCAAGTCGAAGGAGGAGATGGTCGACGAGGTGCTGCGCACCTTCCTCGACTGGCTCTTCGATCGCTATCAGCACATCATCGACACCGAGCCCAACCCACTCGCGCGCCTGCGGGGCCTGTTCATGGCGTCCTTCGACGCGATCGAATATCACCACGCCGAGGTCGTCATCTATCAGGACGAGGCCAAGCGGCTGTCGGCTCAGCCGCGGTTCGGCTATATCGACGACCTGAACCGCCGGCAGCGCAAGATGTGGGTGGATCTGCTCAAGCAGGGCATCAAGCAGGGTTACTTCCAGCCCGACATCGACGTCGACCTGGTCTACCGGTTCATCCGGGATACCACCTGGGTGTCGGTTCGGTGGTACCAGCCCGGCGGCCCCCTGACCGCCGAACAGGTCGGTCGGCAGTATCTGGCAATCGTCCTCGACGGAATCGCCACGGAAAAGGAGACCCTCAGTGTCTGAGGCATACGTGATCGACGCTGTGCGAACCGCGGTCGGCAAGCGCAACGGTTCACTGGCCGGGATCCATCCGATCGACCTGGGTGTGCATGTGTTCCGCGGCATCTTCGACCGCAACGACGTCGACCCGGCGGCTGTCGACGACGCCGTCGTCGGCTGCGTCGACGCCATCGGTGGCCAGGCCGGCAATATCGGTCGGCTCACCTGGCTGGCCGCCGGCTACTCCGAGGAGGTTCCGGGTGTCACCGTGGACCGGCAGTGCGGCTCCAGCCAGCAGGCGATTTCCTTTGGTGCACAGGCGATCATGGCAGGTACCGCCGACCTGATCCTCGCCGGTGGCATGCAGAACATGAGCCAGATCCCGATCTCCGCGGCGATGATCGTCGGCAATGAGTTCGGGTTCACCAGCCCCACCAACGAGTCCAAGTTCTGGCTCGAGCGCTACGGCGACCAGGAGATCTCGCAGTTTCGTGGTGCGGAGATGATCGCCGAGGAGTGGGACATCTCTCGGGAGGATATGGAGCGCTTCGCGCTGGCCAGTCACGAGCGGGCATTCGCCGCAATCGCGGGCGGTCACTTCGTCAACGAGATCATCGCCGTCGAGGTTGACGGGGTCGGTTTCGCGGTCGATGAGACCCCGCGGGCGAGTTCGCTGGAGAAGATGGCCACTCTGCCGGTGCTCAGCGAGGGCGGCCGGATGACCGCCGCCGTCGCCAGTCAGATCTGTGACGGCGCCAGCGCGGTGCTGCTGGCCTCCGAGCGTGCCGTCGCCGACCACAAGCTGACCCCGCGGGCCCGTATCCACCACATCAGTTGCCGCGGAGCCGATCCCGTGCGCATGCTGACCGGACCGATCCCGGCGACGCGGTATGCGTTGGAGAAGACCGGCTTGTCGATCGACGATATCGACATCGTCGAGATCAACGAGGCCTTCGCTCCGGTGGTGCTGGCCTGGCTCAAGGAGACCGGCGCGGACCCGGCCAGGGTCAACCCCAACGGGGGCGGTATCGCGCTGGGCCATCCGCTCGGCGCAACCGGCGCGAAGCTGTTCGCCACCATGCTCAACGAGCTCGAGCGCACCGGCGGCCGTTACGGCCTGCAGACCATGTGCGAGGGCGGCGGCACCGCCAACGTCACCATCATCGAACGGCTTTAGGGCTCAAAGCGCTTTCAGTCGGTTGGCATCGTGTCAGGATCATCTGCGTGAGGATTCCCGCAGCATCACTGATGGCCACCGCGGCGGTGGGCTTCTCCGTTGCGACGGGCGCCATCGGCGGGGTGGTCACAACCCTGACCGCTGCGGTCACGCTCACCGCCACCGCACTGATCGTGCCCGGCACGGCGGTGCCGGACCCGGCCGTCATTCCGGGCTACATGCAGAACGCGGTCGACTACTACATCGCACCGACCACCGAATCCTGCGCGGTGGTGTGCACTCCGGAACCGGTGCCCTATATCGCCCAGTTCTGGCCGTTCCCCTGGGCGGGCTGGGGCGGATTGACCGGCGCGAAGTTCGACGTATCGGTGGCCAGCGGAGTCTCCCAGCTCACCAGCGACCTCGTCGGCCCCTTCAACCCTGACGCGCAGAGCCCGGTCGTCGTCTTCGGCTACTCCCAGGGCGCCACAGTGGCCACCTATGAGAAGTATCAGCTGAGCAAACTCTCCGCCGAAGACCAGTCCGCCATCAGCTTCTCACTCATCGGAAACCCGAACCGGCCCAACGGTGGACTGTTCGAGCGCCTTGCCATGTTCGGCACCGTGCCGATTCTGGATGCCACCTTCGGCGTGCCGACCCCGACAGACACCGGTATGTCGACGGTGGACATCGCCTTCCAGTACGACGGTGTCGTCGACTTTCCGCTGTATCCGATCAACCTGCTCGCCGACCTCAACGCAGCGGCCGGATTCTGGTACATCCACGGCAGCTATCTCGCACCCGACGGCCGCAACCCCGACGGACTACCCAACGGATTGACCCCCGCCGAACTCGCGGCGGCGATCGCTGACCCGGCCAACCAGCAGCGCCTCGCCGGCACCGACACCACCTACGTGCTGATCCCGACTCCGAATCTCCCTCTGCTGGAACCACTTCGCGAGTTCGGCGCATTCACGCACACGGAATTCATCACCACGCCCCTCATCGATCTGATCCAGCCTGCTCTGCAGGTGCTCATCGAGACCGGCTACAACCGCGCACTGCCCTACAGCACGCCGGCGCCCTTCCGGTTGATTCCACTGATCGACCCCGTCACGCTGACCGTCGACTTGGTCAACGCCGTCGGTCAGGGCATCCGTGCCGCGATCAACGACATAGCTCCGCCCAGCGCGCCCGCGGCGCCGGCCAGGGTCGCGCCCCGGTCCAACGCCGCTACTGCGCGATCTGTGCCCGCAGGAAGTGCCCGATCCGGACCCGTTCAAAAGTCTCGCGCCGGTCGCGCGGCAGCAGCGGCAGCGCCTGGGTCGAGTCGATGAGTTCCGGGGACTCCACGGCGTAGGTCTCACCCTTGTGCACGATGGTCGCCTGACCGGCCGTCAGCACGTTGCGGACCCAGTCCACCTGGGTGCCGTAGGGCAGCGGGATGATCAGTGATTCGCCCACCCGGTCAGCGACGATCGGAGTGGCGTACTGCCTGCCCGAACTGCGACCGACGTGCCGGATCACCGATGCGTACCAGTACGGCTGGCCGGCCAGGCGCAGCATCAGCGGGTTGAGCAGGTACTTGTTCGACGTCCGGATCAGTGTCTGAAACGGCGCCGGCCAACTCTCCGGTGCGATCCCCATGGAACCGACCTTACGCGTCAGTCGATCAGCGCAGCCGCCGCCTGAAGGTGGCTGATCGCCTCGCTGACGATGCTCTCGATGAGTTCGGCGCACGACGGTAGATCATCGATGATGCCGGTCACCTGACCCGAAGCCAGCACACCGGCGCCGGTGTTACCGTCGACCAGGCCCGCCTTGAGCAGCATCGGGGTGTTGGCCGCCATCAGCACCTGCGACCAGGTGAGGTCCTTACCGTGCCGCATGGCCAGGCCGTCGCGGATCATCGACGCCCATGACATCTGGGACATCTTCTTGAATTTCGCGGCGTTGAGCACGGCCGCGCTGAAACCCCTGATCCGCGAACCGCTTTCCAGCTTCTGCACCAGGCCGGTCTTGAGCACCCGGTGCGGCATGCCGTCGACGCGGGTGGACACCACCGTGCCGTCCAAAGGGGCTGCCAGGTACTGCTGCTTGACCGCCTCGGGCACCGTCGAATCCGACGTCAGCAGGAACCGGGTTCCCATCGCGACCCCCGCGGCGCCGTAGGACAGCGCCGCCGCCAGCCCGCGACCGTCGAAGAATCCGCCGGCGGCGACCACCGGAATACCGGTGCCTTCCAACACGTCGAGCACCGACGGCAGCAGCAGGGTGGTCGCGACCGGGCCGGTGTGACCGCCGCCTTCACCGCCCTGCACGATCACCGCGTCGGCACCCCAGCCGGCCACTTTCTTCGCGTGTTTGGCCGCGCCCACCGACGGGATCACCACCGAACCGGCCTCTTTGAGGCTTGCGATCAACTCCGCCTTGGGGGCCAGCGCGAAGGATGCGACCTTGACGCCTTCGCGGATCATCAGGTCCACCCGATCGCCGGCGTCGGCGGCGTCGGCGCGGATGTTCACCCCGAACGGTTTATCGGTGGTGGCCTTGACCTTGGCGATCGCCGTCGCAAGCTCGTCGATCGTCATGGTCGCCGCCGCCAGGATGCCCAGGCCGCCGGCGTTGGAGGTCGCCGCCACCAGTCGTGCTCCGGCCACCCAGCCCATACCGGTCTGCACCACCGGATGCTCGATACCGATCAGGCGGGTCAGCGGCGTCTGGATTCTCTGCTGTGATTGGGTCACACCTTGACCTCCTTGTCCCGCAGGCCCTTCGGGTCGATCTTCGCGATGAGTTCCAACTCCGCGCCGGTGGCCAGCCGGGTGGTCGCGGCATCGTCGAGACCGTGGATCTCGTAGGCGGTGTTCTCGCGGACCTCGGCGGGCTCGACGCCGGGATGCAATGACACCGCACGCATGGTGTGCCCGGGGCCGCCGAAGTCGAAGACGCCGAGATTGCTCACCACCCGGAAGACGTTGACGAAGCGGTAGGCGGGATTGTCCGGATCGACCTTGTCCCAACCGATTCCGGCAACCACGTCGACGCTGTCACAGAACACCCGGGTGGAGTGATTACCGACCCAGTAACTGGTGGCGTGGTTGATGGTGTTGCCCGGTGCGCCGCGCACACCGAACATCTGCCGGGTCGGATGCTGCAGCGGACCGAACGCCGACAGGTTCTGGTTGCCGTACCGGTCCACCTGATTGGCGCCCATCACCACATGCCGCCGGCCCCAGGTCAGCGTCTCGAAGACCCGGCCGAATGGCATCCAACCCTCGACCGCGCCGGGCGCACCGATGGCTGGGGTGTCGGCCAGTAGTTGCGCTTCACCGTCGGTCAGCAGGATGTCGGGGGAGAACGTCAACCGCGCCAACCGGGCGCCGATCGACACCATGGTGGTCATCGGGCTGACCATGATCTCGCCGGCGTCGCGGAACAACTCGGCGCAGGCAACCGCGCACACCTCTGCCCTGCTCACCTGTATCACGACTTCGCCTCCTGCTCCGTGGTGAACCGGCGCACCGCTGCCTGGTAGTCGGCTTCACTGCCGGACAGATAGCTGGCGACGAACTGTCCCCAGCTGTCCACATCGCTGGCCGCCTGGGCGTAGTGCCGCTGGAACTTCTCGTCCCGGCCGTAGTCCGGCACATTGGTGGTGAAGTGCGCGCCGTTGGGAGCCTCGACGACCGCGTCGACCATCATTCGATTGACCAGCAGTGCCTGTGGCGGAACGGCATTGATCAGTTCTTCGGTGCTGACCACTCGTTCCACCGAGAGGTACCGGCGGTCTGCCGCCATCAGGAACAGATCGTCGAAGTACGGGTCGATACCGGTGTATGCCGCGTTGCCGTGCTTGTCACCGAGATTGAGGTGGACGAATGCTGCGTCCAGGCGCAGCGCCGGCATGGCGATGAGCTCCTCGTAGCCATCTCCGGTCCGATAGGGCGACTGCACCGTCTTGAGCTCACCGTCCCAGAAGTCCGGAACCGAACTACCCAGGCCGGAACGGGTGGGGAGAAACGGAAGTCGCTGCGCAGCAGCCTGCAATCCGGAGCGCAGCATGCCCTCGTCCATCTCGCGCGCGACGATCGAACCGGTGGTGCGGGCTCTGGAGAACCACGGGTCGTAGAACGGTGGCGAATCCAGTGAGACGAAACCGTAGTAGGCCTTGCTGACCATTCCCGCCGAGCACAGCAGCCCGATATCGGGTCCGCCGTAGGTCACCACGGTCAGGTCCTTGACCCGGGTGCGCAGCAGGGCCCGGACGAATGCCATCGGCTTGCGCCGGGATCCCCAGCCGCCGATCCCGATCGTCATACCACTCTTGACGGCGGCGACCGCCTCATCGAGGGTGGTGCGCTTATCGCGTGGTGTCATGTGCTCGACTTCTTCGTTCCCGCGAAGTCGTCGCGCAGTTCATCCGAGACTCCGGACAGGTTCAGCTCGAAGGTGAAGCCCTGCTCCATCCGGTAGCTGGCGTTAACCCGTTGGACGTCAATGAGATTCAGCGCCTCCTTGGCAGCCCGGATCACCCGGGTGTCCTTGGCGGCGATGTCGCGAGCCACCCGCAGCGCGGCCTCGTCGAGCTGGGCCCGCGGCACCACCTCGTGCACCGAACCGAACTGATGCAGGGTCGCCGCGTCCACGGTGGCGGCGGTGAAGAACAGCCGACGCATCATGTGCTGCGGCACCAGCCGGGACAGATGCGTCGCCGCTCCGAGTGCTCCGCGTTCGACTTCCGGCAGGCCGAAGGTCGCATCATCGGACGCCACGATCACGTCGGAGTTGCCCACCAGGCCGATGCCGCCGCCCACGCAGAATCCGTTGACCGCCGCCACCACCGGCACCTCGCACTCGTAGACCGCCTTGAACGCGGCGAAACAACCGCGGTTCGCGTCGATCAGAGCGCCGAAGCCCTCGGTGTTCTGCATCTCCTTGATATCCACGCCGGCGTTGAAGCCGCGTCCGGCAGCTCGCAGGATCACCACATGGGTGCCCATATCTCGGCCCGCCGCAGTGATGAGGTCGGCGAGTTCGAACCAGCCGCGTGAGGGGATGGCGTTGACCGGGGGATAGTCGACCGTCACCGCGACGATTCCGGGTTCGACGGTCGAGGACGTGATTGTCATGGCACTCCTAAGCAAGCACTTGCTTGGTAGGCTAGCACGGTGGATTTCGATCTCAGTGGTCGCGTGGTGCTGGTAACCGGCGGTGTGCGAGGCGTCGGCGCGGGTATCAGCGCGGTGTTCGCCGAGCAGGGCGCGACCGTGATCACCTGCGCCCGCCGCCCGGTGGAAGGGCTGCCGTACGAGTTTCACAGTTGCGACGTCCGGGATCCAGACGCGGTCGCCGGACTGGTCGCGGAGATCGTGGCCCGGCACGGCCGGCTCGACGTCGTGGTCAACAATGCCGGTGGATCTCCCCATGCGCTGGCCGCCGATGCCTCACCGCGGTTCCACCGGAAGATCATCGAACTCAATCTGCTCGGCATGCTGCACGTCTCGCAGGCCGCCAATGCCGTCATGCAGCAGCAACCGGGTGGCGGTTCGATCGTCTCGATCTCCAGCGTCAGCGGAGGCCGGCCGACTCCGGGCACCGCCGCATACGGCGCCGCCAAGGCCGGGGTGGACAGTCTGACCAAGACTCTCGCCGTCGAGTGGGCGCCGAAGGTTCGGGTGAACGCCGTGGTGGTCGGAATGGTCGTCACTGAGCAGGCTGAACTGTTCTACGGTGACAGCGAGTCCCAGGCCGCGGTCGCGGCCACAGTGCCACTGGGCCGTCTTGCCGAGCCGCGCGACATCGGCTTGGCGGCAGCGTTTTTGGCCTCCGACGCGGCGTCCTACATCAGTGGCGCAAGCCTCGAGGTGCACGGCGGCGGGGAGCCGCCGGCCTATCTGTCGGCGTCTGACGCCAACAAGGAATAAGGAGAGATATGGGTTTGCTCGACGGCCGGGTGGTGATCGTCACCGGCGCAGGCGGCGGTATCGGGAGGGCGCACGCCCTGGCCTTCGCCGCCGAGGGTGCCTCGGTTGTGGTCAATGACATCGGTGTGGGCCTGGACGGATCACCCGCCGGTGGTGGCAGCGCGGCGCAGGCCGTCGTCGACGAAATCACCGCTGCGGGAGGACAAGCCGTCACCAGCGGCGCCAATGTGGCCGACTGGGATCAGGCCGCCGGGCTCGTCCAGACCGCCGTCGACACCTTCGGCGGACTCGATGTGCTGGTCAACAACGCCGGAATCGTGCGGGACCGGATGATCGCCAACACCAGCGAGGAGGAGTTCGACGCCGTCATCGCCGTGCACCTCAAGGGACACTTCGCCACCACCCGGCATGCCGCCGCCTACTGGCGGGGATTGTCCAAGGAAGGTAGGGAGGTCGACGCCCGGATCATCAACACCAGTTCCGGCGCCGGCCTGCAGGGCAGCGTCGGGCAGGGCAACTACAGCGCCGCCAAGGCCGGCATCGCCGCGCTGACACTGGTCGCGGCCGCCGAGATGGGCCGCTACGGCGTCACCGTCAACGCGATCGCACCGTCGGCGCGCACCCGGATGACCGAGGGCGTCTTCGCCGACATGATGTCGACGCAGGGCCAGGACTTCGACTCCATGGCGCCGGAGAACATTTCGCCACTGGTGGTCTGGCTGGGCAGCGTCGAATCCCGCGACGTCACCGGCAGGGTGTTCGAGGTCGAGGGCGGCATCATCCGGGCCGCCGAAGGGTGGCAGCACGGCGCCGAGGTGGACAAGGGCGCCCGCTGGGAACCGGGCGAACTCGGCCCGGTGGTGCGAAGCCTGCTCGCGCAGGGCCGTCCGCCGGTGCCGGTCTTCGGCGCCTAGCGGTCACAACCCCACGGTTCCCGCCGTCCCGGCCGATCCCCGGCCCGCCTGCGCCCCGGCCCCCGGCCCGCCCGAACCCCGGCCCCCGGCCCCGCCCGGTGAAGTTAGCTTCACACTCGGCCGCGAACGTGAAGCTAACTTCACACTCGCAGTGCCTGGCCGCGCTTGGCCGCCCTTGGCCGCGCTTAGCCCCGCCTAGGCCGGGTCGCAGATGACGACCGGGATCACCCGGTCGGTCCAGGACTGGTAGTCGTCGAAGCTGGTGTACATCTGCGCCATCTTCGGCCAGTAGTGCGCCCGCTCCTCCTCGGTGGCGTCGCGCGCGGTCAGGTTGAGCACCTCATCTTTGATCTGGACCGACACCTTGGGATCGGCCTTGAGGTTGAGGTACCACATCGGATTGGTGGCCGCGCCGCCCTGCGATGCGATCAGCACCACCCGGTCGCCTTCGCGCATGAACAGCAGTGGGCTGACCCGCGGCTCACCGGTCTTGCGACCAGTGGTCGTCAGCAGCGCGACCGGCGCCCCCTGCAGGAACTTGCCGCCGACCCGGCCCCCGGTCTTCTTGTACACAAAGGTGTTGGCCTTCGACATCCACTTGATGATGGTCTTGGTCCGCGGGCTGTTCAGACCCTTGGGCGCTGGTTTGGCAGACATGGCTGCACTCCTGGTTCGCTCGATGAATGGATGAAATCTAACCCGGATGTGGTGAATCCGACCGTCCTCGGGGATGACGAAGGTCTCGTCCACCCGCGCGGCCATTCGCCGGCTCGCCAGCGCGAACTTCGTCAGCACGGCGTACTCCGCGCGAATCTCGTCACCCCGGACCGTGTACTGCGGGGTGGTGACTGCCGCAATGATCCGGTACTGCGGTCCGCGAATAAGGTTGCGCCGCAGATGTTCTCCGGAGAACCCGTTCTTGACTCCCTGCTCGACCCGCGTGCAGTGCGGGGCGAACGGCACCGAATCACCGTCGTGACTGACCAGCGCGTCGATATAGGCCTGCGCGGCGGCGATCCGGTCCGGGACGGGCAGGGCTAGATCCGCTCGATGATGGTGCCCGTCGACAGCGCACCGCCGGCGCACATGGTGATCAGCGCGGTGGACTTGCCGGTGCGCTCCAGTTCGTGCAGCGCGGTGGTGATCAGCCGACTGCCGGTGCTGCCCACCGGATGGCCCAGCGCGATGGCGCCGCCGTTGACGTTCACCTTGTCCATGTCTGCGCCGTACACCTGCGCCCAGCTGAGCACCACCGAGGCGAAGGCCTCGTTGATCTCGACCAGGTCGATATCGTTCAGCGTCATCCCGGCCTTCTCCAGCACCTTGGCGGTGGACTGCACCGGGCCGTCGAGGTGGTAGTAGGCCTCGGAGCCGACGAGCGCCTGGCTGACGATGCGGGCCCGCGGCTTCAGTCCCAGTGCCTTGGCCTTGTCCTCGTCCATCCACAGCACCGCGGCGGCTCCATCGGAGATCTGCGATGACGTACCGGCGGTGTGCATGGCGCCCTCGGCCACCGGCTTGAGTGCAGCCAGGCCCTCGGCGGTGGTGTCCCGCAGGCCCTGGTCGCGGCGAACCATATGGCGCTCGGCGGTGGGCTGCTTGTTCTCGTCGATGACCGGAGCCTCGATCGCGGAGATCTCCCGGTCGAAACGGTGCTCCTCCCAGGCGCGCTTGGCCTTCTGCTGCGAGATCAGGCCGAGGTGGTCCAGGTCGGCGCGTGTCAGGCCGCGACGTTTGGCAATCCGCTCAGCGGCGGTGAACTGATCGGGCATGTCGATATCCCAGGACTGCGCCCTGATCCGGGAGCGGTCCGGGCCGGCATTGGCGCCCAGTCCGACCCGGCTCATCGCCTCGATGCCGCAGGCGATGCCCACGTCGATCGCCCCGCTGGCGATCAGACCGGCGATGAGGTGGTTGGCCTGCTGCGCACTGCCGCACTGGCAGTCCACCGTGGTGGCGCCGACCTGCTCCGGCAATCCCGCCGTCAGCCAGGCCACCCGGGTGATGTTGTTGGACTGCTCACCGAACTGGGTGACGCAGCCGCCGATGACCTGTTCGACCATGGCCGGGTCGATCCGCGCCTTTTCCACCAGGGCCCGCTGGGTTGCCCCCAGCAGCTCGGTGGCATGCAGGCCGGACAGCCAGCCTCCGCGCTTACCGATCGGGCTGCGGGTGGCTTCGACGATCACAGGATTACCCATGCGGGTCAGGCTAGAACACGTTTCATTCCTCTGACAAGCGAGGATGCCGTGATGCCTTTTGTCTGCGGTGGAGCCGTGTTTTACTGGCACTAGATCACGTCATATTGAGGAGCGCGTCACCATGCCCAGCCCGCACATCCCACCGGGTTTTGATTTCCTGGACCCGGACCGCAACGTTGTGCGGTTACCGGTCGACGAGTTGGCCGAGTTGCGCACGACCGCGCCGGTCTGGTGGTGCGAGCAGAAAATCGGCAAGGGCGGTTTCAACGACGGAGGCTACTGGGTCGTCACCAAGCACAGGGACGTCAAGGAGGTGTCGCGGCGCAACGACATCTACCACTCCGGGCCCAACACCGCGCTGCCGCAGTTCGCCGACGATATGACGCGCGAAGACATCGACATGCAGAGCGTCGTCCTGCTCAATATGGACGGCGAACGGCACGATCGGCTGCGCAGGATCATCTCGCGGGGTTTCACCCCGCGCGCGGTTGAGCGGCTTCGCGACGAATTGACCCAGCGCGCCGAGAACATCGTCAAGACCGCCGCAGCTGACGGCACCGGTGACTTCGTCGAGCAGGTGTCCTGCGAACTGCCACTGCAGGTGATCGCCGGACTTCTCGGCGTCCCACAGGACGAGCGCGCCAAGCTCTTCCGCTGGACCAACGAGATGACCGGCAACGAGGACCCCGAGTTCGCTCACGTCGACGGCAAGGCGTCGTCGGTCGAGGTGCTCATGTACGCGATGCAGTTGGCCGCGATCAAGGCCCAGGACCCCGGCGACGATATCGTCACCGCGTTGATCAACGCCGACGTCGACGGCGAGAAGCTCTCCGATGACGAGTTCGCCTTCTTCGTGCTGATGCTGGCCGTTGCCGGCAGCGAGACCACCCGCAACTCGATCACCCACGGAATGATCGCCTTCCTGAACAACCCCGATCAGTGGGAACTCTACAAGCGGGAGCGTCCGGCCACCGCCGCTGATGAGATCGTCCGCTGGGCGACGCCGGTGACCGCATTCCAGCGCACTGCGGTCACCGACACCGAACTCGGTGGCGTGAAAATCAAAGCAGGCCAACGGGTTGTGATGTTCTATCGTTCGGCGAACTTCGACGACGAGGTGTTCGAGGATCCACACACGTTCAACATCCTTCGTGACCCCAACCCGCACGTCGGTTTCGGCGGTACCGGCGTGCACTACTGCATCGGCGCCAACCTCGCCCGTATGACGATCGACCTGATGTTCAACGCCATCGCCGACAACATGCCCGATCTGGCCGCGATCAGCACTCCGGAGCGGTTGCGCTCGGGATGGCTCAACGGGATCAAGCACTGGCAGGTCGACTACACCGGCTCAACCGCCACATAACGCTCACCTCGAAGGGAGATCCCGGTGGACTTCACTCCGGAACCGGAGCAGCAAGCCGTTGTCGACGTCGTCAACGCCGTCCTCGATCGGGACAACACCTGGGAGGCGCTTGTGTCGGGCGGAGTGCCCGCCCTCGGTGTTCCCGAACGGCTCGGTGGTGACGGTGTCGGTCTGCCGGAACTCGCGTCGGCCCTCACCGAGATCGGCCGGCACGGCCTGATCTCACCGGCGCTGGCGACTCTGGGGCTGGGACTGCTGCCGCTTCTCGACCTGGCATCACAGTCGCAGCAGGATCGGTTCCTCGATGGCGTCGCCAAGGGCGGAATTCTGACCGCCGCCCTCAACGAGCCCGGCACCGCGCTCCCCGAGCGGCCGTCAACCCAGTTGCGTGACGGCCGGCTCAACGGGGTCAAGGTTGCCGTTCCCTTTGCCGCCCAGGCTAATTGGATGGTGGTCAGCGCCGACGGTGGTGTGGTCGTGGTCTCGCCGAAGGCTGACGGGGTACGGCTCATCGCGACGCCGACCTCGACGGGTGCGGAGGAGTTCGCGGTCGAGTTCAGCGATGTGGCCGTCGGCCCCGATGCCGTCCTGGCTGAGGCGACCGTGCACCGGCTCAATCAGTTGGCGATGGCCGGTATCGGGGCCTTTGCCGCCGGTCTGGTCGCCGGTGCGGTCCGTCTGACTGCGGATTACGTGACCAACCGGCATCAGTTCGGCCGTCCGCTTGCGACGTTCCAGACCGTGGCCGGTCACCTCGCCGAGGTTTATATCGCTTCGCGCACACTGGCTCTCGCGTCGACGTCGGTGGTCTGGCGCCTCGCCGAGGGCCGCGATGCCGACCAGGATCTCGACATCCTCGCGTACTGGCTCACATCCCAGGCGCCGCCGGCCATGCAGACCTGCCATCACCTACACGGCGGGATGGGCATGGATATCACCTACTCGATGCACCGTTACTACTCGTCGATCAAAGATCTCACCCGCATGCTGGGTGGCCCTGCCCATCGTCTGGATCTGGTTGGAGCGCAATGTTTATAGAACTGACCCCCGAACAGCGGCATCTTCAGGCGGAGATGCGGCAGTACTTCGCCACCCTCATCTCCACTGATGAGGCCAAGGAGATGGAAGTCGACCGGCACGGCAAGGCCTACCGCGCGATCATCAGGCGGATGGGCTCCGACGGCAAGCTCGGTGTCGGCTGGCCCAAGGAGTACGGCGGCCTGGGCTTCGGTCCGATCGAGCAGCAGATCTTCGTCAATGAAGCTGCGCGCGCGGATGTTCCGCTGCCGGCCGTCACATTGCAGACCGTCGGGCCCACCCTGATGGTGTACGGCAACGACGCGCAGAAGAAGAAGTTCCTGCCCGCCATCCTGGCCGGTGAGGTGCACTTCGCCATCGGCTACTCCGAGCCCGAAGCCGGCACCGACCTGGCCGCGCTGCGGACCTCGGCGGTCCGCCACGGAGACGAGTACATCGTCAACGGCCAGAAGATCTGGACCACCGGCGGACACGATGCCGACTATGTGTGGCTGGCCTGCCGCACCGATCCGGAAGCGGCCAAGCACAAGGGGATTTCGATCCTCATCGTCGACACCACCGATCCCGGCTACTCGTGGACGCCGATCATCCTCTCCGACGGTGCCCACCACACCAACGCCACCTATTACAACGACGTCCGGACGCCTGTCGACATGCTGGTGGGCGACGAGAACGCCGGTTGGCGGCTGATCACTACGCAGTTGAACCACGAGCGCGTGATGCTCGGTCCCGCCGGGAAGATCGCCGGGATCTACGACAGAGTTCACGCGTGGGCGTCGAAACCTGTTGGCAGCGATCAGGCGCCCATTGAGCGAGATGCGGTCAAGCGTGCTCTCGGCGAGATCCGGGCGATCTGGCGGATCAACGAACTGCTCAACTGGCAGGTCGCTGCGTCGGGGGAGACCGTTGACATCGCCGACGCCGCTGCCACGAAGGTGTTCTCCACCGAGCGGATTCAGCGGATCGGCCGGCTCGCCGAGGAGATCGTCGGCAAGTACGGCCACCCGGCTGAGGACGAGACCTCTGAGTTGTTGGCCT
>NZ_JBPCSX010000005.1:0-16013 GCF_051006775.1 Mycobacterium sp.
CCCCGCGTCAGGGCCGGCGACCGACCCTGACGGATCTGGACCCCGTCGTGCGCAAGGACATCGCCGGTTACAAGGTGCCGCGCAGCCTGAGGATCGTCGACGCCATAAAGCGTTACCCTGCCCGCAAGCCGGATTACAAGTGGGCCAAGGATGAGACCGAGTTGCGGCCCGCCGACGAGGTGCACTCCAAGCACACCAAATGACCGGCCGGTCTAGGGTCAGACCGTGAACGGCGCACAGGCCCTCCTGCAGACCCTTGTCGACAGCGGAGTACGAACCTGCTTCGCCAACCCCGGCACCTCCGAGATGCACTTCGTCGCGGCGCTGGACACCGTTCCCGAGATGCGCGGGGTGCTCACCCTGTTCGAAGGGGTGGCGACCGGGGCGGCCGACGGTTACGCCCGGATGGCCGATGAGCCTGCGGCGGTGCTGGTGCATCTGGGTCCGGGACTGGGCAACGGGCTGGCCAATCTGCACAATGCGCGACGTGCCCGGGTACCGATGGTGGTCGTGGTCGGCGACCACGCGATCTACCACAAGAAATACGACGCACCGCTGGAGTCCGATATCGACGCTGTGGCCGGCACCGTGTCGGGGTGGATGCGGCGCAGTATGCGGGTGTCCGACGTGGCCGCCGATGCCGCCGAAGCAGTGGCCTCGGCCCGAGCCGACCGGCATATCGCATCGCTGATCCTGCCCGCTGACGTGTCGTGGACCGATGGGGCGGCTCCGGCGAAACCTGTTGTGGCCCAGCCATCACGGGTCGTCGGCGATCCCGATGGCGTGGCCGTGGCGCTGCGCTCCGGGGAGCCGACGGTGATCATGGTCGGCGGCGACGCCACCCGGGAGGCGGGTCTGGCGGCGGCCACCCGGCTGGCACAGAAGTTCGGGGCGACGGTGATCTGCGAGACGTTTCCCGCTCGGCTGGAACGGGGCGCGGGCATCCCGGCGGCAGAGCGGCTGGCCTACTTCGCCGAGGCGGCCGCCGCCCAGTTGGCAGGCACCCGGCATCTGGTGCTGGCCGGTGCGGTGTCGCCGGTGAGCTTCTTCGGCTACCCCGGCAAGCCGAGTGACCTGGTGCCCGACGGCTGCCGGGTGCACACCCTGGCCGGGCCCAACGGCGCGTCGGCCGCGCTGACCGCGTTGGCCGACGCGCTGGCTCCCGGCGTCGTCGCGGCGACCGCCGCACCGAGTCGCCCGGCGTTGCCCGGCGGGCCGTTGACGGTGCAGACCTCCGCCGGGGTGATCGGCGCGCTGCTTCCGGACCGCGCGATCGTGGTCGACGAGTCCAACACATCGGGGTTCATGCTGCCGCAGACCACAGCGGGGGCACCCGCCCATGACTGGCTGACGCTGACCGGAGGCGCCATCGGTTACGCGCTGCCGGTCGCGGTCGGCGCCGCGATCGCCGCACCGGATCGCCCGGTGCTATGCCTGGAGTCCGACGGCTCAGCCATGTACACCATCTCCGCGCTGTGGAACCACGCCCGCGACAACCTGAACATCACCACCGTGATCTTCGCCAACCGCGCCTACGACATCCTGCGTATCGAGTTGCAACGGGTCGGCGTTGAGAACGCCCAGCAACCCGGGCCGAAAGCGGAATCGCTGCTCGACTTGAACCCGCCCACACTGGATTTCGTGCGTATCGCCGAAGGGATGGGTGTACCGGCGAGTCGGGTGACCACCGCTGAGGAATTCGCCGAGGCGCTGCAAGCCGCCTTCGCAGCGCCGGGACCGCACCTCATCGAGGCGGTCATGCCCTCAATCGCGGGTTAGCGCGGTATCTCGAAAATCTGGTCGGTGCAGTCGAGCCCCTGCGCCGTCAGCTGACGTTTGATCACCTTGAAGGTCTCGGTCCTGGGCAGCGTCGCCGCCACCCGCACGAATGACGGCCACTGCTTGGGGCCGAGATCGTCCTGGGCGGCCAGGAATCGGCCGAAGTCGGCGGCGTCGAACGCCGTGTCCGCCGGCAGCACCAGTGCCGCCACCACGCGGTCGCCCACCTCATCGGGAATGCCGTACACCGCAACTTCGGTCACGCCCGGATAGCGCATCAGCACCCGTTCGATCGGGGCGGTGCCCAGGTTCTCCCCGTCCACCCTCATCCAGTCGCCGAGTCGGCCGGCGAAGTAGACGAAACCGTCCTCGTCGCGGTAGGCGAGGTCGCCGCTGTGATACCCGCCGCCCGTCATCCGCTGCGCCTCGGACTCCGGATCCTTGTAGTAGCCGCGGAACTGGCCCGGGCCGGTGACGTTGACCAGTTCACCGATCACCCCGGGCGGGCACGGCCGGCCGGTTTCGACGTCGAGGATGTCGAGGTCCTCCGGTAGCGGCCCCAGCGAGCCCTCCGGGGTGTCCGGGGTGCGGCCGATCGCGATACCGCCCTCGGTGGAACCGAAGCCGTCGATGACCGTCACGCCGAACCGTTCGGCGAAACGCGCGATGTCGCGCGGTGCGGCTTCGTTGCCGTACATGATCCGCAGCGGGTTGTCGGCATCATCGGGAAGGGGCGGCGTGGCCAGGATGTAGGACATCGGCTTGCCGACGTAGTTGGCGTAGGTGGCTCCGAAGCGTCGCACATCCGGAATGAACTGCGACGCGGAGAATTTGCGGCGCAACGCAATTGAGGCCTGCGCCGCGACCGCGGGCGCCCAGCCCGCCATCACCGCGTTGGAGTGGAACAGCGGCATCGACAGATAGCAGGTGTCCGAGGGCCCCAGACCGAAGCGACTGGAGAGCATGATCCCGGGCCCGGCCACCTTCTCGTGGGTGCACCGCACCGCCTTCGGGTTACCGCTGGTACCCGAGGTGAAGATCAGCATGAACAAATCGTCAAAATCGGTATCGGCGATGGTGATCGGCGAATCTGCGAATCCGCTCAACTCCGCATGCCACCCCGGTGAGGTCACGGCCAGGATGTCCATGCCGGGCGGGCTGAAGCCGTGGCCGTAGGTATCGGTGTCGGTGTCGCAGAGCACCAGCTGGCAGTCGGCATGCTCGATATCGGCTCGCAGTGCCGCGCCACGGCGAGTCGGGTTCAGGCCTACCGGGACGATGCCGCCGAGCCCGGCGGCCACCAGCAGCGCCGAGAACACCGGGGTATTGCCCAGCAGCACCCCGACGTGCGGCGGGCGGTCCGAATCCAACCGCGATCGCAACATCGCGGCCAGGTTCACGCCGTCCTGAACATGTTGGCGCCATGTCGAATACGAACCGTCGTCGGCACTGATACCCCGGTCATCGACCTCGGCCAGCGGCTCCAGCAGCCGGGTGACGGTGGGCTGTAGCAATGCGGAAACTAGGCCGGGGTGTCGGCCAGATCCCGGCCGATCACTCGCAGCGCCGCAGTCGCGCCGCCGATGGCGAACTCGATCTGCTTGGCGGTGATGAAGTAGCGGTGTACCTGATGGTCGGTGTCGATGCCGACGCCGCCGTGCACGTGCACGGTGGTGTGCGCCACCCGGTGGCCGGCCTCTGCCGCCCAGAAAGCGGCCGTGGCGACCTCGACCTCGGCAGGCAGATCCTCCGATAACCGCCACGCCGCCTGCTCGAGAGTCAGCCGCAGGCCCTTGATGTCGATGTAGTCGTCGGCAAGACGCTGGGCCACCGCCTGGAAACTGCCGATCGGGCGATCGAACTGCTCGCGGGTACGGGCGTAGTCGGCGGTGAGCTCAAGGGCGCGTTCGAGGACCCCGAGCTGGTAAGCCGCCAGACCGACCGCACGATGGGTGGTCAGCCAGTCCAGTGCCTCCGCACCTCCGACCACCCGGTCCGCGGACACCTCCACACCGGCCAATTCCAGTTCGGCCGAGCTGTTCTGCCCGGTGGTCTCCAGCGCAGTCACCGACACCCCGGGATCATCGGCGGCGACCAGGAAAACCTTGACACCCGAGTCGGTTTCGGCCGGAACCAGGAATGCGTCGGCAACCGGACCGAAGGGAACCTGGGTCCGTGTTCCGGTCAGCCGGAACCCGGCACCGGCGGCGGCCGCGGCGACCGGTGCCTGACCCAATTCGCCATCGAGTGCGACGGTGAGCACCCGCAGGCCGGCGACGGCCGGAGCGGCCCAGTCGCGACCCAGTTCTGAAGAGCCGAACTTCGCCAGCGCACCGGCGCCCAAGATCACCGACTCCAGGTAGGGAACAGCGGCCAGTTGCCGGCCGAGGGCGGTCAGAATCGCAGTCTGCTCCAGCACGCCGAATCCGCCACCTCCGACTTCCTCGGGTGCGGCGGTGCTCAGCACATCGGCATGGATCAGCTTCTCCCACAGGGTCTCGTCGAAACGCTGATCGAGGCCGTCAAGGGTGCGCTGGTGCGCAGGAGTGCACACCGAATCGACGATCGTGCGGACGAGTCCTGAAAGATCCTGGGAAGCTTCGGTTTTGGTGAAATCCATTAGATCGCTCTCTTAACGATTCCGGGGCAGGCCGAGGGCCGTCATGCCGATGATGTCGCGCTGAACCTCGTTGGTGCCGCCGCCGAAGGTGAGGATCAGTGAGGAGCGGTGCATCCGCTCAAGCCGCCCGCGCAGCAAAGCGCCGTGGGAGTTCTGACGGAGCGTCGCTGACGGTCCGAGGATCTCCATCAGCAGACGGTAGGCCTCGGTGGCGAGTTCGGTGCCGAACACCTTGGCTGCCGAGGCGTCGGCAGCCGACGGTGCTTCAGCTTCGGAGGAGGCCAGCTCCCAGTTGATCAGCTTGAGGTATTCGGCCTTCGCGTGCACGCGAGCGAGATTGAGCTGCACCCACTCTGAATCGATGAGTCGGTTGCCGCGCGCGTCCTTGGTGTTCTGGGCCCACTCACGCACCAGCGTCAGCGCGATGAAGAGCGGCTGCGCTGAAACCAGCGCGACCCGCTCATGGTTGAGCTGGTTGGTCACCAGTTTCCAGCCGGCGTTCTCCTCGCCGACCCGATTGCCGACCGGGACACGCACATCCTGGTAGTAGGTGGCACTGGTGGTGGTGCCGGCCATGGTGTGCACCGGGGTCCAGGAGAAGCCCTCCGCGCTGGTCGGAACTATCAGCATGGAGATGCCACGGTGCTTCTTGGCCTCGGTGTTGGTGCGCACCGCGAGCCACACGTAATCGGCGTACTGGATCAGGCTGGTCCACATCTTCTGACCGTTGATCACATAGTCGTCGCCATCGCGGACCGCCGAGGTTCGGAGGTTCGCCAGATCGGTGCCCGCCCCGGGTTCGGAGTAGCCGATGGAGAAGTGCAGATCGCCGTTGGCGATCTTGGGCAGGTAGAACTTCTTCTGCTCCTCGGTCCCGAACGCCATGATCGTCGGGGCGACGCTGTTGATCGTCAGGAACGGCACCGGTGCCCCGGCGATGGCCGCCTCGTCGGTGAAGATCAACTGGTCCATCGTCGAGCGGGCCTGCCCGCCGTACTCCTTGGGCCAGCCCAGGGCCAGCCATCCGTCGCGGCCCATCTGAGCCACGGTCTCCCGGTAGGCGTTACCGGTGCCGTATTCGCCGCCGACGGCCATCAGCGCTTCGGAGCGCTCGGGGGTCATCAGCGTCGAGAAGTACGAGCGCAGCTCGCGCTGCAACTGCTCCTGCTCCGGGGTGTAACTGATACGCATCCGCCTGAACCTCCAGTTCGGTGACTTTCGGCGACTCGCTTCGAAGGAAGCCGATACCTATTTTTGTAACACGTTCTAGTCTGGCAATCCAGCCTGCGATAATGGCCGTATCGTGACGCCTACGGGTGCTAGGAGGAATCATGCGCGTCGAAGTGGACCGTGACCGGTGCGAAGGTAATGCCGTGTGCGTGGGCATTGCCCCTGATCTCTTCGAACTCGACGATGAGGATTACGTGATGGTCACCAAGGATCCGATTCCCGCCGCTGAGGAGGCCCTCGCCGAGCAGGCGATCGCCGAATGCCCCCGCGCAGCCCTGACCCGTCGCGACTAGAGGCCGCCGACTCTTGGTAGCCAAGGATGAACGTGACGCGTCACTGGACCTGAGCGGGCGGGTGGCCGTCGTGACCGGGGCCGCAGCCGGCCTCGGTCGGGCAGAGGCCATCGGACTCGCCCGATCCGGCGCCACCGTCGTCATCAACGACATGGCGCACGCGTTGGACGCCTCAGATGTGTTCGACGAGATCCGGTCGGCCGGTTCTGAGGCAGTCGCGGTCGCCGGTGATATCAGTCAGCGCGCGACCGCCGACGAGTTGATCGCCACCGCCGAGGGCCTCGGCGGCCTGAACATCGTCGTCAACAACGCCGGCATCACCCGGGACCGGATGTTGTTCAACATGTCCGACGAGGACTGGGACCTCGTCATCGCCGTGCATCTGCGTGGGCATTTTCTGCTCACCCGCAATGCCGCGGTGTACTGGCGCAATCAGGCCAAGGACAGCGGCGGCACCGTCTACGGCCGCATCATCAACACTTCATCGGAGGCCGGACTGTCCGGCCCGATCGGACAGGCCAACTACGGCGCCGCGAAAGCCGCAATCAGCGCGCTGACGCTGACCGCCGCCCGCGGCCTGGAGCGGTACGGGGTGCGCTCCAACGCCATCTGCCCGCGGGCCCGCACCGCGATGACCGCCGAAGTCTTCGGCGCCGCACCGGAGTTGTCCGAAGGCGAAATCGACCCGCTCTCACCGGAACACGTCGTCACCCTGGTGCGGTTCCTGGCCGCACCCGCCTCCGATCACGTCAACGGTCAGGTGTTCGTCGTGTACGGCCCGACGGTGACACTGGTTGCCGCGCCGACCGCCGAACATCGCTTCCATGCCGACGGCACCTCCTGGGATACCGAAGGCCTCAGCGCCTCGATGCAGGAGTACTTCGCCGGCCGCGATCCGAATCGCAACTTCGGGGCGATGAATCTGATGGGTGACGCCTAACCGGATTTGGTGTCGGACAGGGCGTCCAGGAATGCCCGGGCCCACCGGTCCACGTTGTGTGCCAGCACCTGGCGGCGCATCGCCCGCATCCGGCGCCGGCCCTCTTCCGGGGTCTGATTGAGGGCGGATTCGATGGCGTTCTTGACGTCTTCGAGGTCGTGCGGGTTGGTGAGGTAGGCCTGCCGCAATTCCGCTGCCGCGCCGGTGAACTCGCTGAGCACCAGTGCGCCACCGAGATCGCTGCGGCAGGCGACGTATTCCTTGGCCACCAGGTTCATGCCATCGCGTAACGCGGTGACGAGCATGACATCGCTGGCCACGAAGAAGGCGATCAACTCGTCGCGGGGGATCGGCCGGTGCAGGTAGTGCACCACCGGATGGCCGACCTCGCCGTATTCCCCGTTGATGCGTCCGACCTGTTGCTCGATATCGTTGCGCAGGATGCGGTAACTCTCCACCCGTTCCCGGCTCGGGGTGGCCAACTGCACCAGTACGGTGTCACCGCCGTTGGCCCGGCCTTCTTCGAGCAAATCGGAGAACGCCCGCAGTCGGACCTCGATGCCCTTGGTGTAGTCCAGCCGGTCCACACCGAGCATCATCTTGCGAGGGTTGCCCAGCTCGGCACGAATCTCCTTGGCGCGCTTGCGGACACTGCGATCGCGGGCCTTCTCGTCGAGTTCTGCCGAATCGATGGAAATCGGAAACGCGCCGACCTTGATGGTGCGCGATCCCAGTTGCACCTCGCCGAAGCGGGACCGAACTCCGATCGATGCTCGGGTGGTCTCCGCCCCGGCGAGCCGACGCGACAGAAACAGGAAGTTCTCCGCACCGCCGGCCAGATGAAAGCCCACCAGGTCGGCGCCCAGCAGGCCCTCGATGATCTCGGCCCGCCACGGCAGCTGCATGAACAGTTCGACCGGTGGGAACGGGATGTGCAGGAAGAATCCGATCGTCAGATCGGGGCGCAGGGTGCGCAGCATCTGCGGGACGAGTTGCAACTGGTAGTCCTGCACCCACACGGTCGCACCTTCGGCCGCCGCCCGCGAGGCGGCCTCGGCGAAGCGCCGGTTGACGTCGACGTAGCGGTCCCACCACTCCCGGTGGTAGATCGGCTTGGCGATCACGTCGTGATAGAGCGGCCACAGGGTCGCGTTGGAGAAACCCTCGTAGTACTCGGCGACGTCCTCGGCGGACAGCCGGACCGGGAACAGCTGCAGACCATCCTCGACGATCGGGTCTTCGGGGCCGTCCACCACACCGGCCCAGCCGATCCAGGCGCCGCGCTGCTTACGCAGCAGCGGCTCCAGGGCGGTCACGAGCCCGCCCGGGCTGCGCTTCCAGTTGACGGTTCCGTCGGCAAGCCGCTCCATGTCAATCGGCAGCCGGTTGGCCACCACCACGAAGTCGGAGGTTCCGGAGCCGCCGGCCGCGGTCTGTCCGGATTTCGCGCCGGCGCTACCCACCCGGGGTTCTTAGGCCTCGAGCTTGGGCCCGATGCCGAGCATCGCCAGGAAAACCCGGCACTCGTCGGCATCGGTGGCATACGCGGCGACCACTCGGCGCGCCTGGCGTGCCGTGGTGTCGGCCAACGGTTCGACCTCGCCGATCTCAGGCTCAGATTTGGTAGGCATGGCCCAACTCTATGCGATGCGGGGCTACGGGCTGCTGGAGATCGACGTCCGGGGCTGGACGGCGAGCGGGCTGTCGCCCTGCTGCTCGGCGTAGCAGACCGTCGACTCAAAGCCGCCGGTGCAGGAATCACCGTTGATATTGGGCACCGCTTCCACCGGCGCACCAGTGCTCTCCGAGTTGCTGCCGCTGGGACCCACGCCGGGGGCGGAGACCCGAATCTCGCCATCGGAGCTCACCTGGGGAACGCTCTCGCCGGGCACCGGCTCCGGAACCGGCTCCGGATTGGGCAGGGGCTGGGCGAATGCGGACGGGGCGCCGATGAACAGCGCCGCGCCTGCGGTGAGCAGGCCCGCCGTGAGCAGTTTCTTGGTAACGATCGACATGGCTATTCCTTTTCGCTTACGGGTTCGCTGACAGGTGCTTCTACGGGCTCGAGGAGATCGAGCTCTTGGGTTGCTGATAGGTGCCCTGGCTCTCGGAAAGGCCGATGCACTGGCCGGTGCTGCCGCCGCCGCCGTGGTTGCCGTTGCACGGGATGCCGTTCACCTCGGGCAGCGAGCCGACGTCGCCCTGGCGAGAGGACGTGAGCTCGTTGGGCTGAAGTGGCACGTTCTCCGGGTTGATCGGGTTGACGCCCGGCTGGGTGGTGTTGTCGGTCGTCGGCTTGCAGGCCCCGGAGGCCGGGTCCTGGACCTCACCGGTCGGGCAGGCCGCCACCGCCGGCAGCGGGCCGGCCGGGTGGCTGCTGACCGCCACCATCAGGGGGGCGGCCGCGACCGCCAGGGTGAAACCACCGGCAAGCAGCAGACGCTGCGTCAACGATGTCAAAGTTGCCATAGGAGAGCTTTCTGTCCGGAGACTGCGCCGTAGAGGGCAGGCCTTTCCTGATCTTTCGCCGGCCCCGACCGGAGCGTTACATCCGATACTAATGTGAATTGCCTACCGGCCTCACCTGAAGGTTTTCACCCGAGGAGAACACCCATGGAGCTCTCGTTCACTGATCGGACCTATCTGGTCACCGGCGGCGGCACCGGAATAGGTAAGGGTGTGGCCGCCGAACTGGTCCGTTCGGGCGCCAACGTGATGATCGTCGGCCGCACCGCTGACCGGCTGGCCGCTGCGGCCGAGGAGCTCCGGGCGCTGCGGCCGTCGAACTCCGGATGTGAGGTCCTCGCCGAGCCGGCCGACGTCACCGATGAGGAGCAGGTCGCCCGGCTGGTCGAGAAGGTCACGGCCCTGCGCGGCCGGCTGCACGGGGTGGTGCACTGCGCGGGCGGCTCGGAGACCATCGGCCCGATCACCCAGATCGACTCCGATGCCTGGCGGCGCACCGTCGACCTCAACGTCAACGGGACCATGTACGTCCTCAAGCACACCGCCCGGGAGATGGTGCGGGCCGGCGGTGGTTCCTTCGTCGGAATCTCCTCGATCGCCTCGAGCAACGTCCACCGCTGGTTCGGCGCATACGGCGTGAGCAAGTCCGCACTGGATCACCTGATGCTGCTGGCGGCCGATGAGCTGGGCGCCTCCTGGGTGCGGGTCAACGGCATCCGGCCGGGCCTGATCCGGACCGACCTGGTGGAGGTCATCCTCAACTCCCCGGAGGTCGCCGAGGATTACCGGCAGTGCACCCCGCTGCCACGCGTCGGAGAGGTCACCGATGTGGCCAACATGGCGCTGTTCCTACTCAGTGATGCGGCCGCCTGGATCACCGGTCAGGTCATCAACGTCGACGGTGGGCACGGACTGCGTCGCGGTCCCGACATGTCGGCCATGCTGGCCCCGTTGTTCGGTGAGGACGGGTTACGCGGCGTAGTTAATTGACGGTTAATTGACGCAGGGAACGCCGCCGCCGTCGATCGGTGCTCCCGCGTCGGGGGCCGGTGTTGCGGATTCGGCACCGCTGGTCTCGGTGGTGGCGAGATCAGTTGGGTCAGAGGGTATTTCGTAGCCAGGACTCAGAATGACGCGGATTTTTCCGTCCGGCAGGTTGGGATTGGCCTGCGGCACCGAGGAGATGCCGAGGATGCCGGCCAGCGCCGCGGCGTCCGCGTCCGCACCGGGCCCGAAGTCGATGACGGTCGCGGGCGGCTCGCCGTCCTTGCGGTCGCGGATCTCTTCGATGGTGTATCCCTTGCGGACCAGAACATCGGCGGCGGTGGCGGCCAGTCCGTAGGTGTCACTGGCGTTGACGACTGCGACGACTGTGTCCGCATTCGGCGCGGGATTCTGCGGTGCGCCTGCACCGACGGGCGAACCGTCGATCGCCGCGGCGATCTCTGCGCGGATCGCCGCCGGGTCGACGATGTTGACGTCCTGGCCGTCGATGTTCTCGTACCGCACCACCGGGAGCGTCCGGAATTCCACGTCTCCTCCGGCAAGTGCGGCCATCCGGCTGAACTGATCCTCGCCCCAGCCCTGTGACAGCACGATGTCCTTGCGTGCCACCTCCATCAGCGAGCGGAACTCGTCCAGATTGCCCAACGCTCCCGAGTCCTGAAGTTCGTGCAGGATCGACAATAGGAAGGCCTGCTGTCGGTGCGTCCGGTCCAGGTCGCCGTTCTCCAGACCGTGGCGCTGCCGCACGAACGCCAAGGCCTGCTCCGCGTCGAGGCGCTGGGGGCCGGCCGGGAAGTCCGCTCCGGAGTACTCGTCGTAGACGGCGTGATTCAGACACACCTCGACACCGCCGAGGCTGTCGGCGAGGTCGTAGAAACCGGCGAGGTTGACCTCGGCGAAGTAGTCGATGGGCTGGCCGGTCAGGTCGCGCACGGCTCGCAGGGTGGCCTCGCGGCCGGCCTCGCGGCTCTGCCGCTCCAGTTCACCGGTGTCGGTGACACCTTCGTCGCGCAGTTGCTGCTCGGTCTGCGCCTTGGTCAGCCCGTAGGCCTCCTTGATCTTGATGTGGTCGTATCCGTCGATACCGGTGACGGCGACGTAGTCGTCGCGCGGAATCGAGAAGGCCACCACCCGGTTGTCGGCGCCGATGTGGACCAGGATCAGGGTGTTGGTGTTGTAACCACCTGAACTGGAGTCACCGGCATGCAGCTTGTCCAGGATGAAGTCCGGCAGGTCGTTACCGTCCTGGTCACGGCGGGAGTCCAACCCGATGAGCAGGATGTTGGTCGCCCCGCCGCGGGAGCGCGGCGCGTCCAGGCCCAGCGCGTGCGAAACCGTGATCCCGCCCAGCAGCCCGTGGGCCTCCCAGTAGGTCAGGCCGGTGACGGTGAGGACGGTGGTGGCCAGCAGCGCGAGCAGGGTCCGCCCGAGAATCCGTAGCGCGCGCATGATCGCCAGTATGCGTCCCCGGCTATCGTCGGAACCCATGCGCCCGCAACCTGAAACCCCGGGGCCCGGTCAGGAGTCGGTGTGGGACTACCCCCGACCGCCCCGGCTGGAGCCGTTCATCGGCACCATCACCATCGAACTCGGCGGGCAGCTGATCGCATCCACCGAACAGGGATGGCGAGTGCTCGAAACCAGTCACCCGCCGACCTACTACCTGCCGCGAACCGCATTCGCCGATGGTGTGCTGCGGGCCGCGCCCGGTGAGTCCTGGTGTGAGTGGAAGGGCCGGGCGCGCTATTTCGACCTGGTCACCGCCGCCAAGGTCGCCGAGAAGTCGGCCTGGACCTACCCCGATCCGACGCCGGGATTCGCTCCGATCCGCGACGCCGTCGCCGTGATGGCCGGGCAGGTGGATCGCTGCACCGTCGACGGCGAGACCGTCGTGCCGCAGCCCGGCGGCTTCTACGGCGGCTGGATCACCGGTCGGGTCACCGGCCCGTTCAAGGGCGGACCCGGCTCGATGGGCTGGTGACGCTGGGGCGAAAACAGCGCTGAAACACGACCGCCACGTATCCTCATCGACGACCGTCGAAGGAGTTGAACACCGTGGAGTCGATAGATCCTGCAGCCACCGCATGGTTGCTTGTGAGCACCGCGCTGGTGTTGCTGATGACGCCCGGTCTTGCCATCTTCTACGGAGGCATGGTCCGCACCACCGGTGTTCTCAACATGATCATGATGAGCTTCATCTCCATTCCACTGGTGACGGTGGTGTGGCTGCTGGCCGGGTACAGCATTGCCTTCACAAGCGGAGGCGGTTTCATCGGCGGTCTGTCCAATCTCGGCATGGCAGGCATAGGACCGGAGACCGCGCACGGTGCGGTTCCGGAACTACTCTTCGCCACGTTCCAGCTGAGCTTCGCAATCATCACCGCCGCCCTCATCAGCGGTGCTATCGCCGATCGCGCGAAGTTCGCGGCCTGGATGGTCTTCGTCCCGCTCTGGACGTTGGCCGTGTACTGCGTTGTGGCGCACTGGGTCTGGGGTCCCGACGGCTGGCTGTTCGAGCTCGGCGTCCTGGACTACGCCGGCGGACTGGTCGTGGAGATCGTCTCCGGTTCCTCGGCGCTGGCGCTTGCTCTGGTACTGGGTCCACGGCTGGGCTTCAAAGTGGACGCAATGCGGCCGCATAATCTGCCGTTCGTTCTACTCGGCGTCGGTCTGCTGTGGTTCGGCTGGTTCGGTTTCAATGCCGGATCGGCGTTGGCGGCCAATGGGCTTGCGTCGGCCATCTTCCTCAACACGCTGGTCGCCGGTTGCCTGGGCATGCTCGGATGGTTGTCGGTGGAGCAGATCCGCGATGGCAAGCCGACAACATTCGGCGCCGCATCCGGTGTTGTGGCCGGCCTGGTTGCGATCACACCCTCGTGCGGCACGGTGAACACCCTGGGCGCCGCGGTGGCGGGCCTGTTGGCCGGCATCGTCTGCTCGTTTGCCGTCTCGCTGAAGTTCAAGTGGAATTACGACGACTCCCTGGATGTGGTGGGGGTGCACTTCGTCGGCGGCGTAGTCGGCGTCGTGCTGATCGGTCTACTGGCCACCGAGGTGATGACCGGCGGGCCGAAGGGCCTCTTCTTCGGCGGCGGCACATCCCAATTGGGCAAGCAGGCTCTGGCCATGGTGGTGGTGGCCCTCTACGCGTTCACGGTGTCCTACGTGCTGGCCCGGTTGATCGACATGACGATGGGATTCCGCGTCAGCGCCGATGACGAGGCCAGTGGTGTCGACTTCACCCAGCACGCCGAGACGGCCTATGCCGAGGGCGTGCACGGCCAGCAGCAGGTGCGTCGGCCGCTGTTCGGTGACCGCGAGGCCTTCCGCCGGCCCGATCCCGACGACGACGACTGAACCACACTCGCCGATGCCATTGCGCAGTTCCGGTGGCTGATGGTGAGGCCGTCGGGGGGACGGGCTGGGCGTCATGACCGGGATACCCTGAAATCGTGCCGACAGCTGACTTGGTGGTGGTGGGTGCAGGGATCGTCGGACTCGCCGTAGCTCGGGAGTGGATGTCGCGGTATCCGCAGGACTCGGTGACCGTCCTCGAACGTGAGGCAGGACCCGCCCGGCATCAGACCGGACACAACTCCGGGGTGATCCACGGTGGGATCTACTACCCGCCCGGCTCGCTGAAAGCACGACTGTGTGTCGAGGGCTCGCGGCTGATGTACGAGTACTGCACCGAACACGCGATCCCCTATGAGCGCTGCGGCAAATTGATCGTGGCGGTGGACGCCGAGGAGCTGCCGCGACTGGATGATCTCGAAGCCCGCGGAATCGCTAACGGCGTGCCCGGGCTACGCCGCATCGGCGGGGCTGAGATCGCCGATATTGAACCGAATGCTGTTGGGCTGCAAGCACTTCACGCGCCCAACACCGGGATCGTCGATTACGGCGCAGTCGCACAGGCACTGGTCGATGACCTTTTGGCTGACGGTGTCGCGGTCCGCTTCGGTACCGGGGTGACCGCGATCGACGGCGGGGAGCCTGCCGTCGTGCACACCGCGCAGGGGCCGGTGCGGGGTCGTACGGTGATCGTCTGCGCCGGGCTGTGGGCCGACCGGCTGGCCCGACGGAGCGGTGCGCCGCGCGACCCGCAGATCATCGGGTTCCGCGGCGCCTATCTGGGTCTGCGACCGACCGCGACCCCACGACTGCGCGGGATGATCTACCCGGTGCCCAACCCGGACCTGCCGTTCCTCGGCGTGCACATCACCAGACATATCGGCGGCGAGGTGACCCTGGGGCCGACGGCGATGATGGTGGCCGCCCGCGACGCCTACTCGCTGCGCCGGGTGAGCCTGCGCGACAGTTGGGAAGCACTGACCTGGCCCGGCACCTGGAAGGTGGCCCGCCGCTACTGGAAGGTGGGTGTCGAGGAGATGCGGATGGCGGCCAGCAGGCGGGCCTTCGTCGACGCGGCCGCCCGCTACATGCCGGGGCTGACCACAGCCGATCTCGACGGCAGCGCGCATGCCGGGGTGCGGGCGCAGGCCGTCGGCCGGGACGGCGCCCTCGTCGATGACTTCGTCATCTCCGACGACAGCCATGTCGCGCATGTGCGCAACGCGCCGTCCCCGGCGGCCACATCAGCTTTCGCGCTGGCCCGAGAACTGGTGGACCGCGTTGCCGCAGGTTGAGGTCAGGTTGAGCGGCAAATTCAGGAAAGGGTTCCGTTAAGGTTTTTCTCAGGTAGTGTCAAGGAATCAACCCTCATTCTTTGGAGTAGCCATGCAAATCTCTCTTCGTTCACATCTGATCGCGGGCACTACCGCGGTTGTTGGCGCTACCGCCGTCGCCATGACCCCGATCGCCCCGGCTGTTTCGCTGCCGGCGCTGTCGGTGACCAAGGCAGCTGTTGCGCTGTCGGCGTTTGATAGCCCGTTGGCTCAGTTGTCGACCACGTTGGCGATGGCCAACCAGTACCTCACCAATGACACCGGTGCGGTGACCACGGCGGCGAGCTGGCCTAACTCCGGCTTCGGCACGGCCACGTGGGGCGTGCCGCCGACCAACTGGCCGCTGTTGCCTGCCGCGCTCGAGACCGCCGCTCTGGGCGGTTACTCGTCGGTGGGCTTGGTGTCGCAATTCATCGATGATGCGTTGCCGATCATCAGCCAGCTGGGCTACAACGGCCTGAACTACCTCAATGTCACCGGCAACGCCCTCACTGTGTCGGGCATCGCGCTGGGCCAGGGCATCTGGACCGCTGTCGGTCAGCTGGTGGCGTTGAACATCTCGGGTGCCTTGACGGCGCTGTCCACCGCGGTCAACACAGCAGGCACTGCCTTGCTTGCCGCGGGTAGCTACGTGTTCAACGGTGTGCTCGCCAATGCCCAGGCTGTGGTCGCCACCGTGGTCGGCGACCTTCCGTTGGCGCTCCAGGTGGCGGCGGGGCAGGCCGGCCTTGTGGTCGCAAAGGCCACCGAAGTAGTCACCAACTCATTGACGGCGTTGAGCCTGTGCGATATCGAGAGTGCTTGGAACTACGCGGTTGACGGTCTGCTGGGCGCGTCGGGTATCCCGGGGACGCTGCTGAACCTGAGCATCGGTACGGGTGTGCAGTACGCGCCGATCGCCACTCCGGATGAGGCGGGTATCGCGGCGGCCTTCATTCCGAGTACCCGCACAGTGGTTCAGAAGTTTGTCAAGGACGTCACGACTGCCCTGC
>NZ_JBPCSX010000006.1:0-10363 GCF_051006775.1 Mycobacterium sp.
CCACCGCGGTAGTCGCACTCGTCGGGGGCCACCGGCATCCGATGACGCAGCTGGGGTCGGGGCTGTTCGCGGTCGCGCTGCCCTTCACCGATCTCGTCGACTACCGCCTCGAAGTGAGCTATCCGGGATCTGACGGTGAACCCTTCACCTACACCGCGGCCGACCCGTACCGATTCCTGCCCACCCTGGGCGAGGTGGACCTGCACCTGTTCGCCGAGGGCCGCCACGAACGGCTGTGGGAGATTCTCGGCGCGCACCCGCGGTCCTTCACCACCGCCGATGGTGTGGTCGACGGCGTCTCCTTCGCGGTGTGGGCGCCGAATGCCAAGGGCGTCAGTCTGATCGGCGAGTTCAATGGTTGGGACAGCAATGACGCACCGATGCGGGTGCTCGGATCCTCCGGAGTATGGGAGCTGTTCTGGCCCGGCTTCGCCCACGACGGCTTCTATAAGTTCCGGGTGCATGGCGTCGACGGATCGGTGACCGACCGGGCCGACCCGATGGCCTTTGCCACCGAGGTGCCGCCGCACACCGCATCCCGGGTGTTCTCGTCGGATTACCGCTGGAATGACCAGGCGTGGATGACCCGACGGGCCGCCACCAACCCGGTTTTCGAGCCGATGAGCACCTACGAGGTGCACCTGGGATCGTGGCGGCCCGGCCTGAGCTACCGGGAATTGGCCGACCAGCTGACCGAATACGTTGTGGCGCATGGCTTCACACATGTGGAGATGCTGCCGGTGGCCGAGCACCCGTTCGGCGGTTCATGGGGTTATCAGGTCACGTCCTACTACGCGCCAACGTCGCGGTTCGGCTCTCCCGATGACTTCCGCTTCCTGGTCGACGCGCTGCACCGGGCCGGCATCGGGGTGATCGTGGACTGGGTTCCGGCCCACTTCCCCAAGGACAATTGGGCGCTGGGCCGGTTCGACGGGACCGCACTCTACGAGCACTCCGACCCCCGCCGTGGCGAGCAATTGGACTGGGGTACCTACGTATTCGATTTCGGCCGAGCGGAGGTGCGCAACTTCCTGGTGGCCAACGCCCTGTACTGGCTGCAGGAATTCCACGTCGATGGATTACGCGTCGATGCGGTGGCCTCGATGCTCTACCTGGACTACTCGCGTCCGGCGGATGGCTGGACGCCGAATGCCCACGGCGGCCGGGAGAATCTCGAAGCCGTCCAGTTCCTGCAGGAGATGAACGCCACCGTCCATAAGCTCACGCCCGGCATCGTCACGATCGCCGAGGAGTCTACGTCGTGGCCGGGAGTCACGCGGCCGACAACCGTTGGCGGCCTTGGCTTCTCGATGAAGTGGAATATGGGCTGGATGCACGACACGCTGGACTACATCAGTCGTGATCCGATCTACCGCAGCTACCACCACCACGAGATGACCTTCTCGATGCTGTACGCGTTCAGCGAGAATTTCGTATTGCCGATCAGTCATGACGAGGTGGTGCACGGCAAGGGCACACTGTGGAGTCGGATGCCGGGCAATGACCACGTCAAGGCCGCCGGGCTGCGCAGCCTGCTCGCCTACCAGTGGGCACACCCGGGCAAGAAGCTGTTGTTCATGGGCCAGGAGTTCGGCCAGCGTGCCGAGTGGTCCGAGGAACGCGGTGTGGACTGGTTCCAACTCGAGGAGCACGGCTTCTCCGGCGGCATCCTGCGATTCCTGTCAGACGTCAACAACGTCTACCGCAGCCGGCCCGCACTGTGGAGTCAGGACACCAGGCCGGAGGGCTACTCCTGGATCGACGCCAACGACTCGGTGAGCAATGTGTTCAGCTTCCTGCGCTGGGGGGCCGATGGTTCGGTGCTGGCGTGTGTGTTCAACTTCGCCGGTTCCGAGCACAGCCGGTACCGCCTTGGACTGCCCTGTGCCGGCACCTGGCGTGAAGTGCTCAACAGCGACGCCACGGTCTACAACGGCTCCGGTATCGGAAACCTCGGCGGCGTCGAGGCCGTCGAGGACCCCTGGCACGGCCGCCCGGCCTCAGCGCAGTTGGTGCTGCCGCCGACGTCAGCGGTCTGGCTCGAACCGGCCTAACCCTCGCCGCTCGCCCCGGCCGGCCCCGCCCCCGCCCCCGCCGAGCGTGACGCTAACTTCACAGTCGGCGCCGAGCGTGACGCTAACTTCACGCTCGCGGGCTTGCGGCTTGCGGCTTGCGGCTTGCGGCTTGCGGGCCCGAGTTGGTATCGGGGTCAGTACAGGGCGTTGGCCAGGTTGCGCCGTCCGGCGATCACATCGGGATCGGCTGGGTCGAACAGCTCGAACAACTCGATCAGCCGGGTGCGCACCTTCGTCCGGTCATCGCCGGCGGTCCGCCGGACCAGCGCGGTAAGCCGATCGAACGCCGCCGCCACATCCTGATTGAGGATCTGCACATCGGCGGCGGAGAAGGCCGCGTCGATATCGTCGGGGGCCGCATCAGCGGTGCCGACTGCATCGGGCGGCTGCACGCTGGCGCGCTCCAGGAAGGTGATCTGGCGCAGCGCGCCCTTGGCCTCGACGTGACCCGGATCCTTATCCAGGATCGCCTGGAAGGCGGCCGCAGCACCCGGGAAGTCACCGGCGTCGACCAGATCCTGAGCCGCCACCAGTGCGGGGTCGAGGACCTCGGGTGCGTCATCGGGAGCGCCGCCGAGTTTTCCAGCGGTGGCCGACAACAGGGAGTCGATCCAGCGCCGCAGCTGTTCCGGGGGCTGGACACCCTGGAAGCTGTCCAGCGGACGGCCCGCGGCCAGTGCAATGACGGCCGGCACGGCTTCGACACCGAACATCGAGGCCACCCGCGGCTCGACGTCGACGTTGATGGTGGCCAGCGACCACGTCCCGCCATCGGCGGCCGCCATCGAGGCCAGCACGTCGACCAGCGCGACGCAGGCCTCGCTGCGCGGCGACCACAGCACCACGATCACCGGCACCTGAGTCGAGCGGACCAGCACCTCGGCTTCGAATGTGGCCTCGGTAACCGCGACACCGCCAGGAACGGACCCGCCACCACCGGCAGGCTGGGCACGCTGTTTGAGACCGGACAGATCGACGGCTCCGGCCAGCGCGGGCGAGGTTCTCGGGCGGGGTCGAGTCACGCCGATAAGTCTGTCACGTCCGCGACGGCGCCCCGATCGCCGGTTCCTCGCGCCTGATGGACGGATTCCGGCTGAAGGCTCTAAGGTTAGGCTGACAAACTTTCTGGCGATCGGAGTGCGACGTGAAACGAGCGGCCCTAACCTTCCTGGCGGTAGCGGCAATGTCGATGGGTTCCCTCGTCGCAGGACCCACCGCCGGGGCTGACGTCCGTGATCCATTCGACCCGTACGGCGTCGGCGGCTACGGGGGCGTCGGGCGCGTCGGAGGCCCGGTGGGCGTCGGAGGCGTCGTCGCCGGACCGGTCGGACCGATCGGGGTCGGAGGCGTCGTCGGACCCGTCGGGGTCGATCCGGTCGCTCGCGCCGCTGTGGACACCGTGGCGGTTGACGACGCCATCCGCTACGCAATTCCCTACGACTATCCGCTCGCTCCCTCGTTCCCGGGCGAGTTGCCGTGCTTCACCCCCTCGGGTGAGGCCTACTACACCCCGGGCGCGGATCCCTGCCTCTGCTTCGCTCCCACCGGGGACGTCATCCCCTGCTGACGCGGGCGGTATGACGAACGTCACACGGCTTATGGCCGAGGTGTCCAGCAAACCCCTATGAGCCTGCGGGTCGGTTAGCCGGCCCGCAGGATCAACGCGTCACCCTGGCCGCCGGCCCCGCAGAGCGCGGCCACCGCGTAGCCCGAGCCCAGCTTCGACAGTTGAAGTGCGGCGTGCAGCGTGATGCGTGCACCGGACATGCCGATCGGATGGCCCATCGCAATGGCACCACCGCTGCGGTTCACCTTTTCCGGATCGACGCCCAGTTCCCGGGTGGAGGCCAGTGCCACCGCCGCGAACGCCTCGTTGATCTCGATGACGTCGAGTTGATCGGCGGTGATGCCCTCCCGGGCCATCGCCTTCTTGATGGCGTTGGCCGGCTGGGACTGCAGCGTGGAATCCGGGCCGGCGACATTGCCGTGCGCGCCGATCTCGCACAGCCAGGTGAGTCCGAGCTCCTGCGCCTTGGCCTTGTTCATCACAACGACCGCACAACCACCGTCGGAGATCTGCGATGCAGAACCGGCGGTGATGGTGCCGTCCGTGCGGAAGGCAGGCTTTAAACCTGCGAGGGAGTCGGCGGTGGTGTTGGCCCGGATTCCCTCGTCTTCGGTGAACTCGATCGGATCGCCTTTGCGCTGTGGGATTTTCACCGGCACCACTTCATCGGCGAACACCCCGTCCTTCCAGGCGGCGGCGGCCTTCTGATGCGACCCGGCCGCGAACTCGTCCTGCTCGAGGCGGGTGAATTTGTCCTCATCGTTGCGCTGCTCGGTCAGTGCGCCCATCGGCTGATCGGTGAACACGTCGTGCAGCCCGTCATACGCCATGTGATCCCGCACGGTGACATCGCCGTACTTATAGCCGGCCCGGCTGTCCATCAGCAGGTGCGGGGCCCTCGACATCGACTCCTGACCACCGGCCACCACGACATCGAACTCGCCGGCCCGGATCAGCTGGTCGGCCAGCGCGATGGAGTCGATGCCAGACAGACACATCTTGTTGATGGTCAGCGCGGGGACGTCCCAACCGATGCCGGCGGCGACGGCGGACTGACGCGCGGGCATCTGCCCGGCGCCGGCGGTCAGCACCTGACCCATGATCACGTACTCGACGAGTGCGGCCGGCACACCGGACTTCTCCAGCGCCCCGCGGATGGCGATGGCGCCCAGATCGGTGCCGGAGAAATCCTTCAGCGATCCCATCAGCCGGCCGATGGGCGTGCGGGCTCCAGCAACGATCACAGACGTCGTCATTCCTACCTCCAAAGCGCGTGGTGGGCGGCCGTTTCAGCCGACCGACTCAACAAGATCTCCGCGATCAGGTTACCGTTACGTTATGACCACTGAGCACGTCGGCACCCGGGGATTCCTGGCGACTTCATTGGTGACCGCGGTCGATCACGTCGGCATCGCGGTGCCTGACCTCGACGCCGCGATCGCCTGGTATCACGATCACCTCGGCATGATCCTCGTGCACGAGGAGATCAACACCGACCAGCGCATCCGCGAGGCGATGCTGGCCGTTCCCGGTGGCGGTGACGCTTGCGCCCAACTCCAACTGATGGCGCCCCTGGACGACGAGTCGACCATCGCCAAATTCATCGACAAGCGCGGTCCGGGCATCCAGCAGATCGCCTACCGGGTGAGTGATCTCGACGCGATGTCAGAACGACTCCTCTCCCAGGGCGTCCGCCTGGTCTACGAGACCCCCCGTCGCGGCACCGCGCACTCCAGGATCAACTTCATTCACCCCAAGGACGCCGGCGGTGTCCTGATCGAACTGGTCGAGCACTCCAGCCAGTAACGGCTACGGGCGCTTCCTGGCGGGCCTTCGCGTTTCGCGGTTGACCCAGCAGAGCGTATGCCAATGTCGGCGGTCATCACCGTCTGAGAACTCGCTTCGCCATACGACCACATGTCCGGTGCCGGAACGGATTTCGTGGTCGCAACCCGGGCACCGGTAGGTCTTCTCCGACCGCGCCCCGGGGATCGGGACCACCTCGTACTCGTAGCCGTCAGCGCCGGTCTCGATCCGCCGCATCAGAACAACCGGAACTCGTCGTTGTCCAGTCCGCGCATCACGTCGTAGTCCAATGTCAGGCAGCGAATGCCACGGTCTTCGGCCAGTGTCCGCGCCTGCGGCTTGATCTGCTGTGCGGCGAACACTCCGGTGACCGGAGCCAGCAGCGGGTCCCGGTTCATCAGTTCCAGGTATCGGGTCAATTGCTCGACGCCGTCTATCTCACCCCGGCGTTTGATCTCCACCGCCACCGAACGGCCGTCGGCGTCACGGCACAGAATGTCCACCGGGCCGATGGCCGTCATGAACTCCCGGCGCACCAGGGTGTAGCCCTCACCGAGCAGTTCAATGTGCTCAGCGAGCAACTTCTGCAGGTGGGCTTCCACACCGTCCTTCACCAGCCCGGGGTCGATGCCCAGCTCATGGCTGGAATCGTGCTCGATCTCCTCGATGGTGATGCGCAACTGCTCGCCGGCCTTGTTCTCCACCACCCACACGGCGCCGTCGGAGTCCTCAGTCAGCCAGCACGGCGGACTCATCCAGTTCAGCGGCTTATAGGCCCGGTCGTCGGCGTGCACACTGACCGAGCCGTCGGCCTTGACCAGGAGCAGCCGGCGGGCCGACGGCAGGTGGGCGGTGAGCCGGCCGAGGTAGTCCACGGTGCACTGGGCGATCACGAGTCGCACTGGTTCAGCTTAGGGTGCCGGCTGAGCCGATTCCGGCTGATACCGCCGAAGCCGAATTAGGCTGACGCCACCATGAGTTCCCGACCGAGCGCGGCGCAGCGGCTAGGCCGCGTACTGGAACGCCTCACCCGCCAGAGCGGTCGGCTCACCAAGACGCCGGCCTATGGTTCATTGCTGCTGGGCAAGGTCTCCGAGAGCCCCAACCGCAGACATGTCCGGATTCAGGTCATCCTCACCCTGTTCATCCTGACGGTGAACGTGATCGGCATCGCCCTGGCGCTGCTGCTCGACGTGGTGGCCTTCCCCGAACCGAGTGTGATCAGCGATGTACCGGGATGGGTGCCATTTATCGCCACCCCCGCCTACATCCTGCTCGCGATGGTGTTCGGCACCTGGTGGATACACCGCCGTACGGTCAACGACCTACGCTGGGCGATCGATGGACGACCACCGACTCAGGATGATCTGCGTAGCACGCTGCTGACGCCGTGGCGAATTGCGCTGTCCCACTTGGTCTTATGGGGTGGCGGAGCGGTACTGCTGACCGTCCTCTTCGGAATGTACGACCCGTTGTTCATCCCTCGCATATCGCTGACGGTGATCTTCTGCGGCCTGGTGGTGGCCACCACGTGCTATCTGACGGCAGAGTTCGCGCTGCGACCGGTGGCAGCCGAAGCGCTTGCCGCCGGACGCCCGCCCCGCCGGCTGGCGCCCGGGATCATGGGCCGCACCGTGGTGGTCTGGCTGCTCAGCTCCGGTGTTCCTGTCATAGGAATCGGTCTGACCGCGATGTTCTCGCTGATCCTGGGGAACCTGACCAAGACTCAGTTGGAAGTGGCGGTCGTCATCAGTTCAGTCCTCAGCGTGCTGGTGGGCTTCATCCTGATGTGGATTCTGGCGTGGCTGACCTCCACACCCGTGCGGATGGTGCGCGCCGCCCTGCGCCGGGTGGAGGAGGGTGATCTGGATGCCAGCGTGGTGGTGTTCGACGGCACCGAACTCGGTGAACTACAGCGCGGATTCAACTCGATGGTCGCCGGTCTGCGCGAGCGCGAACAGGTCCGCGATCTGTTCGGCCGCCACGTCGGTCGTGAGGTGGCCGCGATGGCTGAGATGCAGCGCCCGAAGCTCGGCGGCGAGGAGCGCCACGTCGCGGTGATGTTCGTCGACGTTGTGGGATCCACCCGGCTGGTCAGCACCCTGCCCCCCAAGGAGGTGGTCGATCTGCTCAACCGGTTCTTCTCGATCGTCGTCGAGGAGGTCGACCGGCACCGTGGGCTGGTCAACAAATTCGAGGGTGACGCCACACTGGCGATTTTCGGAGCTCCGGTCGCCATGGAGAACCCCGAGGGCGAGGCGCTGGCTGCAGCCCGGACGATCAGCAGGAGGCTGGAGCGCGAGGTGCCCGAGTGCCCGGCGCGGATCGGCGTTGCGGCCGGACAGGTGGTGGCCGGAAATGTCGGCGCGAAGGAACGTTTCGAATACACGGTGATCGGTGAGCCGGTGAACGAGGCGGCACGGCTCAGCGAACTGGCACGAACGGAGCCGAATCGGGTGCTGGTGTCCGCGGTGACAGTGAGCGCGGCCCCCGAACGCGAGCAGCGATTCTGGCGGTCCCGCAGACCGGTCCGGCTACGTGGTTATGACGAGCGGGTCGCGGTCGCGACTCTCATCGGCGGTCACTGAGCGCAACGGTCGGTCTGTAGCCATTTTTCGGCGGCCCCCAGTGCGCTGTCGAGATCGGTGAACGCGACATCGTCATAACCGCGGCCGGGCAGGATCACCGCGGCATCCGGGTCGACGAGCAGGCCAAGCTTGCCGGCCGCCCGCAGTGTGGCGCTCATTCCGGCCAGCAGCGCCCGGGCCGAATCGTTGATGGTGTCGACCCGGGTGACGTCGAGAATGCCCACGGAGAAGTCCCCACTCTCCCGGTCGACCGAGCGCAGTACCCGTTCGGCGCCGGCGAACATCAGGTCCCCGTGCATCTCGTACACCCTGATACCGGGACTCGCCTCGTAGATCGCGCGGATGGTGGATCGCGACTCGCGGCTGACGTTGAGGAAGTGCAGTCCGAGGCGGTCTGAGAGAGCGCGGCAGACCAGGACTCCCCGCAGGCTGTTACCCCTGCCATCCAGCAGTGGCGAGTACACCCCGATCCCCAGTTGGCCGGGCAGCACGGCCAGGATTCCGCCGCCGACGCCACTCTTGGCGGGCATGCCGACCGCACTGACCCAGTCCCCTGCCCCGTTGTACATCCCGCACGTGACCATGACGCTCAGCGTGCGCTGGACCACCTTGCTATCGGCCACCCGTCTGCCGGTCTGCGGGTTGACCCCACCTCTGGCCAGGGTGGCGGCCATCCGGGCCAGGTCGACACTGGTGACCCGCAGCGAGCACTGCCGGAAGTAGACGTCGAGCACCTCATCGGGATCGTCCTCGAGCACACCGAAACTGGTCAGCATGTAGGCGATCGCCCGGTTCCGATTACCGGTGGCCTTCTCCGAACGGTAGACGGCCTCGTCGAGTTCCAGCGGGCGCCCGGCGCAGGCCGAATAGAAATCCTGGATACGGGCGAAACGCTCGTCCGGGGTGGCGCCGGGGATCAGGGACACCGCGGCGATCGCGCCGGCATTGATCATGGCGTTCTTCGGAGTCTTGGTCTTCTCGTCGACACTGATCTCGTTGAATGCGTCACCGGATGGCTCGACACCGATCTTGGTATCCACCGCCTGCTGCCCGGCCAACTCCAGTGCGAGCGCATAGGTGAACGGTTTGGAGATCGACTGGATGGTGAATTCGGTACCGGCGTCGCCGGCCTGGTAGAGGTAGCCGTCCGAGGCGGACAGGGTGAGGCCGAACGAGGTCGGGTCGGCTTCGGTGAGTTCGGGAATGTAGTCGGCCAGGGCGCCATCGGTGATGGGGGCGTACTCGGCGACGATGTCGTCGAGATAGCGCTGCACCAGTTGAGCCATAGTCGGATCGTAACGGCTGGCATATCGCGCTTACCCGTGCCAGAGTCGAGGGATGGCACTGCGGTATCGCATCATCGACAGCCCGGTGGGCCCGCTGACATTGGCCGGCGAAGGCTCGACCCTGGTCCATCTGCGGATGGCCGACCATGCCCATGAGCCGGACCGGTCGGGCTGGGAGCCGGCCGGGCCCGAGGCGTTCGCCGATGTGGCCGAGCAGCTTGACGCATACTTCGCCGGTTCACTTACCGAATTCGACGTCGCTATGCGATTGACCGGTACCGATTTCCAGCGTCGGGTGTGGGCGGCTTTGCAGACCATTCCATACGGCGAGACCCGGTCATACGGTGAGATCGCCGAGCAGATCGGTTCTCCGGGTGCGTCGCGTGCAGTCGGATTGGCCAACGGTAGGAATCCGATTTCGATCATCATTCCCTGCCACCGGGTAATCGGTGCGGCGGGCGCCCTAACGGGTTATGCCGGCGGAATTGAACGCAAGAGCACGCTCATTGCTTTGGAGAGGAACTCGGCGGAGATGCAAGCGCCTATCGATTTGACTTTGTTCGCCTGAATTCAGCCTGTATTTAAAAAGCGGAACGCCCCCCGATTTCTCGGGGGGCGTTCCTTAAATGGTGTTCGGCGGTGTCCTACTTTTCCACCCTTTTGGGTAGTATCATCGGCGCTTGCAGGCTTAGCTTCCGGGTTCGGGATGGGTCCGGGCGTTTCCCTGCCGCTATGGCCGCCGTAACTCTATGTAAATTTGTGTGTGCCCCGTGTGCCGGCACGGGTGTGCCGGTGTATTTGGTGGTGGGGTGTGGTGCTCGATATGTGTTCGTGGGTGTGGTTGCGAGTGTGTTGTTGTAAGTTTTCGGCCGGTTAGTGCCAGTTCCCTATACGCATTACTGCGCTTACAGGTCTGGTCTATCAATCCCGTGGTCTGCGGGGGGCCTTATCCCACTTAATGGGTGAGAAGCCTGGTCTTGGAGAAGGTTTCCCGCTTAGATGCTTTCAGCGGTTATCCTGTCCGAACGTGGCTATCCAGCC
>NZ_JBPCSX010000007.1:0-2874 GCF_051006775.1 Mycobacterium sp.
GGGATCGACTGGGTGTGGGAGTGCAGGTCGATGAACCCTGGGGTGACGATACGTCCGAGCGCGTCGAGTGTCACGGCGCCGTTGAGGTCGGCGTCGGAGATCGCGGCAATGGATCCAGCGCGGATGCCGACCGACCGCAGTGCGTCGAGTCCGGTTTCGGGATCGATCACGCGACCGCCGGCGATGACGACGTCGAATTCCGGTGTGGTCATTGTCCAGACCCTAATTGGCCCGCGCGGCCCGGGCATCCCGTCAGGAGATCAGCGTCCACCATGTCCATGCGGTCAGCAACGAAAGCGGGACACCGATCCCGATCACCAACGCCACCAGATCGGGCTCCAAGTCATGTTCCAGCGCGATGATGCTCGCGCCGAGCATGGGTGGCATCGCCATCTCCAAAATCGCGACCTTGGCCACCGGGTCGCCCAGGCTGCCGAGCGCGATGTACAACCCCAGCAGTGCCAGCGGCGCCACGAACAGGCGGTAACCCAGAGCCACGATGAGTGGCTTCAGCCGCCCGGCGATTCGATCCGGCCGCAACGCGAAGCCCACGGCGGCCAATGCGATCGGGGTGAGGGTGTGGGCAAGTGTCGTGACGATCTCGGTCAGCCACGGCGGCCGATCCAGGTGATTGGTGGCCAGCGCGATCAGGATCGCCAGGAACGGCGGGAAGGTGGCGACCCGATGAACGACCACCCGCCAGTCCATCCGGCCGGCGCTGGCGATGGTCGCCACCGCGATGCCAAGGGTGGACAGCGCCAGGTAGGAGCCGAACAGGTCGATAACGATGCCAAGGCCCAGCCACTGTGGACCCGCGAGGGCTGCGATCATCGGCAGGCCCACGAACGAGGTGTTGCCCCACCCCCCGACAAGTAGCAGCGCACCGGTGCGTTGACGCGACCAACCCAGCACGCGGCACACCGGCACCAGCACGGCGATAGCCAGTAGGACGCCGATCCACGGTGTCGCCGCGGCCAGCCACCAGTCCGGGCGCACGGTCAGGTTGTGCACGCTGGCGACCGCCGTTGCCGGCAGTGCGACGTTGATCACCCACCCGCCGAGCACCTTCGTGGTGTTCTCCGGCATCCGGCCACTGAGCCGCAACGCGGCACCGATCAACAGGCTGGTCAGGATCAGCAGGATCTGGGTCATTCGGCTGAGGTGCCGTGGGCCGGCAATGCACGGGAATGGACAGCGCTGGAGTCCGGGCTTAGGTGCCGGTGCCTCCCGCCGTCCGGCTTAACCGTCTGTGGCCGTCGGGTTGATGATTCTTTTCGCGATGGTGGATAGCCGCGGCTCATTGCGGCCGGGGACGTCGATGTTGATGAGGCGTCGGCCGGGGTCGCCCGCGATGCGCAGTAAACCCTGGAACCGCGGTTGGATCCCCGCGCTGTCCAACTGCGCCATCCACGTCAGCCACGGGTCCGACCAGAGGAGGCTGCCGGCCGTCATCCGCATGACGCTGTTCCGCTGGGTGGCCAGCCAGCCGACTTGCTGGTCGCCGATGTAGGCGCCCACCCTGCTCGCAGGTTCCAACCGCAGTGTCACCTCGACGGTACCCAACGGCAATGCGTCGATCGTGTCCTGGAAGGAGGAGGTTCCGGTGACTGTGCGGGTCCATGACCCCGGCACGTCGACCACCCGGAAATTTTCCCGATCCGGCCGCGGCGACGGTTCGGTCAAGCTCAGCACAAAATCCCAGATCGCCATGAACGGAATCTACTGGAACCGGTCGTCCGGCAGGTCGCATTTCGACGTCGACGGGATGAACCCCATCTGTATCACCGCCCTCACTGCAACAGGTAGATGGCGACACACATAACCAGCATCAGGAGCGCCGGCAGGTACTTCGCCGGTGAGTCTTTGGCCTTCGCATGCATCGCCAGTGCCCCGACCATCAACGCCGCAACGATCAAAGCCGGCGCCTTGATGAGTGCCGGAAACCAGATCCCGGCGATCAGAAGCACCGCCGAACCCAGCTTGAGGGCTCCGACCACGTAAAACGTCCACTCAGGGAGGCCGTACGTGGCGAATTCCTCTTTCAGAGACTGCGCCGAACCGCCGCGATAGGCCGTCGCGGCCCGCGCGCGGACCAACCAGACGTTAAACAGCCCCAATGCAACAACGATCTGAAGCGTGGTGGAAACTGCGAAAGATGACATTTGGTGCCTCCACTGCCGTGAGTGCTAGCCAGTGCACGAATGCTGATCGGATCGTTACACCATGATTGTGCTGTACCAGGCGTGCAAAGTTCTGTCGGTTGTGGTGTTTTTGTATTACGGCGTGGCCGTCTTCGTCTCCAATGCGATGGTCATGGAGTTCACCCGGTTCGGGCTGCTGCGATTCCGGAAACTCACCGGGGCCCTCGAACTGCTCGGAGCGACGGGTCTGATCGTCGGCTACTTTGTGCCGCACCTCACGGTTGCCGCCGCGGGCGGCCTCACCGTGCTGATGGCCGCGGGCGTCGTCGTCCGCATCCGATGCCGGGACTCGCTGGTCGACGCGCTGCCTGCCACCGTCATGATGCTGATGAATCTCTTCATCGTGGTCTACGCGCTCGGCATGATTCCGGCCCGGTAGCGCGTCTAAGACTCGTGTCGGACCGGCGGGATAACCGGTACCCCTACATTGAGGGGATGTGGAATGACCAACGGCGCCGGCGGGCGTGGACACCTATGGCGATCATGTGCGTGGCGGTACTGATCGTGGCGGGCGGGAACACCGGGCGGATCGCCCGGGCAGACCCGGCGGTCGGGCCGGCGGTTCTGGTCGACTTCGGTGATCCCGCCGCGGTAGCGGCCTGGACGACAGTCAATGACCCCGTGATGGGCGGCCGGTCGACGTCGGCGGTCACATTCGGCGACGGTGGTCTGG
>NZ_JBPCSX010000008.1:0-14249 GCF_051006775.1 Mycobacterium sp.
GGGATCGCCCAACTCGGTGGCCATGCCGTCGTGGTCGATGGCCGCAACACCCAGCTGGGCCGCGATGAGACTCTGGAGGACACCGGCCGGGTGCTGTCGCGCTACGTCGACGCCATCGTGTGGCGGACCTTCGGGCAGGACCGGCTGACCGCGATGGCCTCGACGGCTACCGTCCCGGTGGTCAATGCGCTGTCCGACGACTTCCACCCCTGCCAGATACTGGCCGATCTGCAGACCCTCGCCGAGCGCAAGGGTGCTCTGCAGGGCTTGCGGATGACCTATCTGGGCGATGGCGCCAACAATATGGCGCACTCGTTGATGCTGGGCGGTGTCACCGCCGGGGTGAGTGTGACGGTGGCTGCGCCAACGGGTTTCGAGCCGGAGGAGAGGTTCGTCGGAGCTGCTCGGGCCCGCGCCGCGCAGACCGGTGCGACTGTCACCATCACCAACGATCCGCAGGCGGCTGCCGCCGGCGCCGACGTTCTGGTGACCGACACCTGGACCTCGATGGGGCAGGAGAACGACGGTCTGGACCGGGTGGGGCCGTTCCGGCCGTATCAGATCAATGCGGATCTGCTGGACAGGGCGGATTCGGATGTCGTTGTACTGCACTGCCTTCCGGCTCATCGCGGTGACGAGATCACCGATGAGGTGATCGACGGCCCGCACAGCGCGGCGTGGGACGAGGCGGAGAACCGGCTGCACGCCCAGAAGGCGCTGCTGGTCTGGCTGCTGGAGAACCGCCGATGAGCCGCTTGCGCGAAGAGCGAGGTTCCCGATGACCCGGACCCAGGAGAGGACCCGGGCCGGCCGGCAGGCCCGGATCATCGCGATCGTCTCGTCGACGTCGGTGCACAGCCAGAGCGAACTGGTCGCGCTGCTGGCCGATGAGGGCATCGAGGTCACCCAGGCCACCCTGTCCCGGGACCTCGAGGAACTCGGCGCGGTCAAACTGCGCGGCGCCGACGGTGGGAGTGGTGTCTACGTGGTGCCCGAGGACGGCAGTCCGGTGCGGGGTGTCTCCGGTGGCACCGAGCGGCTGTCCCGGCTGCTCGGCGATCTGCTGGTGTCCACCGACGCCAGCGCCAACCTGGCCGTACTGCGCACCCCGCCCGGCGCGGCGCACTACCTGGCCAGCGCCATCGACCGGGCCGCCCTGGCCGAGGTGGTCGGCACCATCGCCGGGGATGACACCATCCTGGTGGTCGCCCGCGAACCGATGACGGGTGCGGAACTGGCCGCCATGTTTGAGACCATTCGCTAGTCACCGACAACCAGTTACCGACAACGAGTCATCGATAAGAGGAGAAGTTCATGTCCGAGCGCGTCATCCTGGCCTATTCCGGTGGCCTGGACACCTCGGTGGCCATCAGCTGGATCGGCAAGGAGACCGGCAAGGAGGTGGTGGCCGTCGCCATCGACCTCGGGCAGGGCGGCGAGGACATGGAGGTGGTGCGCCAGCGGGCCACCGATTGCGGCGCCGTAGAGGCGGTCGTGGTCGACGCTCGCGATGAGTTCGCCGACGAGTACTGCCTGCCGGCCATTCAGTCCAACGCCCTCTACATGGACCGCTACCCGCTGGTGTCGGCGCTGAGCCGGCCGTTGATCGTCAAGCACCTGGTGGCGGCGGCGCGTGAGTTCGGCGGCGGGATCGTCGCCCACGGCTGCACCGGCAAGGGCAACGATCAGGTTCGCTTCGAGGTCGGATTCGCCACGCTGGCACCGGATCTGCAGGTGCTCGCCCCGGTCCGGGATTACGCATGGACCCGGGAGAAGGCCATCGCCTTCGCCGAGGAGAACGCCATCCCGATCAATGTCACCAAGCGCTCGCCATTCTCTGTCGATCAGAACGTGTGGGGCCGTGCGGTTGAAACCGGTTTCCTGGAACACCTCTGGAATGCGCCGACCAAGGATGTCTACGACTACACCGAGGATCCGACGCTGAACTGGAACACTCCCGACGAAGTCATCGTGGGTTTCGAGCGGGGTGTGCCGGTGTCCATCGATGAGCGCCCGGTGACGGTGCTGGAGGCCATCGTCGAGCTCAACCGGCGGGCCGGCGCCCAGGGCGTGGGCCGTCTCGACGTCGTCGAGGACCGGCTGGTCGGCATCAAGAGCCGGGAGATCTACGAGGCACCCGGCGCGATGGTGCTGGTGACCGCGCACACCGAACTCGAGCACGTCACCGTCGAGCGTGAGCTGGGCCGGTTCAAGCGGATCACCGATCAGCGCTGGGGTGAGCTGGTGTATGACGGCCTGTGGTTCTCCCCGCTCAAGACCGCCCTGGAATCCTTCGTCGCCACCACTCAGGAGCGGGTCACCGGCGAGGTCCGGATGGTGCTGCACGGCGGTCATATCGCCGTCAACGGCCGCCGCAGCCCGGAGTCGCTGTACGACTTCAACCTCGCCACCTACGACGAGGGCGACACCTTCGATCAGTCGTCCGCCAAGGGATTCGTACATCTGCACGGCCTGTCGTCCAAGATCGCCGCCGTGCGGGACCGACGGCAATGACACACCTGTGCCGCGCGGGCAACGTGACGGCGGGGAAGGTGGCATGAGTACCAACGAGGGGTCACTGTGGGGCGGTCGGTTCGCCGACGGTCCCAGCCCCGAGCTGGCCGCGCTGAGCAAGTCCACCCACTTCGACTGGGTGCTGGCGCCCTATGACGTTGCGGCCTCGAAGGCCCACACGCGGGTGCTCCATCGCGCCGGCCTGTTGACCGATGAGCAGCGCGACGGACTGCTTGCCGGTCTGGACAGCCTGGGATCCGATATCACCGACGGCAGCTTCGCCCCGATCGTCACCGACGAAGACGTGCACGGCGCGCTGGAACGCGGGCTCATCGACCGGGTGGGCGCGGATCTCGGCGGCCGGCTGCGGGCCGGACGCTCCCGCAATGACCAGGTGGCCACTCTGTTCCGGATGTGGCTGCGCGACGCCATGACCCGGGTCGCCGACGGCGTACTGGGTGTCGTCGAGGCACTGGCCGGCCAAGCTGCCGCGCACCCGACCGCGACCATGCCGGGCAAGACCCACCTGCAGGCCGCGCAGCCGGTGCTGCTGTCCCATCATCTGCTGGCGCACGCCCACCCGCTGCTGCGCGACGTCGACCGGATCGCCGACTTCGACGTCCGCACCGCGGTGTCACCGTACGGATCCGGCGCCCTGGCCGGATCATCGCTGGGCCTGGATCCTGACGCGATCGCCGCGGAGCTGGGATTCGCTGCCGCGGCTGACAATTCCATCGACGCGACGGCCGCCCGCGATTTCGCCGCCGAGGCCGCCTTCGTCCTGGCCATGATCGCCGTCGACATCTCCCGGCTGGCCGAGGACATCATCTTGTGGAGCACAACCGAATTCGGTTACGTCACCCTGCACGATGCATGGTCGACGGGCAGCTCGATCATGCCGCAGAAGAAGAATCCGGATATCGCCGAACTGGCCCGCGGGAAAGCCGGCCGACTGATCGGGAATCTGTCCGGTCTGCTGGCCACCCTCAAAGCGATGCCGCTGGCCTACAACCGGGATCTGCAGGAGGACAAGGAGCCGGTATTGGATTCGGTGGCCCAGTTGGAGATGGTGTTGCCGGCGATGGCGGGTCTGGTGGCAACCCTGGTCTTCGACGTCGACCGGATGGCCGCGCTGGCACCGGTCGGCTACACCCTGGCCACCGACGTCGCCGAGTGGCTGGTGCGCCGCGGGGTGCCGTTCCGGGTGGCCCACGAGACCGCCGGCGCGGCGGTGCGTGCCGCCGAGGGCCGGGGTGTGGGCCTCGACGAACTGAGCGACGGGGAACTGGCTGCGATCAGCGCCGAACTCAGCCCCGAGGTGCGCCAGGTTCTGACCGTCGACGGTTCGGTGGCCTCCCGCAATGCCCGCGGCGGCACCGCCCCGGAACAGGTCGCCTCTCAGTTGCAGACGGTGCGCGAGATGGTTGACGGAATGCGGCAGAGACTGCGTCGATGACCGGATCGGGGTACGAGCTGTTCGGTCAGCGGCAATTCCGCAACGTCTGGACCGCGAATCTCGTCTTCAACCTCGGGCTGGTGATGCTCAACCTCGGCGTTGCCTGGACCATGACCTCGCTGACCGACAGCCCGGTGTTGGTGAGCATGGTCCAGACGGTGTCGAGCCTGCCGTTCGTCCTGTTCGCGATTCCGCTGGGAGTTGCCACCGATTCGGTGGGGCATCGTCGGATGATGATCGCCTCGCAGGTGTGGATGCTTGCGGTCACCGGTTTGCTCGCCGTCATCGCACTGGCCGGGGGATGGAATCTCACCCCGCGGCTGCTGCTGTTCGCGATGTTCCTACTCGGGGTGGGAGTCGTGGTTCAGCAATCCTCGTGGAAGCCGTATCTCTACGGACTCGTGCCGAAAGACAAAGTAGTGGCGGCACTTTCGTTCAATTCGCTGAGCAGCGATATCGGCCGGGCCACCGGCCCCGTCATCGGCGGCTACCTGATGGGGTTCTTCGGCACCGCGGTCGTGCTGTTCACCAGCACGCTCTCGCACCTCTACATGCTGCTCGTCCTGAAGACCACGGGCGTGAAGACGACAGCCAGAGATCGCATCGCGATCGACGAGCCGGACACCGGCACGTCCCGATCGCTGCGACAGGCCTGGGAACTTCTCCGGGGATCGGCGAACCTGTACGGACCGATCGTGCGCACCGCGATGGTGATGGTCACCTGCGGCACCGTGCTGGGCCTGCTGCCGCTGGAGGCCAAGGAGAACATCCAGACCGGCCCGATCGGCTACGGCGGACTTCTGGCCGCCCTGGGGATCGGGTCCGCGGCCGGCGCGGTCCTGACACCGGTTCTGCGCCGGCATGTCCGACTGAGCCGGCTGTCGGCGGGTGCCGTCGTCGTTCTCGGGCTTGCGGTGATCGGGATCAGTCAGTGGGACAGCATGCTGCTGGACGCGTCGTTCCTGTTGTTCTACGGATGCGCGTGGAGCATCGTGAGCATCACGCACCTGTCGTCGGTGCAGATGGCATCGCCGGAGAATATGCATGGGTTGATCACCGCGATCTATGCCCTGGCCGTCCAGGGCTCAATGGCGGCGGGAAGTTTCGGTTTCGGGCTGGCGGCCCACCAGATCGGCGTCAGCCGCGCCATCCTGGCGGCCGGGATCTTCGCGCTGTGCAGCCTGTTGTTGGCCGGTCGATTCCCGGTCACCGAAAAGGTCTAGTCATTCCCCAGATTCGGCCAGTTCGGAGAGTTCCAGCCAGCGGCCCTCCTTCTCGGCCAGTTCCGCTTCCAGAACCCGCAATTCGGCTGTGAGGTGGCCGATCCCGACGTGATCGGACTGGTCGTGTTCGGCCAGTTCCACATGCTTGGCGTCGACTCGCCCGGCCAGTTTGCCCAGCGCCCGGTCCAGTGCAGCGATCTCCTTCTGCACATTGCGAAGTTCGGCTCCGGACAGTGCCGCCTGGGCGGCTGAAACCTCGGAGGTCTTCGCAGTGGTGCTGTTGGCGGAGCGGGCAGCTCGGCGCGCGGCTAGCCGGACGTATTCATCGATCCCGCCGGGCAGGTGACGCAGATGTCCGTCGAGGATCGCGTATTGCTGATCGGTGACACGCTCCAGCAGATACCGGTCATGGGAGACCACGATCAGCGTGCCGGGCCAGGAGTCCAACATGTCTTCGATCTCGGAGAGCATCTCGATGTCCACGTCATTGGTGGGCTCGTCGAGCACCAGCACGTTGGGTTCGGACAGCAGTGTGAGCATGAACTGAAGTCGCCGCCGCTGGCCGCCGGAAAGCTCGCCCACCCGGGCTGAAAGCTGCTCGCGGCGAAAACCCAAGCGCTCCAACAACTGTGCAGGCGTCAGCTCCTTGCCGTCGATGATGTAGCCGGCCTTCAGTTGCGCAAGAACATCGCGAACCATATCGCCGGCGAGATCGGTCAGAATCCCGGCCTGCTGGTCGAGCATGGCCAGTCGAACCGTCTTGCCTCGCTTCACCCTGCCGGAGTCCGGCGTGACCGTGCCGGCGATCAGACCCAGCAGGGTGGACTTGCCTGCGCCGTTGGCGCCGACGATCCCGGTTCGTTCGCCGGGAGCGATTCGCCACTCGACGTTTCGCAGCACCGGCCGGCTGATCCCGTCGATGCCGGGGTAGGACACCGATACGTCCAACAGGTCGATGACGTCCTTGCCGAGTCTGGCGGTCGCCAGCCGGGCCAGTTCCACGCCGTTGCGGATCTGCGGGACGTCGGCGATCAACTCGTTGGCCGCGTCGATCCGGAACTTCGGCTTGGCGGTCCGCGCCGGAGCTCCGCGGCGCAGCCAGGCCAGTTCCTTCTTCATCCGGTTCTGCCGCTTGGCCTCGACGGTGGCGGCCTGCCGGTCGCGCTCGACGCGTTGCAGCACGTAGGCCGCGTAGCCGCCCTCGAACGGCTCGACGATCTCGTCATGCACCTCCCAGGTGGTCAGCGCGACCTCGTCGAGGAACCACCGGTCGTGGGTCACCACCAGGAGTCCGCCGGAGTTGCGGGACCAGCGTCCTTTGAGATGCGTGGCCAGCCAGGTGATGCCCTCGATATCGAGGTGGTTGGTCGGTTCGTCGAGGACGATCACGTCCCAGTCGCCCATCAGCAGCTCGGCGAGCTGGACGCGGCGACGCTGGCCACCGGAGAGGGTTCCCACCTGCGCCTGCCAGTCGATGTCGGCGACCAGTCCGCCGATCACATCTCGGATCCGTGCATCGCCGGCCCACTCGTGTTCGGGCATATCGCCGACCAGGACCGCGGCCACCGTGGCGTCCGGGTCGAGGCTGTCGTCCTGGTCCAGGGATCCGACCGTCAGCCCGCCGCGGCAGGTCACCCGCCCTGAGTTGGGTTCGAGGCGGCCGACGAGCATGGCCAGCAGGCTGGATTTGCCGTCCCCGTTGCGTCCGACCAGGCCGATCCGGTCGCCATCGTTGACGCCCACGGTCACGGAGTCGAAGACCACCTGCGTCGGATACTCGAGATGGAGCGTCTCAGCGCCCAGCAGATGTGCCACCGGGGATAGCCTAGTGAGCAATGATGAGCGGGCTGTCGGGGCCTTACAGCGCAGAGTCGGCAGGGGAGCAGCAGTGGATCTGAGTCTTTCGGCGCTAACCAGGCCGTTGGAGCGGTTGGTGGCGACCGCGCAGAACGGTTACGAGGTTGCCCGCCTGGGTGGTCTGGAGACCGGCGTGGTGCCCTCGCCGTACCAGATCGTCGAGTCCACCAGCATGTACAAACTGCGCCGCTACTTCCCGCCGGACAACCGCCCCGGCCGGCCCGCGGCCGGCCCACCGGTGCTGATGGTCCACCCGATGATGATGTCGGCCAACATGTGGGACGTCACCCGGGATGAGGGTGCCGTGGGCATCCTGCACGCGGCGGGCCTGGATCCGTGGGTCATCGACTACGGCTCGCCCGACGAGGTCGAGGGCGGGATGGAGCGCACCCTCACCGACCACATCGTGGCGCTCGACAACGCCATCGAAACGGTGAAGGACGCCACCGGCCAGGACGTGCATCTGGCCGGCTACTCCCAGGGTGGCATGTTCTGCTATCAGGCCGCCGCCTACCGGCGGTCCAAGGACATCGCCAGCATCGTCGCCTTCGGTTCCCCGGTCGACACGCTCGCCGCCCTGCCGATGGGCATCCCGGCGAATATGGGTGTTGCTGCCGCCGAGTTCCTCGCCGATCACGTGTTCAACCGGATAGATGTCCCAGGATGGTTGGCGCGCACCGGTTTTCAGTTGCTCGACCCGCTCAAGACCGCCAAGTCCCGGGTCGAGTTCCTGTTGCAGCTGCATGATCGCGAGGCACTGCTGCCTCGCGAACAGCAGCGCCGTTTCCTTGACCGCGAGGGCTGGATCGCCTGGTCCGGCCCGGCGGTATCGGAGTTGCTCAAACAGTTCGTCACGCACAACCGGATGATGACCGGTGGCTTCGCCATCCAGGGTCAGTTGGTCACCCTCAGCGATATCACCTGCCCGATGCTGGCCTTCATCGGCGAGGTCGACGACATCGGCCAACCGCCGTCGGTGCGCGGTATCAAACGGGCCGCACCCAAGGCCGACGTCTACGAGGTGATGATCCGGGCCGGCCACTTCGGTCTGGTCGTCGGATCCAAGGCCGCCACCATCACCTGGCCCACCGTCGCCGAATGGGTGCTGTGGATCTCCGGTCGCGATGCCAAACCGGCCAATATCGAGCCGATGCCGGACACGTCGGCCGATCCGGCCGATTCCGGTGTGGCGCTGAGTTCCCGGGTGATGCACGGTGTCGCCGAGGCATCCGAGCTGGCATTGTCGATCGCCCGCGGGGCGGCCGATACGGTGTGGGCCGCCAACAGATCGGTGCGCACCCTGGCCATCGAGACGGCCCGCACGCTGCCGCGTCTGGTCCGCCTCGGCCAGATCAACGACCACACCCGGATCTCATTGGCTCGCATCATCTCCGAGCAGGCCGAGTCCGCGCCCGACGGGGAATTCCTGTTGTTCGACGGTCGGGTGCACACCTACGAGGCCGTCAACCGGCGCATCGACAACGTCGTGCGGGGTTTGATCAATGTCGGCGTGCGCCAAGGCATCCGGGTCGGCGTGCTGATGGACACCAGGCCGAGCGCGCTGGTCGCGATCGCGGCGCTGTCGCGCCTCGGTGCGGTTGCCGTGCTGATGCCGCATGACGCCGACCTCAAGCAGGCGGTGCGACTCGGCGGTGTCACCGAAGTCATCACCGACCCGGCCAACCTGGCCGCAGCCGAGGCCCTCCCGGTTCAGGTGCTGGTCCTCGGTGGTGGCGAGAACCGCGATCTCAAGCTCCCGTCGAGCAGCCGGGTGATCGATATGGAGAAGATCGATCCCGACGCGGTGGAGTTGCCCGGCTGGTACCGGCCCAACCCGGGCTACGCCCGCGACGTCGCCTACGTCGTGTTCAACGCGATCGGCGGGGGAGAGTTGGTGCCCAAGCAGATCACCAACTACCGCTGGGCACTCTCGGCCTTCGGCACCGCATCAGCGGCGGCACTGACCAGTAGCGACACCGTGTACTGCCTCACTCCGCTGCATCATCAGTCCGGCCTGCTGGTCAGCCTCGGCGGTTCGGTGGTCGCCGGCTCCCGGATCGCGCTGTCCCGCGGGCTGTGCCCGGAGCGCTTCCTGGAGGAGGTGCGCCAGTACGGGGTCACGGTGGTCACCTACACCTGGTCGATGCTGCGCGCGGTGGTCGACGACCCCGACTTCCAGATGTCGGGCAACAACCCGATTCGGCTGTTCATGGGTTCGGGCATGCCGACCGGGCTGTGGGATCGCATCCTCGACGTCTTCGCCCCGGCCCGGATCGTCGAGTTCTTCGCCACCTCCGACGGCCAAGCAGTGCTGGCCAACGTCGCGGGGATCAAGGTCGGCAGCGAAGGCCGTCCGCTGCCCGGCGGCGGCGAAGTGGAACTTGCCGCCTACGACCCCGACGCGGACCTCATCCTCGAGGACGATCGCGGGTTCGTCCGGGTGGCGGGCCGCGAGGACATCGGCATCCTGCTGGCACGGCCGTGGGGACCGATCGACCCGACCGCGTCGATCAAACGCGGTGTGTTCTCCGCCGGCGACACCTGGATCTCCACCGAGTACGTGTTCTGGCGCGATGCCGACGGCGACTTCTGGCTGTTGGGTAACCGTTCCGGTCTGATCCACACCCGCCGCGGCGTGGTTTTCCCGGCGACCATCACCGACGCCGTCGGCGCCATCTCCGGAGTCGACCTCGCCGCCACCTACCCGGTAGAGCTGGCAGGCAACACCCTTGTCGTCACGGCGATCACGCTGCGGCCCGGGATGAGCGTGACCGTCGCGGACCTGACCGACGCGGTGGGCAAGATGCCGGCCGGGTTGCCCCCGGACGTCGTCCACGTGGTGCGCGACCTTCCGGTGAGCGCCTCCTACCGCCCGACCGTGTCGGGGCTGCGGGCGGCCGGGCTGCCCCAGGCGGGCCGTAACAGCTGGTACCTCGATGCCGATACAGGTAGATACAGGAGATTGACGGCGGCCGCCCGCACGGCGCTGGCCAAGGACGGGGCGCCGGCAACGCTGTAGGCTCGCCGGAAGCTGGACGTCCACGTGGAGGGGATGTATGACCGCCAAAGACTGGCTGCGGGGTGTGTGCAGCGGCGCTGCCGGGCTCACGATCGCCGTCGGGTTGTTCCTCGGATCGGCCACGCCGGCCCACGCTGACGTCCTCGACGATCTCGCGCAGGAATATGCGGTGGGCTCCGGCGGCGGCCAGCTGTCCAACCTGCTCAAGGTCTCGCTGAAACTGCGGTCGATGGGATTCAAGCCGTCCAAGGCCAACCTTGATGAGCTGCAGCAGGCGATGAACTACCGGCCCAACCAGAACCCGCTGATCAATGCGCTCAAGGACACCATCGCCTACCAGGCCAAACTCAAGGGTCAGCTGGAGATCCTGCAGCAGGCCCAGGCCGGGCAGAACGCCAACAGCGCGGTGATGGGCGCCGGGCAGATGCCGGGCGCCAGCAACCCCGCCCAGATTCCCGGCATGTCCGCCGGCAGCGCGCCGGTCGCGGAAGTTCCGTCGGCGGCGACGCCGGTCACCCCGTAGCCGCGCCGTAGTAGACGTCCGAAACCGACATCATGGACCCCACCCTGCTGAACATCCTGGTGTGCCCCGCCGACCGGGGTCCGCTCATCGCGGTTGACGGTCTGCTCTACAACCCCCGGCTGCGCAAGGCCTACCGCATCGAGAACGGCATCCCGGTGCTACTCGTCGACGAGGCCACCGACGTCACCCCCGCCGACCACGACCGGCTGACTGCTCACGCCACAGACTGACTCACCCCCGGGGACGGTCGAGATCGGCGCCTGGGTGATGCTTACCATTTGCAGGTCTGACAACAGTCCCGTCGGCGCGCCAAGTTCGGAGGCCTCTTGATCGAATTGAGCTCCGCAGACTGCGCGCCTGACCCCACTGTGCTGCGCAGCCCCGGTGGATTCACCTGGTTCTACGTCGACCTGGTCGACGATCACGGCGGTGGCGCGACGCTCATCTGGTCGTGGGGATTGCCGTTCCTGCCCGGATACGCCCGGTCGGCAAAGGCCGGCTGCCCGGAACTCCCGGTCGATCGGCCGAGTGTCAACCTCGTCGTCTACGGAGCCGGCCGCGAGCGGTTCTACCTGCTCTCCGAGCTGGCGCCGGACCAGTGCAGCTGGGACGCCGACGGCGGATCCTGGCGGATGGGCGACTGCACGTTCACCTGGACCGACACACCGGGGGGAGTAGCACCCACGCGCACGCTGGAGGCCACTCTCGATCTGGGACTGCCCACCGGCGGTCGCGCTGTCGGGCGGTTGTGGCTGTCGGGTCCGTTGCGTCGCGGGTCGCACTCCGGCGACGCCTCGGCTTCTCTGTCGGCCGGCCAGCCGTCGGCCCACATGTGGACGCCGATGATCGCCGCCAGTTCCGGCGGCCTCGAGTTGCGCACGCCCCGCGGCGACGTGCGAATCGAGGGACGGGGTTATCACGACCGGAACAGCGCCACAGTGCCGCTGCACGACCTCGGCATCCAGAGCTGGTGGTGGGGCCGGGTCTCGCTGGCCGGCCGCGACCTGATCTTCTACCGGCTGACACCGTCGGATCCCGGGGCCGCCCCCCGCGATCTGGTCGTCGAGTTCGGCGCCGACGGATCCAGCCGCACCCGCGAGAACGCCGGGTTACAGGTCGGTCCGTTGCGCCGCAGCGTCTGGGGACTGCGCTGGCCCAGCGGCGCCGACTTCCCGGATCCCGACGGCCGCCCGGTGACGGTCGAGGTGAGTGCGCTGCTCGACAACGGTCCCTTCTATCAGCGGTATCTGCTGCGGGGTCGCTGCGGTCGGGACGAGGGATACGGCATCGGCGAACACCTGGTGCCCGACCGGGTGGACACCGACCTGCTTCGGCCACTGGTGCAGATGCGGGTGCACCGCGCGGCCGGACCCAACTCGATGTGGTTGCCGCTGTTCTCCGGCGACGCCGAGGGCCGCGTGCGCAGGCTGCTGCGCCGGTCCGCGGATGTGCGGCGGTGAGCGTAAGCGGTCACACCGTCGCAGAGGTTCTGGTGGCGGGTCCGGCCCTGCTGGCGATGGGACTGGTCGCGTTCAACGCCGCGTTCTGGACCCGCGGCCGCGCGCTGCCCGAAGCCGCGAGTGCTGCACCGGGCGGTGTGAGCGTGTTGATCCCGGCCCGTGACGAAGTGGCCAACATCGAGCGCTGCGTTCGAGCGGTGGATGCCGCGGACGGCCCGATCTCCGAGATCCTGGTGTACGACGACGAATCCACCGACGGCACCGGCGAGGTGCTGGCGGGTCTGCAGGCAGAACTGCCGCGGCTGCGGGTGATCCGTGGCGACGGACTGCCCGCCGGCTGGGTCGGCAAGCCGTACGCGCTGGACCGACTCAGCACCGACGCCCGTGGCGAGGTGCTGCTCAATATCGACGCCGACGTCACCCTGCGCACCGACGGACTACTGCGGATGCTGTCGCTGCTGGGCTCGCCGGCGCAGGTTGCCGGCGGCCTCGATGCCGCAGTGGTGACGGCGGTGCCGCGCCAGCACTCCGGCAGCATGATCGAGCGGTTCATGATCCCGCTGTTGCATCTGTCCTACGTCGCATGGCTGCCGATGCCGCTGATCCACCGGACCCGCGACCCCCGGGTGCTGGCGGCCAACGGTCAGCTGCTGCTGGTGCGCAGCTCGGCACTGGCTGCGGTAGGCGGCTGGGCCGGGGTGCGCGCTCAACTGGTGGACGATATGGCGCTGTGCCGGGCGATGAAACGCAGCGGCCGCCGGGTGGTCTTCGCCGACGGCGACCGAATGGCCGACTGCCGGATGTACACCGACGGTGCCTCGCTGTGGCGCGGTTTCTCCAAGAACTTCTACGAGGGCATCGGCGGGCATCCGCTGGGGCTGATCATCGTGATGGCATTGCACCTGCTGATCTTCGTCGCGCCCTACATCGTCCTGCCGATCGCCGCACTGCGCGGTGACACCGGACTGGTGGCCGCGGCAGCAGTCGGGGTGGCGGCCAACGTCGTCCTTCGCCTCATCATGGCCGCGCGGCACGGCCACAGCATGCTCAGCGTGCTGATGCATCCGCTGGCCGTGCTGGCCATGATGGGTGTTCTGTTCGACAGCTACCGGTGCAGCCGGCGCGGCGACATCCGCTGGCGGGGGCGCTCCTATGCCGCCCGCGCGCAGCGGGAGGCGGCGTGAACGATCGCACCGGGGCCCTCGCCATGGCCGGGGACACCCGGCGTCCGGCGTTCCTTCGTCTCGCCCGCGCCTACACCCGACGCCGGATCGCCCGCCACCTCGACGGTCTGTGGGTCAGCGGCCTCGACGAGGTCCGCACGGCGCTGGCCGGCCGGCCGCTGATCTTCGCGGCCAACCACGTGGCCTGGTGGGACGCGCTGCTGCTGCTGCCGATCGACGAGGCACTCGGCGGCCTCGGGTGGGCGGTGATGGACGCCAGGAATCTGCGTCGGCTGCCGTTTCTGGGCTGGGTCGGCGCGCTGCCACTGGACCGCAGCAGCCACGAGTCCAGCCTGCGATGCCTGCGCTCGTGCGCCGCACTGCTTGACCGGCCCGGCCGGGCGCTGTGGATATTTCCCCAGGGCCGCCAGCGCCCGGCTCATCTGCGGCCGCTGGACCTCAAGCCTGGCGTGCAGACCCTGCAGGAAACCAGCCGGGTGGACCTCATCGCGGTGAGCATCGACTACGTCTTCCTGGAGCGCGACCGGCCGGCCGCCGTCGTCCGGTTCTGCCCGCCGATCCCGGGCCCGGCCCTCAGCGGGGACCGGCTGCTGCCCGCGGTGGAGAGCGGGATCCTCGATGGCCTGGCCGTCATCGACGCAGCGGTCCGGGAGGCCACCGACGGTCGCCGGGCCCGCACCCACCCGCATGATCCGCTGCCGGGATTCACCCCGCTGATCCGTCCCGCCCGCCTGCTGCCCGCCCGCCGGAGAACCGATGGGCGCTGATCGTGATGCCGAGGTCCTGGTCGTCGGGGCCGGTATCGGCGGTCTGACCGCCGCCCTGGCGCTGACCGCCAAGGGGCTGCCGGTGCGGGTGCTCGAAGCCGGCCGGCACCCCGGCGGCAAGGCCGGAATCGTCGACCTCGACGGGGTGACGGTCGAGACCGGTCCCAGCGTGTTGACCCTGCCGGAGGTTTTCGCCGACGTATTCGGCCGTGCCGGTCTGCGCCTCGATGACGTGATCGGTCTGCG
>NZ_JBPCSX010000009.1:0-4465 GCF_051006775.1 Mycobacterium sp.
TGTCACTCGACGCCAGCACCCACATGCCGAACAGCACCAGCCAGACCAGCGGATAAGTCAACCATTCCGGCAATATGGTGGGAGCCAGCACTTTTCGGATCAGATCGGTGAGGAACATGCCCGCGGCCGTCGATGTCACGACCCCGAAGAGCACGTAGGTGCAGGCGTTTAGCCAGCCTGCCACCGCGCCGCTGCGCGGTCCCAGGGTCACTCCCACGAAGGCGTACACGCTGCCGGATTGACTGAATCGCTGCGACAGCCGGACAAACGTGTGGGCGATCAACAGGACGCCGAACGTGGCGAGCAGGAAGGCGATCGGCACAGCCCTGCCGGTAGCCGCCGAAGTGGCCTGCGGATTGATGTTGATCCCCATCGACGGGGCCATCAGTGCGACGGACATACCGACTGCAGACCACACTGTGAGTCCCCGTGCCAGCTGTGTGCCGGTGGGCGTCGCTTCCGCCATGACCCGCACGGTATCGCCTCCGGACTGCCGCCTACGGATTGATGGTGTTCTCGCCGACCTGGCGACCCCACACATATTCGGTGAGTAGGGGCTGGCCGACTTCGAAGTGGTTGTACGGGGCCAGCGTTGCCCCGTCGTCGACCACCAGGGCCGGCGCCGGCCAGAAGTCACGGGTGATCTTCTGCCAGCATCCCGGTGCTCCGCCCGGTCCACCACGGCCGTTGATCCGGGGAAGGTTGTCCGGATAGACGTATGGGTTGGGGGCGGCCAGCAGGCTGGTGCGGGCCGCCAGCGAGTAGTCATTGCCGCCGAACGATTCCAGGGCGACCGGGGCCAGTTCAGCGGTATTACGTAACGTGCACAGGATCTCCGGGCTGTAGGTGTCGAGCAACCTGGCGGTGGGCACCGTGTCGGAGGCGGCGCGGATGAAGTACGGGGCGGCGCGCCCGACCACATCGGTGCCGGTGGCGGCAAATCCCGCCGACGCCAGCAGGACGGCGTCGAGATGATTTTGCTGCTGGTTGAGGGTGCGGGTGTTGTCCAGGGCGTTCTCAACGGCGTCGAACAGATCCGGCCCGGCCTGGGTGTAGATGTCGGCCAACTCGGCCACCCGGCGAAGGTCCCCCTGCAACTTCGGCAATCGCTGGTTCACGTCCGTGAGAATCGCGTTGGCGTTGACCACCGAGCGCCCCAGCTTCGAGCCCAAGCCGGTGAGCCCATCGGCCATCGCCGAAAGAGTCGCATTGAGGCGCACCGGATCAACCTTCTCGGCGATTCCGGTGAGCGTCTCGAAGAGCGTCTGGAACTCCGTGGTGACCGTCACCGCGGAAATGACATCACCAGCTGAAATACGCTGCGGCACCGGTTTCTCGGGGGACGACAACGCAAGGTATTTGTTGCCGAAGATCGTCGAGGCGGTGACATCGGCCCGCACGTTGGCCGGGATGATGGACAGGAACCGGGAGCCGACCGCGGCCGTCAAATGAGCCGACGGTGATCCGTTTTCCTGAATCACGTCGATTTCGCTGACCCGGCCCACGCGAACACCGTTGTAGGTCACCGTCGCCCCGGGGTCCAGCACCAGCCCGGACCGGCCGGAGAGCACGGTCAGCTGGGTGGTGGCCGTGAAACCACCGCGGAACTGCACGTAAACGACGGCCGTGACGGCGGCGAGCACGCAGATGAGCGCCAGGCCGAACAATTTCCGCGGTTTGTCCTGGTAGCCGCTCATCGGATCATCAGCGACTCCTTCCCCAGACTCCGGAGCCGAACGCCCGCTGATCAAAAACTACCTGCTCGGCGGTTGCGGGGCCCGAAGGAGGGTCAGCAGAGGGTCGGTGCATTGGAAACCGGCACGACGCCGTGGTTCACTCGGGATAATGGGCATCGGCGGGGTCCGATGACCACCGCATGCCGATTGGCTAATTTCCAGGCTCAACGAGGAGCGTACGACCATGACCAGCACCGGAGTCGACCACGAGGTGAAAGACACCCAGCGGTATTTCGACAGCCCCCGCTTCGAGGGCATCACGCGGCTCTACACCGCCCGTCAGGTCGTCGAGCAGTGCGGCACGATTCCGGTTGATTACACCGTGGCACGCGATGCCGCTGTCGCGTTCTACGACCGTCTGCGTGAGCTGTTCGGACAGAAGAAGTCCATCACCACCTTCGGGCCGTACTCGCCGGGCCAGGCCGTGACGATGAAGCGATGCGGCATAGAGGGCATCTACCTCGGCGGCTGGGCCACCTCGGCCAAGGGTTCCACCAACGAGGATCCGGGTCCTGACCTCGCCAGCTATCCGCTGAGCCAGGTGCCCGACGAAGCTGCCGGCCTGATTCGAGCGCTGCTGACCGCCGATCGCAATCAGCAGTTCCTGCGTCTGCAGATGACCGAGGAGCAGCGCGCGGCCACACCCGCCGTCGACTACCGGCCGTTCATCATCGCTGATGCTGACACCGGCCACGGCGGAGATGCCCACGTGCGCAACCTGATTCGTCGTTTCGTCGAGGTCGGGGTCACCGGCTATCACATTGAGGACCAGCGGCCCGGAACCAAGAAGTGCGGGCATCAGGGCGGCAAGGTGCTGGTGCCGTCCGATGAGCAGATCAAGCGTCTCAACACCGCCCGGTTCCAGCTCGACATCATGAAGGTGCCGGGCATCATCGTCGCCCGCACCGATGCCGAGGCGGCCAATCTGCTGGAGGGCCGCTCCGATGAGCGCGATCAGCCGTTCCTGCTCGGTGTGACCAACCTTGAGGTGCCGCCGTACAAATCGTGCTTCCTGGCGATGATCCGGCGCTTCCACGAGCAGGGCGTCTCCGAGCTCAACGGACATCTGCTCTATGCGGTGCCGGAGGGCGAGTACGCCGTCGCGGATGCATGGCTGGCCGGCCACGGCGTCACCGCGGCGATCGACGAGGCCGCCACGGCATGGAAGAAGGACCGCTCCGGTTCGCTGGATGCGCTGTTCGACCGGGTGGAGTCGCAGTTCGTCGAAGCCTGGCAGTCCGATGCCGGCCTGGACACCTACGGCAATGCCGTCGCCGAGGTGCTGAAGTTCAAGGAGGGCGAGGGCGAGGCGCTGGCTATGAAGCCGGCCGAGTGGCTCGAGTTCGCCAAGACAGCATCGCTGTACGCCGCTGAGAAGAAAGCCCGCGAACTCGGCTTGGACGTCGCCTGGGATTGCGAGCGCTCCAAGACCGCCGAGGGCTACTACCAGGTGCGCGGCGGGATTCCGTACGCGATTGCGAAATCCCTTGCGGCAGCGCCGTTCGCGGACATCCTCTGGATGGAGACCAAGACCGCCGACCTTGCCGAGGCTCGAGAGTTCGCCGAGGCCATCCATGCGGTGTATCCGAACAAGATGATGGCCTACAACCTCTCCCCCTCGTTCAACTGGGACACCACCGGCATGAGCGATGAGGAGATGCGGGCGTTCCCCGAGGAGATCGGGAAGATGGGCTTCGTCTTCAACTTCATGACCTACGGCGGTCACCAGGTCGACGGAGTGGCGGCCGAGGAGTTCGCCACCGCCCTGCGTCAGGACGGGATGCTCGCGCTGGCCCGGCTGCAGCGCAAGATGCGGCTCATCGAGTCGCCGTACCGGACACCGCAGACCCTCGTCGGCGGCCCGCGCAGCGACGCGGCGCTGGCTGCCTCGTCGGGTCGCACCGCGACCACCAAGGCGATGGGCAAGGGCTCGACCCAGGTTCAGCACCTGGTGCAGACCGAGGTGCCCAAGAAACTGCTCGAGGACTGGCTGGCACTGTGGAGCGAGCACTACAAGCTCGGCGAGCGGCTGCGGGTGCAGCTGCGTCCGCGCCGGGCAGGCTCCGATGTGCTGGAGCTGGCCATCTTCGGCGACAAGGACGGCGAGAAGCTGGCCGACGTGCTGTTCGACCCGATCAAGGACCGCCACGGCCGCAGCATTCTGACCGTGCGCGACCAGAACACATACTCGGCCAAGTTGCGCCAGAAACGGCTGATGACGCTGGTCCACCTGTGGCTGGTGAACCGGTTCAAGGCCGACGCGGTGTACTACGTGACACCGACCGAGGACAACCAGTACCAGACAGAGAAGATGAAGGCGCACGGCATCTTCAGCGGTGTCAACAAGGACGTCGGCGAGATCATCGTGGCGGATGTGAACCAGGCCCGCATCGCCGAGTTGTTGGCCCCGGACCGGGCGGCCCTGCAGAAGCTGATTCGCAAAGAGGACTAGAAGGGCGGCGGGTCGGCGGCCCAGCGCGCTTCGTTGAGGCCGCGTTCCCAGGCGATGCGGGCAGACCGTTCGGCTACGCGGCTGCGTGCCCGGGTGGGCATCTGTAGGCCACGGCCCGGCGCTGAATCATCGTGAGTCGGCACCGCGATGCTCAGCTTCTCGGTGGGTGTCGCCAGTTGTGGGAAGAACAGCGCCCCGCCCGGTTTTGTCGTGTACTTCCGGCCGGACGGGGAGGTGAAGACGATGGTGCCGTCGGGGAATTGCTGCTCCCCCCAAC
>NZ_JBPCSX010000010.1:0-9225 GCF_051006775.1 Mycobacterium sp.
CTCACGCCGGAAGAGCGACAGCACGATGACGATCGCCGTCACCGGGATGGCCGTCATGACCAGATTCAGCGTCAGGCCCGCCTCGAGTGCGCTTGCGGTGGCCTCGGACATCACCCACGCGGTGCGCTCGGGATCCAACCCCGACGGGATGACCTCCCCGGGGGTGGTGCTGGTGCTGAGAACGTCGCCGGCCTGCTCGATGCTGATGCCGGCGTCGGCCAGCTTTGCGCCGGACCTACCGATGAACAGGATGATGCCGAAGATCGAGAACAGCGCCGCGCCGAACCCGTAGAAGGTGCCTCCCACGGCCGCCTTCACCGCGGAGACGACGCCACCGAGATGTGTTGGCGCACTCGACATCATCACCGTCGTCTGCGGGGTCTGCAGGATCGCGCCGCCGACCGTCGTCAGCGCTATCACCGCACCGACAAACGCGACCGGGGTGTCGATCCTGAACGTCAGCCGTGCCAGCAGACTCACCGCCAAGACCGCCAGGCCCGCCACCACCACGGCGCAGTTGCCGAACCGCGCCGCTGCCCGGCCAGCCACCACCGCAGCCAATGCGGACACCGCCGTGGCCGGAATGAGGAGCAGCGCGAATTCCCACGTCGACAGATCGCGTACGACGATCAGGTAGAAGGTGACCAGTGTCAGCGACCCGCCCTGCACCAGATTGTTGGCCGCACCGGCGGTCACGACGGCGTTGAACCGCGGTGAGCGGAAGATCCGCAGATCCAGCGCCGGGTTGTCGACACGGCGCTCCCACCAGATGAACGCCGCACCCGCCAGCAACCCGGCCAGGATCGGCGCAATCGACGCAAGATTGACCCCCGCCTGCAACCCGGAGATGCCGTAGGTGACCCCGATGAGCGCGACGGCCACCAGCAGCAGTCCGGGGATGTCGATCCTCTGGTGCGTGCTCGGCGTCTCCGGCACATACCGCAGCGTGATGACGGCGACCAGAACCGCGAGCACAGGTGTGACGAGAAGTCCTGCGCGCCAGCCGATCTGCTCGGCCAGCACACTGCCCACCGTCGGCGGCAGCACGCCGAAGGCGTAGACCGCGGCGAGGAACCAGGCGATTGCGGCGGCCCGGCGCTGCGGCGAAAAGACCGCGTTCATGATGGCCAGCGACAGGCCGCTGAGGAATGCGAATGCCACCCCGATGCAGGCCCTGGCGATCAACAGCACCACCACGTTGGGTGCAGCGGCGCCGAGCAACCCGAAGATGACCGCGCCGCAGGCTCCGAGGACGAACATCCGCTTCATGCCGTACCTGTCGCCGAGCACGCCCGCCCCGAGCACCGAGGCGGCCAGGGTCAGCGTTGCCAGCGAGGACACGAAGATGGTGGTGCCGTGCGAGAAGCCCAACCCGTTGCGCACCAGCGAGATGTTGCCGGCCAGAATGCGCAGATCGCCGACGGCGACGGCGCTGCCCAGGCCCATGGCCACCGTCGTCATGATGGCCGCCAACCCGGCGACTGGTCCGCGCTGGCTCACGAGGCGATGCTAGTCCGGCGGCTAGGCGTGGGCCCAGGACTCGACGATCTCCCGGGCGATTGAAATCGATCCGGGCAGAAGCAATCTGGACTCGGAGTCACTGCTCCAATCGCCCACCTCCAGAGCCGCGCGCACCTCGTCGCGGGTGAACCACTCCGCCTCTGCGATCTCGCCGTCGCGGAAGGCGAAGGGCTGCTCGGGGTCCCCCAGGGCGTGGAAGCCGATCATCAGTGAGCGCGGGAACGGCCACGGCTGGCTGCCCAGGTACGTCACATCGGTGACGTCAAGGCCGACCTCCTCGGCGATCTCGCGCACCACGCAGGACTCGAACGACTCGCCGGCCTCGACGAAGCCGGCCAGGATGGAGAACAGCCGCGGCGGCCACATCGTCTGCCGAGCCAGCACCGCGCGGTCGTGACCGTCGTGCACCAGGCAGATCACCGCCGGGTCGATGCGCGGGAACTCCTCGTTGCCGGTCAGCGGATTACGCCGGGCCCAACCGGCCCGGATCGGTCGGGTCGGCGAACCGTCGATCGGCGAAAAGCGTGAGCTGTCATGCCAATTCAGCAATGCCAGCGCACAGGCCACCAGCTGCGCGCTGGCGGACGCGAACCGAACCCCACCGCGGCGCGGTTCAATGACCTTGGTCTCGACACCGTCGGGTGCCACCAGCTCGGCGCGCACCGCCCAGACATGCCGGCCGTCCTCGACCCGGCCGAGGAACACCGCGTCGGCCGGTGGTGTGGCGGCGAAGTCCATGGCCGGGCTCAGCACCACCTCCTCGTCGACCACCAGGACCTGGTTGCGGTGATCGACCCGCAGCAGCACCGCCTCGGCCCAGCCGGCGACGGCGGCATCGACGTCAGTGCGCAGATGATCGGCGCGGTCGGCGCCGACCCTCGACAGCAGCGGGACATTGCGCAGCCGGAAACTCACGCGGGACTCATTCCCCTTCCGTGCTGCGTACGTAGAGCAGCCGGTCCATATCCTCCAGGGCGTCGGCGTGCGGGTCGTCGACGCGGTAGAGCTTTCCGTCGCGGACCACGCCGAGCACGATGTCGGTCAGGTGCTTGGGCGAACCGCCGACCTCCTTGGGGTCGACCTCGCGCTCGGCGATGGCGAAACCCTCGTGCGGGGTCAGCAGGTCCTCGATCATCTCCACGACGGCGGGCTTGCTGGTGGCCAGCCCGAGCAATCGGCCGGCGGTGTCAGAGGACACCACCACCGAGTCGGCGCCGGACTGCAGCAGCAGGTGGCGGTTCTCCGCCTCGCGGACGGCGGCGATGATCTTGGCCTGCGGGGCCAGTTCGCGGGCGGTCAGGGTGACCAGCACCGCGACCGGGTCGGAACTGGTGGCCACCACGATCGCCTTGGCGTGCTGGGCGCCGGCCAGGCGCAGCACATCGGATTTGTTGGCGTCGCCGCGCACGGTCACCAGACCGGCGGTGCTGGCGCGATCCAGCGACGCCTGCTCGGTGTCGACGACGACGATGTCGGCGGGCGGCACGCCGTCGCCGATCATCGCGGACACGGCGGTGCGGCCCTTGGTGCCGTAGCCGACGACGATGGTGTGGTTACGCACGGTTTTCCTCCAACGCTGAATCTTGGCCGCCTGCCGCGACGCTTCGGTCAACGACTCCACGGTGGTGCCGACCAACACGATCAGGAACGCCACCCGCAGCGGGGTGATCACCACGACGTTGACCAGGCGGGCCCGCTCGGTGATCGGGGTGATGTCGCCGTAGCCGGTGGTCGACAGCGACACCGTGGCGTAGTACAGGCAGTCCAGGAACGTCATCGGCTCACCGCGGGCATCGCGGTAGCCGGTCCGGTCGACGTAGACGATGAGCACCGCCGCGAACAGGGCGGCGGTGGCGTAGAGCAGCCGGCGGACGATGAGGCGGATGGGGCCGATGTACCCGTGCGGGATCCGCAGGTAGTCCACCAGAGCGGAGTCCGGTTTGACCGAGAGATCCTCGGAGATCGCGTCGAGATTGCGCCGAAGTAATCGATCAGCCACAAGTCACCCGCAGGATTGGCAGCACACGAGCATTATGTACCCATGACTCAGACCACATCCGACAGCCAGCGTCCCGCCTACCGGATGGCAGCCATGCTGATCGGTATCGGCGTCGGTCACTTCCTGGCGCCCAAACCGTTCGACACGATCGTTCCGGCCGAACTGCCCGGCAGCGCCCGGTTCTACACGCTGGCCTCCGGTGTCGCCGAGGTCGGAGTCGGCGCCGGGCTGCTGTTGCCGCGGACCCGCCGGGCCTCGGCACTGGCCGCGGTGGCCCTGTTCCTGGCGGTTTTCCCGGCCAACGTCAACATGGTGCGGCTGTGGAAGGACAAGCCCCTGCCGATGCGGATCGCGGCCCTGGCCCGGCTGCCGCTGCAGATTCCCATGATCGTGGCGGCCTTGAAGGTCAGGAAAGCAGCGCCGCCAGCTCGCTCGGCCCAGGCAACCCTTCCGGCGTGACGGTGCGCCCGGGGCGCACGTAGTGGAATGCCGCCCGCACCTGTGAGTCCGGCCGACCGGCCAGCGCGGCCCAGGCCAGCCGGTAGACGGCCAGCTGCACCGCGGCGTGCCGACGGGCCTCCTCGTCGGCCGGCGGCGCACCGGTCTTCCAGTCCACCACGGTGACGCCGCCGTCGGCGTCGGCGAACACCGCGTCGATACGGCCGCGCACCACGGTGTCGCCGATGGCCATCTCGAAGGGCACCTCGACGTCGATCGGGGTGCGCGCGGCCCACGGGGATGCGGTGAACGCGGCCTGCAGCGCCTCGAGTTCGGCGGCATCGGCCGCATCGCATTCCCCTGCGCCGGGCAGGTCATCGAGGTCGAACAACCGGTCCGCGCCGTAGAACCGCTGCACCCACTCGTGGAAGGCGGTGCCGAGGATGGCGTGCGGATCGGGCCGGGCCGGCAGCCGGCGGGTGAGCCGCCGGGCGGCGCCGCGCGGATCCTTGTCGAGTTCGACCAGGGCGCTGACCGACAGCTGCCCGGGCAGCGCCACCGCGGCGGGAGTGCCGGTGCGTTCCCGCTCGGCCAGCAGGGCGTCGACGTCGGCGGCCCAGCCGTCGGGGTCCTCCCCCGGCTCGGCGGGCGCTGCGGCCATCGCGGCGGCCACCAGCTGCGCGCCGCGCTCGACATCTGCACGCCGGTGCAGCGGGTCAGCGGGCCACTGCGCCTCGATGGCATTGTCGCGCAACGGGTTCGGCTCACCGTCGGCCGGTTCGGGTGCCCACTGGTCGATCTGCCCGCAGGACCCGGTCTCCGCAGCGCCCTCGATGATGCCTTTGATCTCAACGAGGAACTCCGACGGCCCGCGCGGGGTGGATTCGGTGGCTCCCCAGTGGTGACCGGAGAGCAGCAGGGTGTCCTCGGCGCGGGTGATTGCGACGTAGAGCAGCCGGCGTTCCTCGTCGACCCGGCGGCGGCTGAGCTGATCGCGGTGGGCGTCGATGACGTCCTGCAGGGCCTTGCGGTCGCAGACCTCGTCGGTGTCGAGCACCGGGACACCCTGCAGCCCGTCATCCGCACGGTCCCCGCGCAACAGCGGCGGAAGATCAGCCGGGTCGTTGAGCCAGGTGCGCGGCATGGCGGTGGACGGGAACACCCGCGCGCTCAGATGCGGGACGGCGACGATCTGCCACTCCAGACCCTTGGCCGCGTGCACGGTGAGCACCTGCACCCGGCCCTCGGCCACGCCGACATCAGCCGGCGACAGTCCGTTCTCCTGCACGGCGGCGGCATCGAGGTAGGCCAGCAGTCCGGTGACATCGGCGCCTGAGCGCTCGGTGTAGCGGGCGACGGTGTCGGTGAAGCGGTCCAGGTGTTCGGTGCCGCCGCCGTCGGCGCGGACCTCGGCGTCGATGCCGATCACTCGTCGGACCTCGGCCACCAGGTCGTTGACCGGGTGCGACAGATAGCCGCGCAACCGGGTCAGTTCGGTGTCCAGGGCGCCGATGCGCCGGTAGCCCTCGGCCGAGAAGGCCTCCGCCGGACCCGGGTCGGCGATCGCATCGGCCAGCGATGCGGTGTCGGGATCGGCGGCTGCGGCGATGATCTCCTCGGCGGTGGCCGCGCGCGGCCGCCCGCGGTCCAGCGCTATCGCACGCCGCCATAGTGCGGCGAGATCGGCAGCGCCCAGCCGCCAGCGGGGTCCGGTCAGCACCGCCATCGCGGCCGCGCCGTCGGCCGGGTCGGCGACCAGTCGCAGTGTCGAGAGCAGTTGCGCCACTTCAGGTATCGACAACAGGCCGGCCAGCCCCACCACCTCAACGGGAATTCCCCGGGCGGTGAGCGCCTCGGCGATCGGGCCGGCGTCGGCGTTGCGGCGTACCAGGACCGCGGCCGTCACTCCCTCGCCGTAGCGGGCGGCGATCTGGTCGGCCACCCAATCACGTTCGGCGACAACATCGTTGAGCAGGCTGCACAGCACGGTGCCGGCATCGGCATCGGGCCGGGCCGTCAAGGGTCGCACCCCGACCGAACGCTGCCGCGCCTCGGCCGAGACGGCGTTGGCCAACGCCAGGGTGCGCGGCGGGTTACGCCAGCTGGTCGAGAGCTCCAGCGTGGGCGCCGCAGACCCGTCTGCGAGCGGGAAGTCGGTGGTGAACCGGGGCAGGTTGGTGGCCGAGGCGCCGCGCCAGCCGTAGATGGACTGGATCGGGTCGCCGACGGCGGTCAGCGCCAGGCTCTCATCGACCCCACCGCCGAACAGGGCCGACAGCAGCACCCGCTGGGCATGCCCGGTGTCCTGGTACTCATCGAGCAGCACCACCCGGTAGCGCCGCCGCAACGCCTCGCCGACCTGCGGGCAGGACGCCGCCAGCCGGGCGGCCGCCGACATCTGCGAGCCGAAGTCCATCACCTTCTCGGCGCGCATCCGGGTGTGCAACGCGTCGATCAGCGGCACCAGTGCCGCGCGCCGGGTCTGGGTGTCGAGCATGTCGAGCAGCTTGCGGTTGGGGCCGGTGTCGCGCTGGCGCGGCCCGGGCGGCAGGGTGAGCACCAGCCGCTCGAGTTCGACGTGGGTGTGCCGCAACTCGGCGGTGTCGACCAGGTGCTCGGCGAGCTCACCGGAGAGCTTGAGCACCATCGCGGTGACCGCGGCGGGGTTCTTGTCGAACGGGAGTGGCCCGGGATGGGCGCGCACCACGTCATAGGCCAGCTGGAACATCTCGGTCTCGCTGAGCAGGCGGGCGTCGGGCTCCACCGGTAGCAGCGGGCCGAACTCGCGCAGCAGCTGCCCGGCGAACGCGTGATAGGTGCTGACCGCGGGGAACGCGGCTGGGCTCGCGGCGTTCTCCCCGGTGTGCCCGGCCAGCCGGGCCAGCCGGGAGCGCACCCGGCGCAGCAGCTGCCCGGCGGCCTTGCGGGTGAAGGTGAGGCCGAGCACCTCACCGGGATCGGCGTAACCGTTGGCGACCAACCACACCACCCGGGCGGCCATGGTCTCGGTCTTGCCCGCCCCGGCGCCGGCAACCACCACCAGCGGCCCGGGCGGGGCCGCGATCACGGCGGCCTGCTCATCGGTGGGCTGCGGAAGTCCCAGGGCGGCAGACAATTCCGCGGGGCTGTACCGCGCGGGCCTAGGCATGGGCCGGGCAGGACGGTCGGATGGGACAGTGCGAACAGCCGTCATTGACCCGGGCGATGAACTGCGGCCCGGCGGTCGCGGCGGCAGCATCCTGCACAACCTCACGCCACTCGTCGGCGGCCTCGGGCGCCAGCGCGGTCTGCTCGCGTTCGGTGGCGGCACCGCCCGCGGTGGCCTTGCCGACGTAGACCAGCCGCCCACCGCCGGGCTCATCGCCCTCCCCCGATCCGTCATCGGCGAGCAGGCCGGCTGCCACGGCCAACTGGTAGAGGCCGAGCTGGGCATTGTGTTGGGCGTCGTCCTTGGTGACCGGGCTCTTGGCGGTCTTGACGTCGACGATCACCAGCCGGCCCTGCGCGTCGCGCTCAAGCCGGTCGATGCGCCCGCGCACCGCCACCCCCGGCCCCACCTCACCGGTCAGCTCGACCTCGGTACCGACCTCGGTGAGCTCATGGCGGGTGGCGGCACGCCAGGCCACGAACGCCGACAGCATGGCCCGGTGCCGGTCGAGCTCATTGGCCGCATACCAGGGCGAGTCGAACGGCACTGCGGCCCAAAGCGCTTCGAGCTCGGCGTGCAGCCGGTCCTCACTCGTGGCCGAGTCGGCGACGAGGGCGTGCACCACCGAGCCCAGCGTGGAGCTCAGACCAAGCGGACCGGTGCCGCCGTGGGCTTCGGCCAGCCAGCGCAGCGGGCAGTCGGTCAGGGTCTGCAATGTCGACGGGCTCAGGGTGACGGTGTGCTCCGCACCCAGCGGGCCGGTCCACAGCGGGGCGTCAGTGCTCAGCGCCGCCATACCGTGCCACTGCGCCGGGTCTGCACCGGGAACACCGGCGGTGGCCAGTCGGGCCAATTGTGCTGCGGCACGGGCTCGCCGGTCCTCGTCGACCTCGCCGTCCGGTGCGCACACAACTGCCCGCAATCGGCCGACCACCGCCGACGGCGACAGCAGCGGCGGAGCCGGCACCGGCCGGGCAGTCTCCTCGATATCGCCGGTGTCGAACGCGGCGAGTTCGGTGACGAACGTTGAGGGCAGCATGGACTCGTCACCGCTGTCGCTGTCGACGGCGGTGACGAGAAGCCGGCGGCGGGCCCGGCCCAGCGCGGCGATCATCAGCCGGCGCTCCTCGGCCAGCAGCGGCGCGCGCGAGGAGACGTCATCGCCCAGGCCGTCGAAGACGTCGAGCAGTCGCTGGGTGCCCAGCACCCCGCCACGCGGAATGATGTTGGGCCACAAACCTTCCTGCACACCGGCGATGACCACCATCTCCCAGTCGCGGCCCAGCGCGGCGTGCGGGCTGAGCACAGCGACGGTCTCGGTGGCGGTCTCATCGGCGGCCACCGGCGCCAACTGCAGGGCCGCGACATGATCGAGCAGACCCGACACCGACGCACCGGTGGTGCGGGCCACATATGCCTCGGCGGTATCGAACAGCGCGGTCACCGCGGCCAGATTACGGTCGGCCAGCGCGCCGTCGGACCCGCCACGCTCGGCGGCGGTCAGCCAGCGCCGCTGCAGACCGCTGCGCTCCCAGGCCTGCCACAGCGTGTAGCGCGGATCGTGATGCTCACGGTTGGCCCGGGCTGCGCCGGCCAGCACGCCACGCACCCGTTTGACCGCGCCACCCAGCGCTCCGGGCAGATGCGGGGCACGACCGGTCAACGCCTGGGCGAGTCCAGTTCCATTGCGCCGCAGCGCCCGGCGCAGCTGACGCAGCGAGACCGGATCGATGCGGCCGATCGGTCCGGTCAGCAGTGCGGTGGCCCGCTCATCGTCGAGAGTGCCGACGGTGGCTCCCAGCACGGTCAGCAGTGCGCGGGCGGCGGGCTGATCGGCGACCGGGCCGCCGGCCGAATGCGGATCGACCGGAACGCCGGCGGTCGAGAGCGCACGCTCGATGGCCGCGGCGGTGGCCGCTGAGCGGACGATCACCGCGAGCTGTGACCACGGCAGTCCGTCGACGAGGTGAGCGCGACGCAGCGCGTCGGCGATCAGGGTGGCCTCGGCATGGGCCGAGGCCGTCACCCGCACCGTGACCGACCCCTCCTCGTCACCGGAACCCTGGATCCGCCGCCACCCGGCACCGGGCAGTCCGGCAGCCACACCGCTGATGGCCCG
>NZ_JBPCSX010000011.1:0-5177 GCF_051006775.1 Mycobacterium sp.
TTCGGCCAGGTGGGTGTCGACCGTGGCGGCCTGCATCCGGTGGACGCGTTCCTCGACCTCGTCGTCGAACACGGCACCAAGATCCGCTGGCGAACCACGATCTCCAATCACCGGCCCGAGGTGCTCAAGAAACTGGCCCGCGACAATGGGATCCAGATGGGTTTCTCCGACGCCGGCGCGCACCTGCGCAATATGTCCTTCTACAACTTCGGACTCCGGCTGCTGCGGCACGTCCGCGACGCCGAACACAGCGGCCACCCGTTCATGTCCACCGAACATGCCGTGCATCGGCTGACCGGCGAACTGGCCGACTGGTATGGCATCGATGCCGGCCATCTGCGCATCAGCGATCGGGCCGACCTGGTGGTGATCGATCCCGAATGCCTCGACGACCGCCTTGACGACTACGCCGAGGCGCCGGTCCCGCAGTACGCGAATATGCCTCGGATGGTCAATCGCAACGACGCCGCGGTCAATCTGGTGCTGATCGGCGGCCGGACCGTCGTGCGCGACGGCGTTCCCACCGAACTCCTGGGCGCCACCCGCACCGGCAGTTTCCTGCGCGCCGGAGCACCCACCGCGGCAGCGGGTTATGAGAAGGAGCTGGCCGATGTCCGCTGATGTGGTGCTGGGGATGTGGAGGGCGCTCTCCGACCGTGATTGGGAGAAGCTGAAGACCTTCATCGCCGAGGACTGCATCTACGTCGATATGCCAGTGGGTCCGGCCGCCGCCGCCCGCGGCCCGTCGGACATCGTCAAGCGGCTCAAGGTGGGGCTGGAGCCGCTTGCCGGTTATCAGAACCATGACGGCGTGCTGGTGCAGGATGGCGAAGATGTCATGTACGAGCATTCCGAGACGTGGAACTGGGCCACCGGGGAGAGCACCGTGCTGCAGTTCGTCACGGTGCACAAGGTCCGCGACGGCAAGATCACGCTGTGGAAGGACTACTGGGACTTCGGCGGGCTGGTCAACCATGCGCCCGCGGACTGGATGGAGCAACTGGCCGCGGCCGACACCAGTTGGATCTTCGACGCCACCGGCCTGATATGAGCAGGATGATGGTTGCGGCAGTTCTCGCCGCTGGAATGCTCGCAACGCCTCTGCCTGCCACCGCAGGGGCAGCGACCTGCGACTCGGTGGACTGCGTACCCGGCGTGGCGTTGGGCGTGGCCGCAGGCGCGCCCTGCACACCCAGCATCTCCTTCGTATTCGGTGTGGACGGCGACAAGAACACTCTCATCTGTTCTGCGCAGGGCCAGTGGGTACGCACGGGGCCGCTGGTCGGGGAAGCTTTCGTGGGGATGCCGTGCGCCCTGCCGGGATCCAACGCACAGATACCCGTCAGCGGAAACTTCTTGGAGATCCGGGTACCGGGCATCCCGGTGCAGTGCGTCGGTCCGAAAGGCGCGTCGTGGTGGGTCCACTACGACGCGCCGGCGTGATCCAGGTCGTACACACGCCGGGCATTGTCGTTCCCGATCAGACCGGCCACTCGGATCGCGTCGGCGACGCTCCACTGCCCCCGCTCGACGAAATCGGTGAGCGCGGAAGTCATTCCGTCTCGCCACAGTCGCGAGCCGAGGTAGTGCAGTTCGGGCGGCCCGAACGCGTCGGAGGAATACAGGATCTTGCGGAACGGCGCGAGTTCGAGTGTCCGCGCCACGAAATCACGAGAGCGCGCGCCGAGATGGTTGATGCTCAACCCGACATCGAGATGGACGTTGTTGAAGGCGCTGGCCAGATACCCGGCCTCACGTTCGTAGGGATAACAGTGCAGCAGCACGATCGGTGTGTCCCCGGACTGACGGAGCAGATCGATCAGCAACATCGGATTGGTCCGGTGCAGGTCGCAGTCCCGATCCCCGAGTCCGACGTGGAACTGCAGTGGCTTGCCGATTCGCAGGGCCTGGTGGATACCGAAGCGCAGCAGTACCCGATCGGTGAGCCGTACGCCACCGCTGTCGCGCCAGCGTGCGGCCGCGGCAGCGACCTCATCGGCGGCCGGCACGGAGAGATCGCCGTCAAAGCCGGCCCGATAGGCCAGCACGGTCTTGGCGGCGGCGGCCGACTCCATTCTGGCGGTGAGGATCTCACCGAAATTGTCGCTGTAGTCCCCGGGCTGCGCGGCAGCCTGTTCGGCGACCTGCTCCAGTCGAACCACCTCATGAACGCCCGCTCCGGTCGCAGCCCGCAGCTCGGCGAGCCCGGCAACGGCGCCTGGCAGTCCGGTGTCGACAAGCCAGTCACTGACCCCGGCAGCGCGCAGGAACAACCGGGCCAGTTCTTCGGGTGTCTGCCGGCTGCGGTGCTCCCAATAGCTGTCCGGATCGACGTGCGGCTCCAACCCCAGCACCGGCGCGCAGTGGGCTCGCACCGCGAAGCCGAGCTGGGTGTCGAATCCGGAGTCGAAGCCGGCCAGCGGCGCGGTGTTGGCCTCGTTGAGCCCGTTCTCGAATCCACGCCGGTCCCGCTCGGCCAGCCAGTAACCGTGAACGTGGTTGTCGACAAGGTCCAGAGCGTCGATACCCTCGCCGATCTCGGCGCTCACAGGCTCCATGCCAAGCGGAATCTGTCGGCCAGCTGCTCTGGGTCCAGCTCGGAGTAGTTCTGGGTCTCGTAGCGGCGCACCGCGATCGTGGCGTCGACGCCTTCGTTGCCGAGAATACTGCGCATCCGCACTGAATCATCCAGGGCTGCAATGGCATCGGACTGCCTTGCGGACAACTGAATCACCCCGGCCTCAGCACGCTGGTGGTCGGAGAGTTCCTGGGGATCGACGGTGATCTCGGGCGGCAGCGGAGCATTCCTCTCGATACCGTCCAGCGCCAAGCCGAGGATGGCGGCGGTCGCGAAATACGGATTCGCTGACGGGTCGACGATCTTCACCTCGACATTGGCACCGCGCGGATTGCCGTGGGTGGCCGGCAGAAAGCGCACCGCCGCCTCCCGGTTCTCGGTGCCCCAGCAGGCGTACGCACCGGCCCAGTTGCCCGGTTGCATCCGCAGGCCGGACACGATCGACCCGCACAGAATCAGTTCGGCTTCGGTCAGGCCTGCGACGATTCCGCCGATGGCAGCCGCACCGGTATCGGTAAGCCCGTGGGCACCGGTACCACCGGAGAACACCGGAATCTGCCCACGCCGTAGTGAGACATGCTGATGGGCGCCGGAACCGACACTGCCGGCGAACGGAACCGGTGACAGTGAAACCCGCAGTCCGTACTTGCGCGCCACCCGGCTCACCAGGATCCGGGTCAGGACCAACCGGTCGGCTGCGGCCACCGGTGCTGCCGGCGCCAGCGATATCTCGAACTGGTTGACCCCGTACTCCGGGTGGAACTGCTCGATCGCTACGCCAGCGGCCGTAACCGCGGCGATGACATCCCGGACGAAACCCTCGTGCTCGAGGACCCCGGCCAGCCCGTACTGGGCCCATAGATCGCCGGGCAGCCGGTTACCCGCCGGGTCGACGAGCAGGAACTCGATCTCATGGCCCACCGCAGCACTCAGACCCGCTGCGGCCAAACGGGATTCGACACGGGCCAGGGTTCCGCGCGCACATGCCGGCACCGGATTTCCATCCTGATCGAAGAAGGATCCGGGCGCCCAAGCGAGTCCCTCGTCGATCACGCAGAGCGCCTCGGGATCTATCCGAATCCGCTGGTCACCGATCACACTGATGGCGTCGGTGAATGCGATGCCGGTGCGATCGATGACGAAACCATGCCAGGTCGGGCTGGCACCCAGGCCCGGGTCGGCGAATGTCGTTGCGCGACCCGCCGGGATGACTTTGGCCAGTGTCAGTCCGGATGGCGTGACGATGGTGCCGATGATGGTGCCGTCGGTGACGCCCGCCACACTCAGCCTCGGGACGGAAGCGTGATCCGGCAGGCCTGCCCGATGTCCAGGGTGCGCAAGGTTCGCCCCATCCCGACCCACATCGCGCACGACAGCGTCAGGTCGGTGATCAGTTCATCGGAGAAGTGCTCCCGACAGCGCTGCCAGAAGTCCTCGTCGTCGCGAAGTTTGGCGTGCTCGGTGCCGAACCGATGGGCGAACTCGGCGGCAAGGCGCTCCTGGTCCGAAAAACCCGGCCAGGTCCGCCACTGCAGCGCGTGTTCGTAGAGTTCCTCATCCACGCCGGCATCCGGGCCGTCGGCGTCGCGCGTGTTGACGCAGACCACGCACTCGTTATCGTGGGCGATCACGATGCGGGCGATCTCCCGGACCCGCATCGGCAACCGATTGCTGTTGTAAACCGCACCGCTGAAGGCGGCCATCGCCCTGCCGATATCGGGTGACAGCGCAATCCAGCCGGCCACGTCGTCGTCGGCGAACTCTCCGATTCGGCTCATACCCAGATGGTAGTTGCCGGACGGCCTTGCGCATCAGCGGTCACGACCTTCAGGCAAAATCCGGAACCCGACGTCAGGCGGCCTGAGAATCCCGACCGTCTGATTTGCTATGCTCGCATAGATCAGTAGATATTCCTGTTCAACATAGAAAATTGATATGACACCTGAGTTAGCCCATTCGCTCGTCAGCGTTCGGCTGCGCCAGACAGCCGACCTGCTGGCCTGGATGGCCGCCAACCATCCCGAACCGGAGCAACTCCTCGATGCCCATGATCGGGTGTCCGAAGCGCTGGGCATCGTCGACAAAATCGGACCCTAGCCCCGGATTAGCCCTGGGTCAGCCGCGGGTGGTTTACCGCACCGGTAGCGCAGCAAACTTTTTATCGATCGCAAACGACTGAACACTTCCCAAGAAGATCCTGAGAGAATCCCTTCATAGTGCGGTGATGATGTGCTAGATTCGCGAGGGTCAACGCCGTCCTCAGCTTTTCAGTAACGGATTAGGACGGTTACACGTGTTAGCGAAGGTGAGACTGGTGCCGATCAGAAAGCGGGGCGCGCGGGTGGGTGCCGCGGCGTTTGTGCTCGGTGTCTCGCTGGCCGGACCGCAGGCCACCGGCGTCGCGACCGCCGACGGAACCGACTCGGACGCCCCTGGGGTGTCGGCCAGTCCCCCCGCGCCGGCCGGCCGCGCGGCCGCCCGGGCCGGTCGCGCCGACCGTTCGGACGCCCACACATCCCCGCCCACGCCGGGCAGCGCGGCTGCCAGGACCGGGCGCCGCGTGCCCACCGGCCGCCCGACGCTTCCCCGGCCGGCTCAC
>NZ_JBPCSX010000012.1:0-2794 GCF_051006775.1 Mycobacterium sp.
GGCCCAAGCCGGCCAGCAGCAACAGCAGATCAGCGGGCACGGATCACCGCGTGATGAAGACCGCCGGATCCACCGCGCGCGTCCATGCCCAGTAGTCCACCAATCGCCACGGGCTCAGCGAGTTCACCACGCCGTCAGCGTTCTTGTAGAAGCTGTGCGTGATGCTCGGCTGCGACCACACCATGGTCTTCATCTCCGCCTGGGAGCGCTCGTACCAGTCGTCACAGGCCTCGGGGCGCGGTTCCAGCGCGGCCCGACCGGAGGCGATCAGCATGTCCAGCGCGCTCATGATGTAGCGCATCTGGCATTCGGAATGGAAGATCAGGCTGCCGCCGCTGGCCAGGTTGGTGCCCGGGCCGTACATGCAGAAGAAGTTCGGGAACCCGGGGATGGTGATGCCGAGATACGCGGCTGGCCGGGTCTCCCAGACCTGGTGCAGATCGACGCCGTCGCGGCCCGTCACCTGAAGCGACGACAGGAAGTCGTTGACCCGAAAACCGGTGGCGTACACCACAACGTCGGCCGGGTGCCGCACGCCGTCGTTGTCGACGACGGCGCCGGGCTCGATCCGGTCGATACCGCAGCGCACCAGTTCGACGTTGTCGCGGCGCAGGGTTGCCAGCCAGCTTCCGTTGTCCTGCAGGGTGCGCTTGCCGGTGGCCGGATAGTCCGGCACCACCTTGGCGATCAGTTCCTCGTCGCCCCCGCACTGGCTGGTGATCCACTCGGTGAACATCATCCGGGCCATATCGTTGGCGGCGCTGACAGCGCTGCGCTGATCGGGCCATTCCGGGTCGACCTTGGCTGCGGCGAGCCCGCTGTCGCAGCCGGGCCAGAAGATCAGGAACCGGTACCAGCGGCCGTAGAACGGCAGATGCTTCAGCGCCCACCGCACCCCGGGGCCGACGGCTTCGTGGTAGTTCGGGTTGGGGAACATCCATTGCGCGCTGCGCTGGAAGATGGTCAGCGTGCCCACCGTGTCGGCGATCGCCGGCGCGACCTGGAAGCCGCTGGCGCCGGCGCCGATCATCACCACGTTCTTCCCGGCGAGGTCCACGGAGTGGTCCCAGCGCGCGGTGTGGAAGGCCGGGCCGGTGAAGCTCGCCGCGCCCGGGATCTGCGGAATGTAGGGGTCGTTGAGCTGGCCGACGGCACTGATCACCGCGCGGGCGCGCAGCGTTTCGTTGTCGCCGTTGACATTCCGGACGGTGACGGTCCACCCGTCGTCCTCCCACACCGCCGAGACCACCTCGGTGCTGAACCGGACGCGCTGCTGCACGCCGTGGCGGCGCATGACGTCGGAGAAGTAGGCCTGCAGTTCCGGCTGGCGGGCGAAGTACTCCGTCCAGTGATCCGAGGGCTCGAAGCTGTAGCAGTAGAAGTGGTTGCCCACATCCACCCGGGCGCCGGGATAGCTGTTCTCCCACCAGGTTCCGCCCACACCGGCGTTCTTCTCGATCACGGTGTAGGGGATGCCGGCCTGCTGCAGCCGGATGGCGGCCAGCAGGCCGGACTCGCCGCAGCCGATCACGATGACCGGGAAGTCGGCGCGGGCCGCCGGGCTGGACGTCAACTCGTCATCGCGGGCGTCGCGGCCGTCGAGTTCCATCTCCTCGAGCATCATCGGCACGTACTCGTCGGGCACCTCGGCGACGGCGATCCAGTCCATCATCGCCTTGAGCATCGCCGGGTCGACCGGCTTGGGCTCGGGGCAGCCGCGGTCGCGGTAGTCAGCGAAGATGCCCAGCGCAAGCGCGCGGGCCTTGGCCTTGTCCTCCTCGGACAGGTAGCCCTGCACCTCGTTGAGGAAGAGCCCCAGCGGGCGAAGCGGGCCCTCGATGATTGACCGGCGCACCGCGTCGTCGTCGGTCATGTGCACACACGACATCAGCAGTGTCGGGATGGACACGTCCCGCAGGGCCGCGGCGATCGCGGCGTCGGAGTCGGTGAACGGCACGCCGGCGTGCGGGTTGCGCATCGGCTCAGGCTACGGGCCGCCGGGGGCGGGGCGGCCCCAATGTCACGGCTGAACCAGAATCCGGATCGGGTTGCCCTCGCCGCGCTCGAGCATCTCGATGCCGGCGTGGATGTCCTCGAGCGGAATGATCCGGCTGATCGAGCGGGACAGGTCCAGCCGGCCCAGCGACACCAGCGTGGCCAGCGTCCCGATGTCGACGTTCTGATAGCCGAGATGGCCCAGTACCTGCTTCTGGGTGAAGCCGAACAATGACGTCATCCCGATCGTCGGACATTCGGCGCTCATCCCGACGGCCACCAGTCGCCCGCCGACCGTCAGGCAGTCCAGTGCCTGCTCGAACGTCGTCTTCAGGCCCACCGCGTCGAAGGCGACATCGAGTCGCATGCCGCCGGTGATCCTCTCGATGTGTGCCTTCACATCGGGGTCGCGGGAGTCCAGGGCGTAGTCCGCGCCGAGTTCCAGCGCGCGGTCCCGGGCCACCGGGTTGACGTCGAGGGCGATGATCGGGGCCGCGCCCACCATCCGGGCCAACTGCACGATGTGGCTGCCGACGCCACCGACGCCCCACACCCCGACGGATTCGCCGACCATCACCTTGCCGGTGCGCACAACCGCGCCGTACGGGGTGGACACCGCGTCGGCCAGGATCGCCGCCTGCTCCATCGTCACGTTGTCCGGCACCCGGGTCAGCCCGACCGCCAATGACACCGTGTACTCGGCCCACGCGCCGTCGTAGGCGAACGCCATCAGCCGGGTGCGCAGGCAATCACCGAACTGGCCGCGCCGGCAGTTCGGGCAGTCCAGGCAGGGCCGGCC
>NZ_JBPCSX010000013.1:0-5619 GCF_051006775.1 Mycobacterium sp.
TTCCCGGGCTAAATCCACCCCGCAGGCCGTCGTCGCGACTTATGGTTCCCGCGTGGACATTCTCATCATGATCCTGCTGTTCGTGATAGCGCTGCTGGTGTGGCGGGGTGCCAGAAACGGTCTAATCCTGTCGCTCTGGGTGATCGGAGTGATCGCCATGATCGGCCTGTTCAAGTGGCATGTCACCTCCGTCCTGGATCTGAGCTTCTAATGGCCGCGGAAGATACCGCCAAGTCGGGCGGGGTCTGGAGCTTGCTGAGCTACTGGGGTCTGCACGGCTGGATCCTGGCGTACTGCTTCGTCATGGGCAGTGCGTTCTTCATCCAGTTCGTCGAGGGCGAGTTCCCCTGCCCGCTGTGCATGTTGCAGCGCTACGGGATGATCCTGTCCACCCTCGGGGCGCTCTACGTCGTCATGGCGGCCCGGCGGGGAACTCTCACGCCGGCACGTTATGCGCAGGGTCTGGGCATGGGTCTCATCGGGGTCGTGGCCGGGGCGGCGGTGTCTATTCGCCAGATTCTGCTGCACATCAAGCCCGGAGACGCAGGCTACGGAGCTCCGGTTTTGAACCTGCACCTCTACACGTGGGCCTTCATCACGTTCGCCATCGTGATGATCTACGTCGGGGTCATGCTGATGCTGATGCCCAAAGGCATCCCGGCGGCTCCGGCGGCCGGCAGCGCGGGATGGAAGCTTTCGACGGCCATCATCTGGCTGTTCATCGCCGTCGTCGCCGCCAACGTCGTAGCGATCATCTTTCTGGAGGGCTTCGCCGCCGTCCTTCCCGACGATCCCGACAGCTACACCCTGATCGACCAGTTGACCGGCCGCTGAGCGGTTTTCGCTAAGAAGTTCTGCGGCGGCGGCGGACCAGTCCGAAACCGAGGATCAAGAACGCCGACGCCGACGTGTTCACGGTGTAGCCGATGTCCTGCAGGATGGCCAGCTCGATCGGGCTGACCACCCGCACGCCCAGTCCGGCGTCGGAGATCGCGTTCATGAGCTTGTTGTTTCGGCCGAAGAAGGTGGCGTCACCCAGATGCGACACCGAGCTCCCCGGCTCCCAGGGGTCCGGTGTGTAGAGCGGGACCGGGCCGCCGTAGACCGCGACGGCATTGGGGCCGCCGAAATACAGGCCGCCGTTGCCGCCGGTGAGATTGGTGTTGTAGACCGGGTTCCAGCGGTAGTCATTCCCGATCACCGGGGTGCCGTTCGCGGTCACCATGTAGGTGTCGAACGTCGTCCAGGTGAAGTTGCTGGCATCCCAGCCGGGCTCGTCGACGTTGGACAGGAAGCCGAGGGCGTGCAGCAGTTCGTGCATCGCCGTGGAGGTGAAGTCGTACTGGCCGCTGACCACTGTGTTGCCGAATGCCCAGGGCTGGCCGAAGTTCCAGTCGATCGTGCCATCGGCGGCCGCCCCGTTGGCGTCGACCCCGGTGAGGATCTTCTGCTGCACGACCGTGTCATACAACCCGGGGTCGCTGCTGGTCAGATCGCTGCCGGAGGAGGCCAGGGTGCCCGACAGCGGCGCCCACTCCGCGGTGACGTCGAAGGTGACGTTCACCGGGTCGGTGACGACGAAATAGTCGACAAGATCCTGGGCGGCCCACTCCAGAGACCCGCGAGCAGCCTGGGTCCAGAGTTCGCCGCCCCTGCCGTTGATGTAGTTGAAGGTGAAGGTCAGCAGCGACGGCGTCACGTTCTGGGCGACCCCGAGGAAAGCCGCAGTGCTGGTCGGCCGGAACAGGTCGAGCAGATTGATGTGGAATCCGGTGTCGGTGGCCGAGACCATGAAGCTGTCGCGTCCGGTGAAATCGGCCCCCGGGGTGTAGACGTAGTTGCCGTCGGTTCCGATGTCGACGGTGCCGTGCGCGGGCAGATCCGTGATGCTGTAGATGATCGGGTCGCCCTCGGGGTCGACCGCACCCACCGTCCCGGTGATCGGGCCGCCGTCCTTGCCGGTGACCTGCACGGGGGCGACGACAGGTGCCTGGTTGAAGAAGCTGCGCCGGATCAGCAGGCCGATACCCTCGACGAAGGCCTGGATCGGACCGAACAGCGCGGAGATCGGGTCAGTGGCTGCGGCTGTCGCAGCAGCGCCGGTAATTCTCAGTGCGGCAATGGGTTTCGCTGCAACCTGTTGGGGCGCTTCGATGGTCGGTTGCGTCGATGGGGAGCTTGCCACTGTCGGCTGACCGGTATCGGCCGACGGCGTCGCAGTGGTCGGGACGGTCGGTTGCGATGCGGTACCGGCGGTTGCGTTGGTGTTGGGCGCGACGGCCGATGCGGTCGTCGCGCTGCGATTGCCGCGCCGGGCCGCAGCCGGCTTGGTCGCGGTGCGGGGGGCTGAGGTAGCCCCGGCGGATCGGGCGGCCCTAGCCGGCCCGGCCTGCGTTTCGGCGGGCGCCACCGCGCGACGCTGTCGTGTCGCGGGGGCCTTCGGGCCAGCCTGCGTCGGTGTCTGGCTTTGGGTGTCCGACGTTGCCGGCGTCGCGACGTCAGTCCCGTCGGCCGCGGCGATACCAACCACCGGTCCGGCCAGGGACAGTCCCAGCGCGAACGCCGCCGCCCCCACCCGAGCGCCGTTCCTGGCCACCCACATCAGCAAACTCCAAAGATTGTCTACTACTTTCCGGGAACGCTACATTGTCAAAGCCCGGGGTGCTAAGACCGGTGCTCCGACGGTTACCGAAATGAGGCGTTGAGCAACGCTGCGACCGGGGGTTTTCAGCCGGTGACGGTGAAGTCGCCGCGGATGCCGTCGCCGGTCATGCCGGGCTTGCAGGCCGTCTGATAGGTGCCGGGCTGCTCGAATCGGATGTCGAGTCGGCGCTGTAGCCCGGGTGAGATGTTCTCGGCCTCGCCGAGCACACGCTGACCGTCGCCGTAGACGTAGAACTCGGTGACCTTGGAGCCGGTGTTGGTGACGACGAAGGTGTACGACCCGGCCGCGACCTTGGCGGTCGACACCGCGCAACCGGTGTCGGAGGCGTCGACGGTGATCTCGGTCGTCGCGTTGTCCGTGGACGCGGTCTTGGTGGCCGGTGAACACCCGGCCAGAGCGATCACGGCCAGGATCGCCGTCGAGGCGGCGGTGATGCGGGTCATGCTGTCGAACCTTCCGTGGGTATGGCCAGAGCGGCCGGCCGGTGGGCAGGGGCAGGGCTGGGCCGCAGGAACAATGTCAGCACTGCGGCGAGGTAGATCAGCCATGCGCTGAGTTGCAGCACGGTGGGGGTGGCCGTGAGATTGAAGACGCCCCGCAGGATCTGGCCGTACCAGGACGACCAGTCCAAGGCTCCGTTGATGTCGAATGCACGGCTGGCGTGGCCGGGCAACCATCCGACGGTCTGCAGCGCGCCGATGCCGTAGGACAGGATCCCGGCGGCCACGACGATCAGGAAGACGCCGGTGTAGGAGAAGAACTTCGCCAGGTTGATGCGGATCGCCCCGGCATACATGGCGCAGGCGATCGCCGCGGCCACCAGTATGCCGATGATGAGGCCGACCAGCGGCCACGAGGTTTTAGCCTCGGCATAACCGACCATGAACAAGGCGGTCTCCGCACCCTCGCGCCCGACGGCGAGGAAGGAGAGCAGAAGAACCGCAGCAGCGCCGGTCTCAAGCGCGCGGGTCATCCCGGCTCGCAGATCCCCGGAGATGCTCGCTGCGGCTTGGCGCATCCACAACACCATCGAGGTGACGATGGCGACCGCGACCAGTGATGCGATGCCCGCGATCGCCTCGGCGGTGAGGTCGCGGATGCTGTAGGCGCCGTAGCGGATGCCCAAAAAGATTCCGACCGTCATCGCGAGTGCGCCGGCGACTCCGAGCCAGACCCACTTCAGGGCGTCGCGGCGGTCAGACTTGACCAGGAAAGCGACCAGGATCATCACGACGATGCTCGCTTCGAGACCTTCCCGCAGACCGATCAGCGCGCTGCCCAGCAGTTGGGCGGAGACATCTGACATCGGGCCCTCCCAGCAGTTGAAATAAAGTTTGGCTACCCTAACTTACTTCGACTGTAATGGGGGGCTCAAGGCTGCGCAACATCGGGGTGCTCGGGGAGGACATGGATCCGATGACGGGAATCCAACCCGCGTATTCAGCTTGGGAAGAGGTCTCAACCCGATTGCAGGGGGTTGATGGAGTTCCCCGCAATCGCGTCAGCAGGTGGAGCGGTCCGGGCAGGTTCGCTCGAGTGTGGGTTCACACGCACCCAGTCCGCGATCGACACCTTTCTCATCTTGTTTCTGAAGAGAGCAAGCCGCCGGTCCGCGTCTTGAGCGCGGGACTTAAACCGGCATCACTGTGTCCTGTTCTTTCCGCAGCGGACTTCGGCGCTCTTGCCGCGACCGCTGACGAGGTCACCGCCGGGTGCGTCGGTCGGTAGGTTGCAGCCCCCGGCGCCGTCACGGCGATCTCCACGGCCGTCGACGCAACTGGGAGTGGGTGCGGGCTGGTGCCACCGTTGAGGTCCAAGACGTGCTGGTCGACCACATTCTGAACCAGTATCCGGATGCTCGGAACGTAGCGGTCTGCGGTGAGTGTGTCGTTGAGGCCTTGGCCGACGGTGAGTGCCCCCACCGCGCCTGGGATGCTGGGCAGTCCGTTAGACGCCACCGGCCCCAGTAATCCGGAGACCAGAGCGTTCCACGACTCTCCCGACCCGGGGTGGGAGAGTCCGGCGATGAACTGCTGGCCGACGTTGGCCGTCGCGGCAAGCAGCGCCGTGACGATGCCGATTTCGTCGGTGATGGCCCCGGGTAGGAATCCGACCAGACTCTTGGCTGTCGCGGTGAGGTTGGCGACCACCCGGTCCAGCACGTACTGGCCGGCCGCGAGTGCAGTGTGCCCCGCCTGGTTGATCGCGACACCCAGGCCGGAAAGCGCCGGCCCGAGCCCTGAGCTTGCGGCCGTCGGCAGGAACGTCCACGCGGCATGGGCGAGAGTCACCGTGGTGGAGTCGGGACCGGTGAAGAGTTGTTCGATCGAGTTGACGATGTATCCGGCGGCGTTGTAGCCCAGCTGGCGGATGATCGGCAGCGCACCGCTGATGAACTGAGGCAGCAGGCCCTGGTAGGTAAGCGGACCGCCGTTTATTTCGCAGGCCGAACAATCCTGGTTGCTGCTGAACAGGTCGCTGTTGATCAGGTTCAGGGTTCCCAGGGCTTCGACCACGGGTTGGTCGAAGCTGGCAGCGCTGAGAGCCAAGGGCATCTCCAGGGTGGGAATCTGCAGCGCGGGCGACGAGCTGTAATGCGCCGCGAGCGGGGCGAGGGCGATAGCGCCCGCCCCGACGAGTGCGGCAGGCCGTGCGATCAGCGGAGGGCGGAGTGAGAAGAGCATGGGTTCCTTCCGAAAGGGTTGATGATCAAGGGTTCGGGTTCTGCTGACAGCGGCCGGTCAGGGCCGGCAGGCGGTCATCACAGTGGTGTTCGACGTCGAGTCGGAGATCGGGGACGGGGTGGTGCGGTGGTGCTCAGTCACCGCCCACCGATGCCGATCACGCGACGAGTTTGGCCAGGCTGTTGCGCAACTCGCGCAGTTCGTCGTCGCTGAGCGCGGCCGTCGAGTGTTCGGTGACGGCGTGCTCGTGGGTATCGGCCGCCAGTGACT
>NZ_JBPCSX010000014.1:0-5121 GCF_051006775.1 Mycobacterium sp.
GTCTGTGGCAGGACGGCTGGAAGGCCTCGGCCCTGCACGCGCCGATCAGCGGCAAGGGCCACTTCGACCAGGACCAGTGGGAGCTCTTCCACGTAGATGTCGACCGCGCCGAGTCGAAGAATCTCGCCGCCGAACACCCGGAGAAGCTCCAGGAACTCATCGACGTCTGGTTCGCGGAGGCCGAAGCGAACTTCGTTCTGCCCCTTGATGATCGAACTGCCGTTGAACAGCTCGGCAATGCCCGGCCGCAGGCCGAGCCGCCGCGCAGCCGGTACATCTACTACCCCGACACTGCGCCGGTTCCGGAGGGCGCGGCGGTCAACGTGCGCGGCCGGTCCTACAAGATCCTCGCCGACGTGCGGGTGACGCCGGAGACCGAAGGCGTGATCTTCGCCCACGGCTCCCGGTTCGGCGGGCACACGCTGTTCATCAAGGACTCCAGACTGAACTACGTCTACAACTTCCTCGGCATCAAGCCCGAACAGACATTCACCTCCGAGAGGTTGACGCCCGGAAACCACACCCTCGGTGTGGAGTTCATCCGCGAGGGTGCCGGAGAGCACGGCGAATCGACCGGTACCGCCAGGCTCTATGTCGACGACCAGGTGGTGGCCGAGGGGCCGATGCGGGCCCAGGTCGGCAAGTTCACCCTGTCCGGTGACGGCTTGTGTGTCGGATTCGACAGCGCCGACCCGGTGAGCCGGTCCTATCCGCCGGGCTTCCCATTCACCGGCGGAGAGATCCTGGGCGTCGGCGTGGACGTCGGCGATGAGGTGTACCTGGACCTGGAACGGGAGGCTGCCGCCGCGTTCGCCCGCGACTAACCGGCCGGGCCGACCCGGTAGATCGACTTCAGTTCGAAGAACTCATCGAGACCCTCGGGACCGAGTTCGCGGCCGATGCCACTGGCCTTGACCCCTCCGAACGGTGCTCCGATGTCGAGCTGATAGTCGTTGACGCCGACGGTGCCGGTTCGCATCTCGCGGGCGACCTCGGTCGCCCGGTCGGCATCGGTCGACCACACCGTGCCGGCCAGTCCGAACTCGCTGTCGTTAGCCAGCGTGATGGCCTGCTCGTCACCGTCGTAGGGGATCACCGCGAGCACCGGCCCGAAGATCTCATCCTGGGCGATGCGGTCTGAGTTGTCCACGTCGGCGAACACCGTCGGTGAGACGAACCAGCCGCGGGGCTGATCGGCCGGAACACCGCCGCCGGCGATGAGTTTCGCTCCGCTGATCTTTCCGGTCTCGATGTAGTCCAGGACACGCTCGCGCTGGCGGGCGCTGACCACCGGTCCGATATCGGTGGCGGTGTCCAACGGGTCGCCGACATTGAGACCTGCGACCAGACCTGCCAGTGCCTCGACAACCTCGCCGTAGCGGGCCTGCGGAGCCAGGATGCGCGAGCCCAGGAAGCAGGTCTGCCCGTTGTTGATGAAGGAAACCGCCTTCAGACCCTTCATGGTTGCGTCGAGATCGGCGTCATCGAGGATGATCGCCGCGGACTTGCCGCCGAGTTCCAGGGTGACCGGGCGCAGCAGACGGCCGCAGGCCTCGCCGATGATCCGGCCTACCGACGTCGATCCGGTGAAGCTGACCTTGTCCACACCGGGGTGCGACACCAGGTGCGCCCCGGCCTCGGCACCACCCGGCACCACATTCAGCACCCCGGCCGGCAGCCCGGCCTCCTGAGCGGCCTCGCCGAAAACCAAAGCGTCCAAGGCGGTCTCGGGCGAAGCCTTGAGCACCACCGTGCACCCGGCGGCCAACGCCGGGGCGAGTTTGAAGGCCGCCAGAGCCTGCGGATAGTTCCACGGAACGATCGCGGCCACGACACCGACCGCCTCGCGGCGGACGATGGTGTGGCCGATGGCGCTGGGCCGCACCTCCTCGATCGGCGTGCGGGTGATCAGCTTCGCGTAGTAGCCCAGCAAGGCGGCCGGGAAGAGACCGTTGGCGCCTCCCGACAGCGCCATCGGCATCCCGTTCTCGCGGGTCACCAGTTCACTGGTGCTTGCCGCTCGACGGTGCAGCGCCGCGGCGAACGCCGTCAGCGCGTGCGCCCGGTGATCCGGCGATGCCGACCGCCAGTGCGGCAGCGCAGCCCGTGCCGCGGCAACGGCCGCATCGATATCGGCCTTGGTGGCGCTGGCACCGTCACCGAGCAGTTCCCCGGTCGCAGCCTCCAGCACGGGTTCGCAGTCCGCAGCGGCGCGGAAATCGCCGCCGATGAACAGCCTTGCGTCCGATGTGGTCCTCATGGCACAACTCCTTCATCAATCCCGCGCGGCGAACAGCACTCCGTCGGTGATCAGTGTGTCGATCTCTGCGGGCATCATGCCCAGGATGTCGGAACAGATACGCCGGGTATCGGCTCCCGGAAGCGGTGCCGGCCGCTGCGGAGACGGCGGGATGTTCCGGAACGGCGCCGGGCCGGTCTCAGCGGTCAGCGGACCCTCGAGGAGCGGATGAGCCATGTCCACCAGAACTTTTCGCCACCGGAGCTGCGGGTGGTCATAAACCTCATCACTGCGGTACATCGGTCCGGCCGCCACCCCTGCAGCCTGCAGCTGTTGGGCCACCTGCTGCGGCGTGTGCCGGACCGCCCAATCGCCAAGTGCCACATCGCCGGTAACCGCCGCGATTGCGCGGCGATCGGCCTCTGAGCCGATCGACACCACGCACCATTCGTCATCTCCAATGCACGGCAACACCAGGTTGACGGTGGGGTCTTCGATCACGTGTGCCTGATCCGCTTCGGCGGCCAGCACGACAAACCGGGTGTCGAGCTGGTTGATACCGGCCTCAGCCTGCGAGACGTGGATCCGGGCGCCGGTGCCGCGCCGGCGGCGGCGGATCAGGGCGGCCAATGCGCCGATCGCCGTGATGCGCCCCACCACGTGATCCGGGAAGATCGTCGTCGCGTCATAGAACGGATGGCGCGCGGCCGAGTCGGCCTGATCGGAGGTCCACAGGCTGGTGACACCGGTGGTGGCCCGGACCAGCGGCCCGTAACCCATCCGGGTACTCCACGGACCGACGTCACCGAAAGCGCTGCTCTCCGCCAACACGATGCCGGAATTCATCTCGCGGAGCCGGTCGTAGCCGAAACCGAGCGAGCGCAGGGTGCCCGGTTTGAAGTTCGCGAAGATCGCATCCGATACGCCGACCAGTTGCGCGAAAACCCCGGCCCCAGCCGGGCTGCGAAGATCCAGCCCGAATCCCAAATGGTTGCGGTGGGCGCGGGCGAAAGAGTCGCCGATCGCCTGGTTCTCGCGCTTCTGCCGCAGGCCGTCCGGGTAAGCGGCGCTCTCGACCTTGATGACTTCAGCACCCAGATCGCCGAACAGTCTGCTCAATTCGCCGCCCGCGACGATGACGCCCATGTCGATCACCCGGATACCGTCCAGCGGCAGACCGCCGACGGCTCCGACCGGTTCGGGTGCGAATCGCTGTGCGCGCCAGACGGGTTGATCGTGTCCGACCGTAGGGGCACCGGAGCGGAAACCGGCGCGGCCACCGTCCACCGTCCAGTAGCCGACCGGAACCCGGGCCGATACCCCCGGCGCTATTTCAGCGTCCGCAAGTGCGCCTACCGCTAGCAGGTGATCCGACTGCAGCGCCTCCGGCGGTGTCAGCACCGCCGCGATCGGCACCCCGTGACTCTGTCCCTCGGCCACCAACTCCTCCCGAGTCCGGTCAGCGAACCTCGCAGCGATGAGCGCGCCGAGTTCGTCGAATGCCTGGGCGCGCGCGGCCAGCGTGTCGAAGCGCGGATCCTGGAACTGTTCGGGCTCACCGATCCAGGCACGCAGGCCATGCCACTGCCGGGGTGCCATCACACAGATCCGGACGAAACCGTCCGCGCACGTGAAGATCGGGTAGAGGTCCTGGTTGCGCGGCCTGCCCCGCCAGCGCTCGCCGGCTTTGCGGGCGGTCGCCGCCTGGCCTTGGGTGCCGAACGGTGGATCCAGTGCCGTTACCACGGCATCGAATCGGGAGAAATCGATGTAATCTCCTGTGCCGCAACGCAGCCGGTTGAAATACGCCGCCAGAACCGCCCATGCGGCCTGAACCGCCGCTGTTGCCGAAGCGATGCCCCCGGGAGGGAGCACCGGGGTGCCCGACGCCGGGCCGGACCGCGACAATGCAGTACCCATCGCGTACAGCACCGGATCAGTTGCACGCCAGGATGTATACGGCCCGGTGCTGCCGAAATCGCTCACCAGCATCGTGACCAGGTGATCAAACCGGTCGGCCAGTTCTTCGCAGGAGGTGCCGTACGCTGCCGCGCAACCTGGCAGTCCGCTGTCGAAGACGATATCGGCGTCGGCGGCCAGATCGATCAACCTCTGCCTATCGGCAGCCACATCGGGATCGAGCACGACGGCCCGCTTGTTGGCGTTATGCAACGCGAACGGAATGCTCACCCCGTCCAGCGTCGGTAGCTCGGCGCGCCCGGAATTGCCGCCCGGCGATTCGACCTTGATGATGTCCGCGCCCAGATCGGCGATCAGTCTGGTGACCGCATCGGACTCGCCGTCGCCGAGGTCCAGTACCCGCAGGGAAGCCAGTAGCGGTTCGCTCTCGCTCACAACAGCGCCCTCTCTTTACCTGGGCTCGGCATGGTGGAGCCACTGCGGACGCAGCCCGACCAGGATCGAATAGACCACTCCGGCAGTCACCGTCGAGGTCAGAAAGCTCGCGTCGACCCCTCCGATTGCCTCGGCTATCGGGCCGGTGAAGGCGTCTGTGGCGTTCGACATGATTCCGATGACACTGCCCGCCAGCCACCCAAGCACAGCAGCCGGGTTCCATCCGTGCGCATACCAGTACCGACCTCCGGTGCGGCGTTCATTGAAGACCTGCAAATCGGTCTGATCGAAACGGCCTCGGGTACGCCAGAAGCCGATCAGCGTGATGGCCGCCCAGGGCGAGGCCAGCGAGGTGAGGATCACTACGAATGCCGTAACCGCGACGTCTGCCTCCCAGACGAACTTGCCGAGGAAGACCAGGACCGTGGCCAGCAGGGTGACCAGGATGGTGGCCTGCACCCGGGTGAGCCTTGGCAGGATCGCATCCATGTCCAGGCCCATGCTATACAGGTTCATCCCGCCCTGAC
>NZ_JBPCSX010000015.1:0-47759 GCF_051006775.1 Mycobacterium sp.
GGTAACGGCCCCGGTATTCAGGAGGTTGCGACGTTCTCGGTGGATGTCGAGGGCGCGGCGGGGTCGGTGGCGGTGTCCAATGCCCACGGCACCGTGACCGGTGCCGCCGGTGGTGTGCTGCTGCGGCCCTTCGCCCGGCTGATCTCCAAGTCCGGTGACAGCGTCACCACCTACGGCGAACCATGGGACATGAAGTAGCCCGAGCCACTTCGCGGACATGGATTAGCCGCAGCTACTTCGCGGACATGAAGTAGGTCAGGACGCCAAACGCTGGGCGGCGGCCGCAATCCGCTCATCGGTGGCGGTCATCGCCACCCGGATATGGCTCGCCCCGGCCGGCCCGTAGAACTCACCGGGCGCAACCAGGATTCCGCGCTCGGCGAGCCAGGCCACCGTCGCCCGGCACGGCTCCCCACGGGTGGCCCACAGGTACAACCCGGCATCGGAGTACTCCACGGTGAACCCGGCACCCCTGAAGGCATCCAGCAACACCGTCCGGCGGCGCGCATACCGGTCCCGCTGGGCGATCGCGTGTTCATCGTCGTCCAGTGCGGCCACCATCGCGGCCTGCACTGGGCCGGGCACCATCATCCCGGCGTGTTTGCGCACGGCGAGCAGTTCAGCCACCACCCCGGCGTCACCGGCGACGAAACCCGACCGGTAACCCGCCAGCGATGAACTCTTGGACAGTGAGTGCACGGCCAGCAGTCCGGTGTGGTCTCCGCCGCACACCGATGGGTGCAGCACCGAATACGGCTGCTCATCCCAGCCCAGGCCCAGATAGCACTCATCGGAGACCACCAGTGACCCGCGCTCTCGCGCCCACTCGACCACCTTGCGCAGGTGGTCGGTGCCGAGCACACGGCCGGTCGGATTACTCGGCGAGTTGAGGTAGATGATCGCCGGAATGCGCGGCCCGAGTTGGGTCAGTGAGTCCGCCGCGATCACCTGCGCACCGGCCAGCCGCGCGCCGACCTCATAGGTCGGGTAGGCCAATTCCGGGATCACCACCGAATCGTCGGCGCCCAGACCCATCAGGGTCGGCAGCCAGGCGATGAGTTCCTTCGTGCCGATCACCGGCAATACGGCGTGTTCGGCCAGACCGGTGATTCCGTAGCGGCGGGCAAGCGCCGCCACCGCGGACGCCCGAAGTTCCGGAGTACCGGCGGTCCAGGGATATCCCGGGACCGCGGATGCCTCCGCAAGGGCCGCTCGGATGACGGGTGCCACCGGATCGACCGGTGTGCCCACCGAGAGGTCCACGATGCCGTCCGGGTGCGCACGCGCGACGGCGGAGACCTCCACCAGGGTGTCCCAGGGGAACACCGGCAGCGACTGCGAGACCCGCAGCAGCCCGCGGGCACCGCGCGCCCGCGACGAGGCCGAAGTGTGCGGCGTCAGTCGTCCTCGCCCTTGGGCGGCAGGTCCTTGACCACCTGCGGATCGTTCTCCGTCAGTCCGACCTTGGAAGCCCCGCCCGGCGAGCCGAGTTCAGCGAAGAAATCCGCGTTGATCGCGGTGTACTGCGCCGACTGCTCCGGAACGTCGTCCTCGTAGTAGATGGCCTCGACCGGACACACCGGCTCGCAGGCACCGCAGTCCACGCACTCGTCGGGGTGGATGTAGAGCATCCGCGCACCCTCATAGATGCAGTCGACGGGACACTCCTCGATGCACGCCTTGTCTTTGATGTCGACGCAAGCTTCGGTGATCGTGTACGTCACGGAGGTTCTCCTTGATGTCCTCGTCGTATATCTGTGGTCCGCGGGCGACCGGAGCAATCAGTGTGCCCTACGGCCGGTTCCCGCCGCTGATACTAGGGCGTGGTGCCGTCCCGAGCCCACCACGCTACTTGATCGGACTCCGCGGTTCGGTCACCTCGGCGTCCATCGGAGGGAAAAACCACCCGCGACGTGCCGCGAATCCCGACTCACGCGGCGCGGGTGGCGTAGGTGGTGGTGCGTTGGCGGGCCGGACGGCCGATCCCCTCGGCAATCGCCACCAGCTCGGCGACGGTCTTGGACGATCCGAACTCCGAGCCCGCCATCCTGGAGATGGTCTCCTCCATCAGGGTTCCGCCGAGATCATTCGCGCCACCGTTGAGCATCACCTGGGTGCGCTCGGCGCCGAGCTTGACCCAGCTGGTCTGGATATTCGAGATGCGCCGATGCAGCATGATCCGGGCCAGCGCGTGAACCGCGCGATTATCGCGGTGGGTAGGGCCCGGACGGGCCGCACCCGCCAGATACAGCGGGGAGGACTGGTGCACGAACGGCAGCGGTACGAATTCGGTGAATCCACCTGTGCGGTCCTGAATTCCGCGTAGGACGTTGAGATGCGCCACCCAGTGCGCGGGTGTGTCCACGTGGCCGTACATCATCGTCGAACTCGACCGCAGTCCCACCTCATGGGCGGTGCTGACGATCTCAACCCACAGCGAGGTGGGCAGCTTGCCCTTGGTGAGGACCCATCGCACCTCGTCGTCGAGTATCTCCGCGGCGGTTCCCGGGATGGTGTCCAGTCCCGCTTCCCGCAAGAGAAGCAACCACTCGCGAATCCCCATGCCACTCTTGGTCACGCCGTTGGCGATCTCCATCGGCGAGAACGCGTGAACGTGCATCGACGGAACCCGCTCCTTGACCGCGCGAACCAGATCGCCGTACGCGGTTACCGGCAGTTCCGGGTCGATCCCACCCTGCATGCAGACCTCCGTCGCGCCGGCGACGTGGGCCTCCCAGGCGCGGTCGGCCACATCCCGGGCGGACAGCGAGAACGCGTCCGCATCACCCTTGCGCTGGGCGAACGCACAGAACCGGCATCCGGTGTAGCAGATGTTGGTGAAGTTGATATTGCGGTTCACCACGAAGGTGACGTCATCGCCGACGGCGTCTCTGCGGAGCGAATCCGCAAGAGCCGCAACCGCATCCAGTGCGGCGCCGTCAGCTCCTGCCAAGGCGAGATACTCCGCGTCGCTACAGCCGGCCGGATCGCGTTCAGCCGAGCGAAGGGCGGCCGCCACATCGGTATCGATCCGTTCCGGTGCCCTTGCCGCCAGTTCACCGACCCGGTCGCGAATGGACTCCCAGTCACCGAAGGCACTCTCCAGATCGCTTCGGGTGACCGAACGTCGTCCCTCCTCGTCGATGGCGGTGTTCAGGTCGACCCGGCCGAGTGATCCGGCGGCCTCGTCGGGCTCCTGCCAGGGTCGGCCGACCGGATTGACATCGAGCGCATAGCCGGTGTCCGGATCCGCGAGCGCCCAGACGTGGGCTGCCACCCTGGGATCGATCCACGCCGCAGCGGCCTGGATGTACTTGGGCTGCACCGTCAGCCGTTGCACCAGTTCGTATCCGGCCTCGGCCGTCACCGCGGCGAGTTCGTCCAGTGCCGGCCAGGGTCGTTCGGGGTTGACGTAATCGGGGGTCAGCGGGGAGACCCCACCCCAGTCGTCGACACCGGCACCGACCAGCGCCAGACACTCGGCCCTCGAGACCAGATTGGGTGGAGCCTGCACGCGCATGTCGGGTCCGAGAACCAAACGCGTCACGGCGACGGTCGCGACGAAGTCATCGAAATCGGCATCCGGAACACCGGCCATCGCGGTGCGGTCCTTGGCGCGGAAGTTCTGCACGATCACTTCCTGGATGTGACCGAATTCCTTGTGAACCTGCCGGATCGCATGGACGGTGTCAGCCCGCTCGTCCAGCGTCTCGCCGATGCCGATCAGCAGCCCGGTGGTGAACGGGATGGACAGCCGTCCGGCGTCGGTGAGCGTGCGCAGGCGTACCGCGGGGTCTTTGTCGGGACTGCCGTAGTGAGCAAGCCCCTTTGTCTCGAACAACCGCCGGGAGGTGGTCTCGAGCATCATTCCCATCGACGGCGCAACGGGTTTCAGACCCGAGAGCTCAGTCCAGCTCATGACTCCGGGATTGAGATGGGGAAGCAGTCCGGTCTCCTCCAGCACCCGGATCGCCATAGCTCGCAGATACGCCAGCGTCGAGTCGTACCCCCGCTCGTCGAGCCACTGGCGCGCCTCCGGCCAGCGGGCCTCCGGACGGTCGCCGAGGGTGAAAAGCGCCTCTTTGCAACCCATTCCGGCGCCCCGCCGGGCGATGTCGAGGATCTCCTCAGGCTCCAGGTAGAAACCCCGGCCCTCAGCGCGCAACTTCCCCGGCACCGTCACGAACGTGCAGTAGTGGCAGGTGTCGCGACACAGGTGGGTCATCGGAATGAAGACTTTGCGCGAGTAGGACACCGGGAGCCCGCCCCCGGACCCGGTCCGCCCGGCGGACCGCAGTCCGGCGTCCCGCACCCGTGCAGCACTGGCGCACAGGTCAGCGAGGTCCTCCCCCCGGGCGGCCATCGCTATCGCCGCCTCGGCCGCGTTGAGAGCCACACCATCGCGGGCCCGCCGCAGAACTCGGCGGAGCGCAGCGGACGACATGGTCATCACGGTATACCTGAGCCCCGAGCCCGGCTTTCCGGTAGCTCGGCGCCCTCAGCGGAACTGTGAATTTCTCAGTTTCCGACGTACACTCGCCGCACTGCCCCAGCAAACTATGAGGTGTGCAATGAGCCAGTCCGCCGGATTGTCAGCACGTTCGTTTCTGATCGCAGGCGTGAGCGCGGCGATGGTCGGCGCCGCGGCGCTGACCCCGGTGACCGCATCGCAGCCTGCCACGGCATCGCTGCCGGCGCTGCGCGTCGTTTCCCCGGAGGTCCAGCTCACCGCAGGCGGCGATGTGATCATCGCCGCCTACACCGCGATCCAGCCCTGGGTCGCCTACGGCTTCGAGCTGGCCGACTATGCGCTGAGCTTCGTGCCCGGCCTCTGGTGGATCGCTCCGGCCGTCGACCTTGCGTACTTCACCGCCCAGCCGGTGGTGGAGAGCCTGGTGTACAGCTTTGCCTATCTGCTCGACGGCAACTTCACCGCGATCGGCCCGACCGTGACACTGGGAGTGCAGACCGCGGTCCAAAACTTCATCGAATACGCCATCGCCTGGATCGGCAGCCTGGTGCCACTGCCGCCGCTGCCGCCGTTCCCGCCGCTCCCGGGCGCCGCGCTGAGTGCACCGGCGGCCGTCCGCGCCGTGACGGTCCGCGCGGCCGGGCACGTCGCGACCGCTGCCGCTGAGGCCGAGGCTCCGGCTGACACACCGGCCGTCGCCGAAACTCCGGCTGACACACCGGCCGTCGCCGAGGCTCCGGCTGAAGCCGCGACGACGGCGACCGCCGCGCCCCGCTCCCGTCGTGACGCCGCCCAGGTCGGCGCCCGGGCTCCGCGGGCCGCAGCACCGGCGGCTACCGCCGGAACCGACGCTCCGGCGACCAACAAGGCTTCCGCGAGCAAGTCTCGCCGAGCCGCCTAGCGGGCTGACGGGTCAGAAGTCCCGACGGAGCAGATAGGCAGCCGGAAGGGCGCCGAGTAACAGGAAGATCGGCGCCGAGTAGGCCATCACGCCGTGGCCACCGAACACCACGTCGCCCCCGGGACCGCCGAGGCTGAAAACCGCGAAGGTCGCCAGCCAGGTCCACAGTGGTAGGGCGGCCAATCCTTTCGAGTCCGTCCAGTGGCCGGCCGCCCAGACCAAAGCGGCATTGAGCAGTCCGCTCAACACGGCGCTGACGGGGACCGGGATCCGCCCCACATACAGCGGGAGCAGTAGGGCGCCGGCAATAGCCGACAGAACACCGTCAATAGCCAGCAGTGTCAGCACGAGGCCGGAAACCCAATCAGAATGTTGTCGAGCACGATCCCCGACCGTCATTCCGAACCGAACTCCAGTCCGGCGAAAAGGTCGTTCTCCCAACCCTTTTCATCGATCTCGCCGGGCCGCCCCGACACCAGCACATAGTGTTCGGAGGCCAGCGTGGGAAGTATCAAATTGTTGGACAGCGTGAACGCACGCCCGGTCGGGCCGACTGACACCTGGGTCTGATGCGCTGTCATGGCGGCGACTTTCGCCGGCAGGTGTTCGGACCCGTCGACGACAGCGGTGATCTGGTCGTCCCGGAATCCGAAGCTGGCGTCCGCCGGCAACCGGATCCAGTCAGGTCGCACATCGGCGGAGTCCAGCGCGTTGATGCCGGCACGGAATGCGGTGGCGGCCGTGACGGTCCAATAGAACTTGGGCACGGCCCAGCGCCCCGCTGCCGCGGCGATCGCAGCCGTGGTGACCCGGTGGGCCTGGATGTGATCGGGATGTCCGTAGCCGCCGTCGGGGTCGTAGGTCACCACCACATGCGGCCGCAACTCTGCGATCTCGTCGGCGAGCTGGGCAACCAACACGTCGAAGTCAGCGTCGGCGAATGCTGTCGTCGCGCGTCGCGGCGTTCCGGGCATCCCCGAATCGCGCCAGCGGCCGGCGCCGCCCAGGAATCGCGGATCGCGTACACCAAGCGCACGCAGAGCAGCAGTCAGCTCCCCGATCCGATAGCCACCCAACTGATCGGCGTGATCCACCCCGAGCCCGGCCCAGCGATCGCCGATCACCTCACCCTCCTCCCCGAGGGTGCAGGTGATGACGGTGACCTCGGCGCCAGCGGCGACATACCGGGCGATGGTCACCCCGTTGTTGATGGTCTCGTCATCGGGATGGGCGTGCACGAACAGCAGCCGCCGGACAGCGGGCATAGTCCCTCCCTGCCTACGTCGACGATCGTCGGCGTCACCCTACCGACTCCAACGGCGGTGAGTATCGATCGACCATCGAGACGATCCAGACACCTCGGGTCCGGGGCCGCGCACTCCGCCAACCGCCGGCCGGCAACAGCCGCGGCGAACGTCAGCCGACTAGCCGCCGTCCTTCGACCAGGTGCCGGCATCACCGACGATTCCGACCTGCACCGCCCCGGACAGGCTGACGTCACCGACGCTGGGCCCGGCGGCAACGATCGTGGTGTCCTGCATGATCGGCAACACCGTCGCCATCGCCCATAACCGAGGCTCGACGGCTGCGATCACATCGCTGACGTTGAGCGAACCATCCAGTGCACCATCTATTTTCGACTGAATACTGCGGTCGCAGATTCCGGTCAGGTTGGATGGCGCACGCACCAGTGGTGCGGCATCCGGGCTGTTGGGCACCGGACGCGTCGTCGACGATGCGGGAGCAGACGGCAGTGGACGCCGTCCCGTGGCAGCCGGCACGGTGGGCACCGGTGAGGCCTCAAGGGCCGGGCAGCCGAACCGCGACGCCAACGCCGTCGCAAGGTCACCACCCGCGGCATGCCAGCCGACGATCGCATCGACACGGTTGTTGACCAGTGCCGTGCCGTACAGCACCGGTGGGTCCAGGGGCAGCACAGTCGCGGCGATACCGACACTGCGCAACTGGTCGGCCGCGGTGTTGGCCACAGCTACCGAGGTGGGGTCATTGGCGGCAGCACCGATCACCAGAGCCAGTGTCTCGCCGTCCTTGCTGATCCGTCCGCGGGTGGTCGCCGGCCGAAGCGGACCGCTCACACCGGGACCGGCCGGCGGCGGCGGAACCGGAGACTCCCCCGCGCTGCCGTCGACTTGATAACCGGCTTTGGCCAACAGTGCCAACGCGCCGTCCTTGCCTACCGTCGGCGGGGCGGTGGGCAGGTAGCCCGGATCGCTCGGTGAGCGTACTAGCGCCCGGTCCAGCGTGACGGAATTGTCACTGCCGGTCCCGACAGCGGCCAGCAGATCAACGTCGAGAAGTCCCAGGATCGCCTTGCGCACAACGGGATCGGCCAACTTGGGTTCCTGGGCACGAAGGATCAACTGCATGGTCCGCGGCGTGACGATGCGGGCAGTGCGCACATCAGGTATCGCCGACAGCTGAGCGAAGGCGGCAGCCCCGCCGTGTACCTGGGCAACCTGGGTGTCACCGTTGCGGATCGAGTCGGCCAGCGCGGCCGGCACCCCGGCACGCCGGAACAGGATCTGGTCCGGTTTAGCCGGCACCCCCCAGAACCGGTCGTTGCGGGCCAGCAGAATCTCATCGCGCTGCGGGTCGATCGTGTCCACCCGGAACTGTCCACCGGTGACCTGCATAGCCTTGGCCAGACCTGCCCCGAAACCACCCGGGACATCCTTGACGATGTGGGCGGGCAGCAGATCGTTGAACAACTCCCGCCACGCGGGATAGGGCTGAGAGAAAGTCACCACGGCCGTCTTGCCACCGTCGACCGACTGGACGCCGGTGATCAGGTCATAGCCGGCCGGATCGGTCACACCGGGTTGGCTGACCATCTGACGCCACAGATACCAGAAGTCGTCGGCGGCGATCGGGGCGTTGTCGGTCCAGGCCGCCTCGGGGCGGATCTTGTAGGTCACCGTGAACGGGCTGACGCCGGTGACATCGGCGGAAACCAGCAGCGTCGGGTCCATCTCCCAGCGTGACCCGGTCGCGGTCGCCGGATCTGGAACCGGCCGGAAGGAACTGGGGAACACCAGCGAACTGATGGCCGCGTTGACCGGCGACTGATCCGACAGCAGGTGCGGGTTGAAGCCCGCGCCGATCGAGTCGATCGCCATGATGATCTGCGCCGCTTTCGGCGCCGGTGCGGCGGGTTGCGCCGTTGCCGTGCTCTGCGGCGCCGGCGGCGGATCAACGGTGCACGCGGCCAGCAGGACCACGAACAGTAGCGCGCCTGCGGTTGGCAGCCTGCGCGGTCGTACTGGCACGTCCTTCAGGGTATCGACCTGCACCGGGATTACCCGGTTACGCCTTCTGCGCCTTCGCCCGCGACCGGTTGCGGCCGCGGGTGGTGGCGTCCAGCTCGGCTTTGCGCACCCGCACGATCTCCGGTGTGACCTCGACGCATTCGTCCTCGGCGCAGAACTCCATGGCCTGTTCCAGGCCGAGCTCCAGCGGACGGGCCAGCGTCTCCATCACGTCGGCCGTCGAGGAACGCATATTGGTCAGCTTCTTCTCCCGGGTGACGTTGACGTCGAGGTCCTCGGCGCGCGGATTGATGCCGACGACGTGACCCTCGTAGGTCTCATCGCCGGGTTCGACGAAGAACTGGCCGCGGTCGGCCAACTGGATCATGGCGAACGGGGTCACCGAACCGCTGCGGTCACTCACCAGCGAACCGGTGTGCCGGGCACGGATCTCCCCGGCCCATGGCCGATACCCGTCGAACACCGCGTTGGCGATACCGGTGCCACGGGTCAGCGTCAGGAAGTCGGTGCGGAACCCGATGAGCCCGCGGCTGGGCACGATGAAGTCCATCCGGACCCAACCGGCCGCGTGGTTGGCCATCTCCTCCATCCGGCCCTTGCGCGCGGCCATCAGCTGTGTGACCGCGCCGACGAACTCTTCCGGGCAGTCGATGGTCATCGCCTCGAACGGCTCGTGCCGCTTGCCGTCGATGGTGCGGGTGACCACCTGCGGCTTGCCGACGGTCAGCTCGAAACCCTCCCGGCGCATCTGCTCGACCAGGACGGCCAACGCCAGCTCGCCGCGGCCCTGCACCTCCCAGGCGTCGGGGCGGCCGATATCGACGACCTTGATCGAGACGTTGCCGACCAGTTCGGTGTCCAGCCGCGATTTCACCATGCGGGCGGTCAGCTTGTGCCCGGAAACCTTGCCGGCCAGCGGCGAGCTGTTGGTGCCGATCGTCACCGAGATGGCCGGCTCATCGACGGTGATGCGCGGCAGGGCGTGCGCGTGGTCGGGGTCGGCCAGGGTGTCACCGATCATGATCTCCGGCATACCGGCAACGGCGACGATGTCCCCGGCGACGGCCTCGTCGGTCGGATTGCGCTCGACGCCGACGGTGGCCAGGAGTTCGGTGATCTTGGCGGAGGTGATGACCGGAAGCCCATCGACCTCGCGCATCCAGGCGACCTGCTGACCCTTGCGCAGCTTGCCCTTGTAGATACGGATGAGCGCCAGCCGGCCCAGGAAGGCCGAGGCGTCGAGATTGGTCACCAGGGCCTGCAGCGGCGCCTTCGGGTCCCCCTGCGGGGGCGGGATGTGCTCGAGCAACACATCGAACAGCGGGTCGAGGTTCTCGCCCTCCGGATTCTCACCGTTGGCCGGCTGTACGGTGCTGGCCACCCCGGCGCGACCGGAGGCGAACAGGGTGGGCAGTCCGAGCGCGTGTTCGGCGGCCTGCTGAGCCTCGGCGTCAAGATCGGAGGCGACGTCGAGCAACAGGTCGTGACTCTCCGAGACGACCTCTTCGATGCGGGCGTCGGGACGGTCGGTCTTGTTGACCACCAGGATCACCGGCAGATGCGCGGCCAGCGCCTTGCGGAGTACGAAACGAGTCTGCGGCAGCGGCCCCTCGGAGGCGTCGACCAGCAACAGCACCCCGTCGACCATGGACAGCCCGCGTTCGACCTCGCCACCGAAGTCGGCGTGGCCCGGGGTGTCGATGACGTTGATCACGGTCATACCGCCGTCCGGGTGATGGCGGTGCACGGCGGTGTTCTTCGCCAGGATCGTGATGCCCTTTTCCTTCTCCAGATCCCCGGAGTCCATCAGGCGTTCGACGGCGTCATCGCCGCGGTGGCTCAGCGCCCCCGACTGCCGCAACATGGCGTCCACCAGGGTGGTCTTACCGTGGTCGACGTGCGCCACGATGGCGACGTTTCGAAAGTCATGCCGGGTATCAGCGCTAGTCACACCGGTGATTGTCTCAGTGTGGGTGCCGGTTTGCGAAAACGCGGCAGCGCCAGTAGGGCGGCGACCAGGAAGCACAGCGCTCCGAGGAAGGTCCCGAAGTTGGCCAGCCACTGATCCTCGGTGACCCCGGAGTGCTTGACGAACCCCGCCAGCGCTGAGACCCCGAAGGCAACACAACCGGCCAGGTTGATCCACGCGTTTCGCCGGTCCGGGCGGGTGCAGGACGCCCCCAGTGCGCCGATCGCGAGCACCCCGCTGACCAGGAAGGCGACCGAGCCGAAGACGTCCGGGGTCCATACCAGATGTCGTCGCTCCGGTATCGAGTGCAACCACACCGCCGCCGCGGTGCTGACGTTGAACAGCACGGTGCCGCCGAACTGCACCGCCGCGGAATACCACCCGAGCGTGCCTTCTTCTCCGGAGAGTCTCAATTGCATCCACGCCGCCGTCGTGAAAAACCACGAGCCGATGAAGCACAGCAGATTGCTCGCACCTGCGCCGACCTCCACGGCGAAACGCGGTGCACATCCGATGGCGAAGAACGCCGAACCCGCGGCGAAGAGCCAGCACTGACGCGACAGACTCGGTTGAAGACGCACCCGTCAGCCGAGTTCGGTCAGCCGGTGGTGCAGTGCCGGCAGCCAGGCGCGGTCGGCCGGGACCCAGGGCAGGGCGTCGAGATCGGCGTCACTCACCCAGCGCAGTGCGCGGTGGTCATGCGGATGCAGGGTGCCGCCGGTCTGTTCCACCGCATAGGCACGCAAAACCAGACCATCGCCGAGTGGGACGTCGGCTCCGACCCGATCACCGACGGCGACGTCGATACCGAGTTCCTCGCGCAGTTCGCGGGCCAGTGCAGCGGCCTCGGTCTCCCCCGCCGCCACCTTCCCGCCCGGCAGTTCCCACAACCCGGCCAACTCCGGCGGCCGTTGCCGCTGAGCCACCAGCAATGTCGAGCCGGAGATCAGCGCTCCCGCGACGACGACCTGCATGGCGTGTGACGGTATACCGTTGGGTATGGCCGTGTTGACTGATTCCGAAGTAGCCGACGCTGTAGCGACGTTGGAGGGCTGGCAGCACACAGACGGCGCATTGCGACGATCGGTGACCTTCGGGTCATTCCTGGACGGGATCGAGGGGGTACGCCGGGTCGCCGATCTGGCCGAGCGTGCTGATCATCATCCCGATATCGACATCCGTTGGCGGACAGTTACTTTGACGCTGGTCACCCACTCCGAGGGTGGGATCACCGACAAGGATGTGGCCTTGGCCCGACAGATCAACGGCTCGCTGGGCGACCGCTGATCGCGATCCACCCCAGGGTGGCCAGCGTGGCGACGATATAGACCAGACCCGACCAGGCCAGGTACCACGGCCGGTCAATCTGCCAGATGGTCGGCTGGGCGAAGCTCAGCAGCCACGGCACTCCGACCACGGTCAGCAGCAGCCATGTCCAACCAAGTGCCCTCGACCCGCGCCGACTGCACCATGGTCCGTCAAAAAGCCAGATCATCAACGGCACCAACCAGATCCAGTGATGTGTCCAGGAGATGGGCGAGATCAGCAGGCCGAACAACTCGACCACCAGCAGCGAACCCAACCGGTCCCGATCGGTGCTACCCGTCCACGTCGCACCGAGCGCCCGCCAGGCCAACGCCGCGAGAACGGCCGTCACGGCGATCCCGGCCAAAACCTGCGGTCCGTAGCCGGCATCCTGGCCCAGGATCCGCGAGATTCCGCCCCGCCAGGACTGGTTGAAGGACGTTCCGATCGGGCCGACCCGGCTGGCGTCACCCAGTAGATCGGTGAAGTAGTACCGGGCCTGCTGGCCGATCACCGCCAACGAAAATACAACCGTGCCGGCGAATATCACGGCAGCGAAAACCGCTGTGCCCCAGCGACGCACGCCCAGGAAGTACAGTCCGCTGATCGCCGGGGTGAGCTTGATTCCGGCCGCCACACCGACCAGCAGACCCGACAACCACCAACGCGTGCTGCTGACCGCCCACAGCACCGCCAGCACGAGGATCACATTGACCTGGCCGTAGTCGAATGTGCTGCGCAGTGGTTCGGTCCAGATGCCGAGCGCGGTCCACAGCATCGCCCGACGGTGGCCGCCGTCGGCCACCGCGGCCGGCGATATCAGCCGCTGGCTCAGCCGGACCACCCCGTAGAGCGCGGCGATGGTGCCGATCTGCCATCCGAAAGCCACCACCGCGAAGGGCAGCTTGCTCAGCGGATAGAACATCAGCGCCGCGAATGGCGGGTAGGTGAACGGCAGCGGGAAGTCAGGGGTCTGGTCGGCGTAGACGTAGGAGTACAGCGTCCCCGGAGCGTCCAGGGCCGCGGCACCGCCGAGATAGACGTGCAGATCCACGAAGTTCGCCCCATTGGGCACCAGGTAGGTCCAGCCCAGCCGGACCACGACGCTCAGCGCCAGCAGCACCGGTGCCAGCCGCGTCAGCACGACCCCGAAGGTGGTGCGCGACCCCGCCCTGGACATGGGGCGACTCTAGTGAGTAGGGCCCAGACCTCGTTAACGCATCACTCCAGTAACGGTTGAATAACCGCCACACGTGTCACTTGAGCAACTCCAGTAACGGGCTACCTTCGGGATCAAGGACCTGCAATCGAGGGAGTGCATCTCATGTCACGTTTCACAAAGCTGTTCGCCGCCAACGCGATTGCAGCCGCCGGACTCGGCGCCGCCGCAATCGCACTCAGCCCGTCCGCTGCTGCGGACCCGATCATCCCGCCGGCCGTGCCCGGCGTGCCCGGACTGGGCATGATTCAGCAACTCGCTTCCAACCCCGCCGGGGTCGGCGCGGTACTGCAGACCGCCGCCTCGGCGCTCAGTGGCGCCTCCTCGATCATCGGCGGCCCAGCGGCCTCCACGCTTCCGGTCTCGCCGATCGATATGCCCGGCGCCCTGCCCGGTGCGCTTCCCGGTGCGCTCCCCGCTGCGGTCCCGGCCGCCCAGGCTGTCACTCCGATGATCCCGGGTCAGAGTCTGGGCCAGACCGTCTTGCCACTGCTCAATCAGTTTGGGATTCCGGGCAGCCTGGCCAATCTGGCGCCGGCCAACATGCCGTTCCCGATCCAGATCGCTGACTCCGCGGCAGCGACTCCGGCCGCACCGTTGACCGCGCCGGCGGCTACCGCGCAGATTGCGGTGGCCCCTCCGGCCGGTGGCACGGCGATCAGCCCGCTGCCACTGCTCAACGCCCTTCCCTGACGCCCTGCCCTGACGCCCTGCCCTGACGCCGAACAACTGACAAGGGAGCAACATTGTGTTGCAGTTCGCCAAGCTGACCACCGGCCTGACCACAGCCGCCTGCATTGCAGCAGCTGTGGGCCTGAGCCCGGTGTCGGCCGCTGACCCGACCATCCCGTTGGATCCGGGTCAGCTGCCGGGCCTGGAGGCGGTTAAAAGTCTCAGCCCGGTGGTCGAGCAGGCGGCGGCCAATCCCTCGTCAGCCCAGCAGTTGTTGCTGGCCGCTGCCTCGCAGTTGGCCGGCAATGCCACCACTCCGCAGGGCTCGCTCTCGCTGGCCGAAGCGGTGGCCAAATTCGTCCAGAACGGTGGGGCCGCAAGCCTGGGGGGCGCACCCTCGGCCGCGGTGTCCCAGCAGGCGGCATCCGGCCTGCCGCACGGCACCGCGCCGCTGATGACCCCGGGGCCGGGCAACGGCCCGATCCCGCTCGAGCAGCACCTCCCGGCCGCCGGCGCCCTACCCGGCGCCCTGCCCGGCACGGAAGCGCATCTGCCGATCGGGATCGACCCGGCTCACTCGGTGGGCCCGGTCGCTGACGCCATGCCGGAAGTCCCGGTCATGGTGAACCCGGCGGCCGCGGCCGCCGCTGCCGCGCTGCCTGCTCCCGGGCCGGGTGTTCCGGCCCCCGCACCCGGTGCGGCACCGACATTCGACCCGAACACCCCGCCGACCCAGGACTTCATCTACCCGTCGATGAGCAACGGTTGCCTCAAGGACGGCGGCAACGTCATCGCCACCGCGATCGCGGTTGCCGGGCCGGCCACGATCCCCGCTCCCGGACCCGCCGCCGGCCAGACCGCCTACGTGTTCACCGCGGTCGGCACCCCGGCACCGGCCGCCGAGCAGAAACTTCCGCTCAACATCACCTGGGTCAACATCACCACCGGCCGCTCCGGAACCGCGACGCTCAAGCCCAACCCCGCCATCAATCCGGCCGGTCCGACCACGCTGACCGCCATTGTGGACACCGGTTCGGGCAGCATCATGTCGACGATCTTCGGCCAGGTGACGACTCTGGACAAGCAGTGCACATTCCTGCCGACGATCGGCTCCACCGTCGTTCCCTAGTCCCGATCCCCGGGTCTGAAGTGGGCTTCAATGAAAGCCCACGCCACGACGGACCAGCAGATGCTGGCCAGTGAAACACTCTGCAGCGCAACGCATGTCGGCATCGTGCCGATCCGTATGCCGACGGCCGACGCGGGTCCGGACTACGTCGGGGAGCGCTATCGGGACAGCCCTTCGGCTTTCGACGGGATGGGGCTTGACGTGACGGTGTGCGAGTACGCCGACGCTGCCCGATCTTGAGACGGTGCTGAACTTGGCTCAGTAGGCCATGAACAGGATGTGCTCGCGCTCGTACTCCATGCCCGGATGCGCCTCGGCGAGATGCTTCAGCGACAACTCGACGAGTTCGTCCTCGTCCTTGCCACGGATCGCCTCACCGCACGGGCAATTCAGATGTGTCTTCATGGCTTACCTGCTTTCTGCTGGGCCTTCATCTTCTTCTTGTACTCACGGACCCGCTCCAGCGACCCCTTGTCCACCACGTCGGCGACGGACATGTGGGTACCGGCCCTGCCGTAGTCGCCGGCGGCGGCGCGCCAGCCCCTCGGGGTCACACCGTACTGCTTACCCAGTAGCGACAGGAAGATCCTGGCCTTCTGCTCCCCGAAGCCCGGCAGCGCCTTGAGCCGACGCAGCACCTCGGCGCCGTCGGGATCGCCGTCGGTCCACAGTGCCGTGGTGTTCCCGCCGTAGGTATCGACCACCTCGCGGGCCAGATCCTGAATACGTTTGGCCATCGAACCCGGGAAGCGATGTACGGCCGGTGTTGCAGAGCAGAGCCGGGCGAACTCCTCCGGATCGCAGTCGGCGATTCGGTGCGGATCGACCGCACCAAGCCGGTCGGCGATCTTGCGGGGTCCCGCGAACGCCATCTCCATCGGCACCTGCTGATCCAGCAGCATTCCCAGCAGCAGGGCGAACGGGCTGTCCTCGAGGAGATGATCGGCCCCTGGGTCTCCGGTCAGATTGAGCTTCGGCACGCAACCAACCTAGCTCTGCTGTGTTCGTTAAGCGGAGTTCCTCCCTCGGTTTGGCCCATACTGGCCGACGTGACCAGTGGCGGACACGAGGACTCCTCGATCCGGCCCGAACGAGGGCTGATGTCGACACGGAGGGGCTGGGTCGGCTGGCCTTGCTCGGAATCGGCACTCTCACAGCGCCGGGACTTTTGGCGGGCTGCGCCGAGCGCCCGACTGAAGAAGGGACATGCATGTCAAAGCAGACCGCGGACGTAATCTACCGGGGCGGGACGATCATCACGATGGTGGACGAACGCCCCCGTGTCGAGGCGATCGCGGTCGCCGGTGGTCGTATCATCGCGGCAGGCTCAGAACAAGAGGTGATGTCCAGCAAGGGTGACGCCACGGTGGTGGTCGACCTTGCCGGTACAACGCTGCTGCCGTCGTTCATCGACTCCCACGGCCATTTCATGAACGCACCCCAGGTGGTGAAGTGGGCCAACGTCCAAGGTGTTCCGGCCGGGCCGATCACCAAGGTGGCCGATTTCGTGCCGGTGCTGCAGGCTCACGTGGAGAAGTTCGCACTGAAGCCGGGTGACTGGATCATCGGCTACGGCTATGACCGCTCGAATCTGGCCGAGGCCCGCGAACTGACCGTGGACGACCTCGACCCGTTCTTCCCCGACAACCCGGTGATGCTCATCCACAGCTCCAACCACGGCGCTGTCCTCAACAGCGCGGCCTTCAAGAAGGTCGGCTACGACGAGAACACGCCGACCCCGCCCGGTGGGGTGATCGTCCGCAAGCCGGGAACCAACGTCCCGGCCGGGTTCATCATGGAGACTGCGTTTTTGCCGATTTTCGCCAACATGCCGCAACCCGGTGAACGCGAAATGCTCAACACCCTTGACGAAGCCCAGCAGATCTATGCCCGGGCGGGTGTGACCACCTGCCAGGAGGGGGCCACCCACGCCAAGGATCTGCGCTTCCTACGCAAGGGCGCCGCCGAAGGACTGCTCTACCTCGATGTAGTGTCGCTGCCGTTCATCCTCGAGGTCCCCGCCCTGGTCCGGGAGTACTCGCCGGATTTCAGCGGTGCCCCAATGGAGTTGCCCGACGAGTCCCGGGATGCCTTTGGCACCTACACCAACCATCTCAAGCTGCAGGGGATCAAGTTCGCGCTTGACGGCTCACCGCAAGGCAAGACGGCGTTCTGGACCGAGCCGCTGCTCACCGGCGGACCGGGCGGTGAACAGAACTGGCGGGGTCAGCCGCTGTTCCCGCCGGAGACCGTATTCAAGGCGCTGGCCGAGGTCTACAGCAAAGGCATCCAGGTGTTCTGCCACACCAACGGCGATGCCGCAATCGACATGATCATCGACGGGATGCGCGCCGCTGGGGTCACAGCGGCAGATGACCGGCGCACGGTGATCGTCCACTCCCAATGCATGCGGCCCGACCAGATGGACGCCTATGTGGAACTCGGGTTCTCACCGAGTTTCTTCACCGCGCACACGTTCTACTGGGGCGAGGAACACCTCGCCAATCTCGGTCCGGAGCGAGCCGCGTTCATCAGCCCCATGGCCACCGCAATCTCCCGAGGCCTGCACTGCTCAAACCACACTGACTTCTCGGTCACACCCATGGAGCCGATGCGCGTCATGTGGTCCTCGATCCGTCGCACCTCAAAGAAGGGCACCGTGCTCGGACCCGACGAACGGATCGACATCTGGCAGGCCCTCAAGTCGCAGACCATCGAGGCGGCCTGGCAGCTGTTCGAGGAGAACCACAAGGGCACGCTGGAGCCCGGCAAACTGGCCGACCTGGTGATTCTGGATGCCAACCCGCTTGAGGTCGAGACCGACGGGTTGCTCGACATCACGGTGATCGAAACGATCAAGGAAGGCAAGACCGTCTACCGAGCGAAGGCATTGCCTTGACCGTCATCTGGGGCTACCTCGGCATCGGCAAGACAACGGTCCTCAACAATCTGCTGCACCATAACTAGGTTCTGCGAATTGCGTTGGTGGTCAACGACTTCGGCGACATCAACGTAGATGCGGACCTACTTGATTCGACGGACGGTGAGATCGTTGCCCTGGCCAACGGCTGCATCGGTTGCACCATGGCCGATGGCCTGGCCACGGTGCTGACCGACCTGCTAGACCGAGCCGACACCATCGACCACGTCATCATCAAGGCCAGCGGGGTTTCCGATCCGGTGAAAATCGCCCACTACGGCCTCTCGTTCGGCTTCTCGTTGCAGGGCGTGATCGTTGTCGCCGACGCCGAACAGGTGCGGCGGCAGACCAGCGACAAGTATGTCGGCGACACCGTGGTGCAACACCTGCAGAACGCTGATCTGTTGGTACTCAAAAAACAGATCTGTGGACGCTGTTGAATTAGCGAGACTGCGCGAATGGCTGACGGGACTAGCCCCCACGGTGCCGATCATGGACACCCACCACGGGCACGTTCCGACACTTACCCTCTCGGGCCCACTACACGATGCGCCCCTTGACCAAAAGGACGCCGCTGACCCCAGTGCGCCTCATCCCCATTACGAGTCGTGGAGTTTAACCACCGAAACGCCCCTCGCCCGCGCGGATATCGAGGCGTTTCTCGCTGAACTCCCGTCGGATGTGTTGCGCGCCAAAGGTTTCGTACATCTTGCCGATGATCCTGACCGCCTTTACCCCGTGCAGGTCGTTGGCAGGCGTTCGAGCCGCACTGGACACCGGGCTATCCAGGAAGACCGGTTGAAGACACGGCTGATGGTGATCGGGCTCCCCGGGAGCAGCTGCACTGCTGGGAGCCGGATTACCGCGCGGGCTACTCCGCAGCAGCCGCGCGGGAGACGCGGAGCTTGCCACTCACCGACGCGCTCGACTTGCCGCTAGCGGCACCGCGCACACCGTTGCTGTCCGCGTCGCGACTCGTGGCGGCTGAGACCTGGACAGCCGGGACAGCCGGGGCAGACAGGGCCGCTGCCGTACGCGCAGCCTTGGCCGCCTTCCTGACCGTGGCAGCCGGGGCCACCGGGGCATTCGTCAGTTGCAGCGCGCCGCCGACGGTGGCGGCCGTAAGCGTCTGCCGCAGGCTGGGCACAGGTCCCGAGGGGGTCAGCACACCCGTGCCCACCGACAGACTCACCAGGCTGCCCAGCACACCGCTGGGGCTCACCAGGCCGTCGACCAACGCATTCCAGGCTTCCTGCGGGTTGGTGATGTTTCCGAGGGTTTCGGTCACCACGTCCACCAACTGAGTGCCCACGACGGTGAAGCCGCTGATGATGGTCTGGGCGACGCCGAGCAGGACGCCGGGGAGCGCCTGGACGACGGTGGTCACGTTGTTGACGACATTGCTCAGCACGGTGGACGTCAGGCCCACGATGTTCGAGACGGCGTCGGTGACCGGCGTGATGATGTTGGTCTGGATCGCCTCGGCAATATTGACTGGGCTGCCCGTGATCAGACCGTTAATCACCTGAAATGCGGTGAGCGGGACACCGAACGTGACACCACCCACCGCGGAGGTGAGGGACTGCAGAGCCTGCACGCCGTACTCGGCGTAACCGGACAGGTTGGTCCCGACAGCTTGCAGAAGCGGCAAACCGGTGAGGTAGTACTGCCCTGCGATAAACCCGTTCAGCAGCTGCGGAATGACACCCAGATTGGTGAACACGGAGATGTCGCCGCCCCCGGAAGGCAGGGCGAACAGCTCAACCACATTGGTGGCGAACAAGTCGCCGCCCAGTAACCCCAGAGTGTTTCCCAACTCAGTGATCGGATTTGCCCACGGCACCGCCGCCAGCTGAATCTCAGCGGATACCCGCTGCAGGCTCGGCAACGATTCCGGACGCACGACCGGGGACAGAACAACGGCGGCCGCGCCGGCGACAGCAATGCCGGCCACCAGTTTCGACGGGACTGAGATCTCCATGGATGATTCCTTTCACGAACCGCATCCGGTGTCAGTGCGGGCCAAGAAAAATCGAGCGAGAGCCGGCTTCACCAGACTTCTCAGGTATGGTCGACTTTTAGTCGCCAGCAAACTCTACACGGCGTCAGTCGATCTTTTGACCATCGACTGGAACAGCCTGCATCGGTGCCGTTCTCCCGGGACTCGCAGGCGTGCCACAGCATCCGACGACGGCACGGTTTCAAGCGGCATCAGCCCACACAATGCTCACCAGACAGCACAATGCTCACCAGGCAGCACAATGCTCACCAGAAAGGCTCAACCAGGCGGACGAGCGAGATGGAACCGGAGGCGGAATGTCAGACGCGGTGGCCCTGGCCCTGACCATCTCCCTGGCCGCGCTGGCCGTGGTGCTGGGCCTCAGTGCTGTCCTAACCCGTCGGGTGGTGAGCACTCCTGCCGAGCGCGCGGTGCACGACGCGCTGCACACCGCCTCGCTGGCCGCCCGCCCGCTGCGCAAAGGGCTGACCGCCGAATCCGCGCGGGCCGCCGCCCCACACCTGCGTGCCCTCACCGGGTCGGACGGGCTGGCCCTCTACGACGATCAGGGGCAATTGCTGCACCGCGATCCCGCTGATGAGGTCTGGACCGCGGCGAGCAACGACGTCTGCAACAGCGCCGCGCGTGAGTCGATCGACGGGCAGCGCCGGATACTGCACCGGGAACAGTCACAGGCGGTGGTGGCGCAGCCGCTGCTCGACGATGACGGCGTCGTCCTTGGGGCGTTGGTGTCGGTACACATGGCCGAGCCGGCACCCGGCACCCTCGGCGCCATCGCCGAGGTTGCCCGCTATACCGCCAGTCAACTGCAGCTGGCCGAACTCGACGCATCACGGGCTCGTCTGGACCGCGCCGAGGTGCTGGCGCTGCGGGCGCAGATCAGTCCGCACTTCATTTACAACGCACTCAACACGATCGCCTCATTCGTGCGCACCGACCCTGACCGCGCCCGCGACCTCATCCTTGAGTTCGCCGATTTCACCCGCTACTCGTTTCGCGCCGCCGGGCCCTATACCGCGCTGGCCGACGAGCTCCGCAACATCGATCGCTACCTGACCCTGGAACGCGCCCGGTTCGGGACCGGCCTGACGGTGACGCTGCAGGTGGCCCCGGAAGTCCTGACCGTCGTCGTGCCGTTCCTGGCCTTGCAACCCCTGGTGGAAAACGCCGTTCGGCACGGACTGGCCCAGCGCCGCAGCGGCTCGGTGGAAATCATCGCCCGCGACGAGGGGGCCGACTGCGTCATCTCAGTGGAGGACGACGGTTCCGGTATGGACCCCGAGGCGCTGCGCTCGGGGGGCGGCGATGTGCTCAGCGACGGGGAGCAGGCCGCCCATGTCGGTCTGACGAATGTCGACCATCGCCTTCGCGCGGCATTCGGAAACGATTACGGTCTGGTGGTCGAGACGGCCACAGGCGCGGGGACGAAGGTGATCATGCGGGTGCCCAAGTTCCGTGCCGGCATTCAGGCGTGAGTGGCAGCGGAGGAGCGATGACGACGCAACTTCGGGTAATGGCCGTCGACGACGAGCCGCCCGCCCTCGACGAACTCACCTATCTGCTGGGCCGTCACCCGGACGTCGCCGAGGTGATCAGCGCCGGGGATGCCAATTCAGCGCTGCGGATGATCAACGAGCGTGACGTGGACGCGATCTTCCTCGATATCAACATGCCGGGGTTGTCCGGTCTGGAGCTGGCAGCGGTGCTGACCAATTTCGCCAGGCCTCCGGCGCTGGTATTCGTCACCGCCCACGAGGATAGGGCTGTCGCCGCCTTCGAGGTCGGAGCACTGGACTACCTGCTCAAGCCGATCCGGGAAGAACGGCTCGACGCGGCGCTACGGCGGGTGCGCGCCGCCCGCGGTGCCGAGAGCGCGCCAACGGCGGAGAGTGCCGGCGACGATGTCATCCCGGTTGAACTCGGCGGGGTGACCCAACTGGTGCGCTGCGACACCATCGGCTGGGTGGAGGCCGACGGTGACTACGCCAGGCTGCACACCTCGTCGGGTTCACACCTGGTGCGAATCCCGTTGAGCACCTTGGAGGAACGCTGGCGATCCCGGGGTTTTCAACGGGTGCACCGCTCCTATCTGGTCGCGCTGGGCATGGTGACCGGGCTGCGAACCTCCAGCGCCACAACCATGGTTCGACTGCGCGCCAACGGCGCCTCCCCACCGGTGGAACTTCCGGTCAGTCGCCGGCAGGCGCGTGAACTCCGGGACCGATTGATCCGGGATCCGATGCGCAACTTCCGTCCCGGCGGCGGCAGTGACTAGCGGACGTACGGGACGCCCGGCACGCGAGCGCGTGGTGCTCTCACAGCGCCGCGGCACCCGCTTGGTGCGCACCCGGGTGGAGGTGCAGGAGCAGACCGAGGTCGGGGATGCTCTGGTGCGCGGACTGGTGCGCGCCCAACTGGGTTTGGCGCTGCGACTGGCGGCGTTGGTGTTCGGGTCGTTTGCCTTGATTGCATTGCTGGACAGTGCTTTTCCGGCTTTCAGTGAACTCACCGTGTTCGGCTTTCGCCCCAACTGGCTCCTCCTGGGAGCATTGGTGTATCCGGCGATGTATTCGATCGGCCGGCTTTTTGTCCGACTGGCCGAGCAGAACGAGCGCGACTTCATCCGCATAGTCGACGCCGGCGACGAGTCGTGAACGCAACCATCCTGACCGCTGCTGCACTCATAGGCGCAGCGGTGGCGACCATTGCCGTCGGCTCCTACGGTCTTCGGCTTTCTCGTACGACATCGGACTTTCTGGTCGCATCGCGTACGGTCCGGCCCGGTTTGAACGCCGCCGCCATCTCCGGTGAATACCTCTCCGCTGCTTCATTTCTCGGCATCGCCGGTCTGATCGCCAAGTACGGTGCCGATGCGCTGTGGTACCCCGTCGGTTTCACCGCCGGTTATCTGAGCCTGCTGTTCTTCGTCTCAGCCCCACTACGCCGATCCGGGGCCTACACGGTCCCGGACTTCGCCGAATTCCGGCTCGGGTCACGACGGGTCCGATTGGTCGCGACTGCGGTGGTCCTGACGATCTGTGCGCTATACCTGGTACCGCAGTACCAGGGGGCCGGGCTTGCCCTGGAAGCTCTTCTGGGAGTTCCTCGTTGGATTGGGCCGCTGGCAGTCAGCGCCATCGTGATCGTCAACGTGGTGGGTGGCGGAATGCGGTCCATCACCCTGGTGCAGGCATTCCAGTATTGGCTCAAGCTCACCGCCATCGCCGCGCCGGCTCTGGCCCTGCTGTTCGTCGTCGGATCACATGTGGACTTCGGCGGGCCGTTGCCGCCGACGGTCACGCAGCAGACCACGGTGGCCGTCGGCACCACCGTCGACGTCACCGTGATTGATCCCACCGGTGTCACCGTGAGTGGCACCCTGGACGGCCGGCCCGTCCAGGACAGCCCGGTGCCGGGACCAGGTGAGCACACCCTGGGGGCGGGTTCGACGGTGATACTGGCCTCCGGTGCGCACACCCCGGTGATAGTCGGCGCACCGGCGACCGGGGCGCAATGGATCGGCAGCGGCAGCGGTCTCGGTGGCGGACATCCCCTCTACCAGGTGCTTTCGATCCTGGTGGCCACCTTCCTCGGAGCCATGGGTCTGCCGCATGTCCTGGTCCGGTTCTACACCAATCCCGACGGCCAGGCGGCCCGGCGCACTGCCCTTGCCGTGATCGCGCTGCTGTCGCTGTTCTATCTCTTCCCTACCGTGCTGGGAGCTTTCGCGCGAATCTACGTGCCGCAACTTCTGGTCACCGGACGGGCCGACGCCGCAGTGCTGCTGTTGCCGTCGGCGGCCATCGCCGGCACCGGCGGGCTGCTGCTCGCCGCCCTTGCGGCCGCGGGCGCCATCGCGGCATTCCTGGCGACATCGTCGGGTCTTCTCATCAGCATCGCCGGTACCGCGTCCACCGATCTGCTGCGCGGCCGGGTGCGGGACTTCCGGATCGCGGCTGTGGTCGGCGGAGTGGTTCCGATCCCGCTCGCACTGGCCGCGTCATCCTTCGAACTCTCCCGAGGTGTGGGGCTGGTATTCGCCGTTGCGGCGTCAACCCTGTGCCCGCTGTTGGTCCTGGGCATCTGGTGGCGAGGTCTGACTCCGGCCGGTGCGATCGCCGGACTGGGGGTGGGCGCGGCATCGTCGGCGATCGCCGGCCTGCTCGCGGTCACCCGATGGGTACGCGAGGACCTGCTGGGTGGCTGGCCCGCCGTGATCGTGGGCTATCCGGCCACCGTGACGGTGCCGCTGGCGTTCGCCACGATGGTGACCGTCAGCAGCCTGACCTCATCGACGGTTCCGGCCAACATCTCGCGGGTCTTCGCCCGCATGCACCTGCCGGAACGGCTCGGCATGGGCGTGGAGCGAGTACCTCGCGGCTGACCGCTCAACGCCGGTGGGTGACCGTTCAGCGCAGGCTTCGCGGACTTCGGCTTTTGCCACTACAGATGTGATTCAGCTCTCAATACGCTCAGGCAGCGATTCCCCCCACACCAGTGGCAGCACCACACGAGGCAGGAGAAGTAGTGCCCACATCCGATCTTTCGCACAGCAACGTGCCCCAACCGAGCGGTGCGCAATACATGGCCGTACAGGCCAGCCCGGAGTTCCAGGAGCTTCGCACCAGACTGCGCCGCTTCGTGTTTCCGACGACGGCCTTCTTCCTGGTCTGGTACGCCAGCTACGTGTTGCTGGGCGCGTTCGCGCACGACTTCATGGCCACCAAGGTCTTCGGCAACATCAACGTCGGCCTGCTGCTGGGCCTGGGCCAGTTCCTGACCACATTCCTGATCACCGGCCTCTACATCCGGTTCGCCAACCGGGTACTCGACCCGCGCGCTGAGAAGATCCGCAACGAGATGCATTGGAGCGAGCAGTGAATCTGACCATCCTTGCCGCTTCCGAGAAGCTCGGCAGCCCCGTCGTCAACATGGGGATCTTCGTCACCTTCGTGATCATCACCCTGGCCATCGTGATCCGGGTGGGCCGTCGCAACACCAATGCCGCCGAATACTTCACCGGTGGCCACGCGTTCACCGGCCGTCAGAACGGCATCGCCATCGCCGGCGACTACCTGTCGGCAGCGAGCTTCCTGGGTATCGCAGGTGCGATCGCCGTCTACGGCTATGACGGCTTCCTCTACTCCATCGGTTTCCTGGTGGCCTGGTTGGTTGCCCTGCTACTAGTGGCCGAATTGCTCCGCAACACCGGCAAATTCACCATGGCCGATGTGCTCAGCTTCCGACTCAAGCAACGACCGGTCCGGCTGGCCGCAGCCATCTCGACCATGACGGTGTCACTGTTCTACCTACTGGCCCAGATGGCCGGCGCCGGCGGCTTGGTCGCACTGCTACTCGGCATCCAGGGCCGCGCAGCGCAGTCGCTGGTGATCGCCATCGTTGGCGTGCTGATGATCCTCTATGTGCTCATCGGCGGTATGACCGGCACCACCTGGGTGCAGATCATCAAGGCGGTTCTACTCATCGCAGGCGCCGGCGTCATGACGCTCATGGTGCTGATCCACTTCCACCTGAACCTCTCCGAGATCCTGGGTGCGGCGCAGGACATGGTGCAAAAGGCCACCACTAAGGGTGTCGCAGCTCGCGATGTCCTGGCGCCGGGCGCCAAGTACGGCACGACGACCACCACCAAGGTCGATCTGCTGTCCCTCGGTATCGCCCTGGTGCTGGGCACCGCCGGTCTGCCACACGTGCTGATGCGGTTCTACACCGTCCCCACCGCCCGTGAGGCCCGCCGTTCGGTGGTCTGGGCAATCGGGCTCATCGGTGCCTTCTACCTGTTCACCCTGATCCTCGGCTACGGCGCCGCGGCTCTGGTCGGGCCGGACGCCATCCTGAAGGCTCCGGGCAAGGAGAACTCGGCGGCACCGCTGCTGGCGTTCCATCTGGGCGGCACGATTCTGCTCGGCGTCATCTCGGCGGTGGCCTTCGCGACGATCCTCGCGGTGGTCGCCGGCCTCACCATCACCGCCGCGACCTCGTTCGCCCATGACGTGTACGCCAGCGTCATGAAGAACCATCAGGTGACCGAGGACGAACAGGTCAAGGTATCCCGCATCGCCGCTGTGGTGATGGGCGTCGCCGCTATCGGCCTGGGCATCCTGGCCAACGGTCAGAACGTCGCCTTCCTGGTGGCGTTGGCGTTCGCGGTCGCCGCATCGGCGAACCTACCGACCATCCTGTACTCGCTGTACTGGAAGCGTTTCAACACCCGGGGCGCGCTGTGGAGCATGTACGGCGGACTGATCAGCTGCATCGTGCTGATCGTCCTTTCGCCTGCGGTGTCCGGGGCGAAAACCTCGATGCTCCCGGGGCAGGACTTCCACCTGTTCCCGTTGCAGAATCCGGGCATCGTCTCGATCCCGCTGGCGTTCATCCTCGGCATCATCGGAACGCTGACGTCACGGGACAGCGGCGATCCGGAACTCAACGCCGAGATGGAGGTCCGCTCGCTGACCGGTGTGGGCGCCGAGAAGGCCACCCACCACTGATCTGCCTCAACAACTGCGATGGCCGGGTGAGTCCCCGTGACTCACCCGGCCATCGCAGTTCAAGAATGCCGCCGTTGTTGAAAATTCGCGCTCAGGCGCTGCCACTCCGGCGCCGGAACTCCCGGCGGTTCTCCGGCTGACCGTGCGCCCGCACCGGCTTGCCACCGATGTCCCTGTGGTCGGAGCCGCCGGCCGACTTCGCCTTCTTGCGTTCCAGCGCCTCACGGAACTTGCGTTTGGTCTCGTCCTGCGGGGTCTCGTCCTGCGGGGCGGGTTCTGCATCGGCCATGGGTGCAGGGTAACCCGTCAGCGAAGCCCGGGTGGCATGCCGTACAGGTGTTTGATTCCCAGCCGCAGCAGGACCCGCCGGTCGGCCACCATCGCACGTCGGTAGTCATCCCAGTCCGGGTGCTCGCCGGCGACATTGCGGTAGAGCGTGATCAGCGACTCGACGGTCTCGTCGTCCGGGGCCGACGCCGGCGGGCTGATCTCGGCATCGCCCTCGGCAACGGCGTACGCCCAGCCGTCATCGGAACTGACCAGCAGTGAGGCTCTGGGGTCGCGGCGCAGATTGCGGGTCTTGGCCCGCGATTCGGTGATGGAGACCTCGACGGACAGGCTGCGGGGGTCGAAGTGATAGGTGACATGAGACAGCTGCGGCCGGCCATCGGTCTTGATGGTCGCCAGCACGCCCAGCGAGTGGTCCGCGATCACCGCGAGCAGCTTGTCGTCAAACACCTGACGGGTCATGGAGCTGAGCCTACGCGCGCAACCTCCCCGGTAGGTTGGGCCCAATGAACCGTCCTGCTGATCACAAGGTCGACGGCGCGATGCTGACCGGCGTTTCAGAGACCGCCCTGCTGACCCTCAACGGCCGCGCCCATCAGGCCGGCCTGCCGGATGCCATCATCGACGACCCGATGGCGATCGAACTGCGCAACGCGTTCCTCGTCGACTACGAGAAGTTCGGCCGGCGCGGCCAGGAGATGGCCCTGCGGTCACTGGCCGCCGACCGGTGCACGATCGAGTATCTGCGCGCTCATCCGAAGGCCACTGTGGTGGCGCTGGCCGAAGGTTTCCAGACCAGCTTCTGGCGCCTCGACAAGGCTGTCGCAGACCCCCAGTTCCGGTGGGTGTCGGTCGATCTGCCCCCGGTGATCGCCCTGCGCCGGCAGCTGTTGCCGGAGTCGACACGGATCACCAATCTTGCGCAGTCGGCTCTGGACTACAGCTGGATGGACCGCGTCGACGCCACGGACGGCGTCTTCATAACGGCCGAAGGCCTGCTGATGTATCTGCAGCCCGACGAGGCAATGGGGCTGATCACCGAGTGCGCCAAGCGTTTTCCCGGCGGCCGGATGTTCTTCGACCTACCTCCGACCGTCCTGAAGAAGGTAGCCCCCAACGGACTGCGCGCCTCCAAGAACTATCGCGTACCGCCGATGCCCTTCAGCCTGTCGATCGACCAACTGCGGGCGCTGGTGGGCCACATGCCGGGCCTGGTCGCGGTGCGCGACGTTCCGATGCCCGCCGGCCGCGGCGCATTCTTCGGCAAGATGTACCCGGCCCTCTGGTCGTTTGGACCCATCAGAAATATCCGCGGCGTCTACGCGCTGCTGGAATTCGGCTGAGCGCAAACGCGATTGGTGTCGAACTCAGCGTCGAGATAGAGACGGGCGTCCGGGAGACTCAGCCCTAGCGATCGAGTCGTCTCGGCGTACACCCGCGCCGCCGCCGCCATCGCTGCATCAGCCGGATCTGAGCGCGCCACGAAAGTCCCCAACCGGCGGTGGGTTTCGACGATCCCCGCCGTCTCAAGCTCCCGATAGGCACGCGCGACGGTGTTCACCGCCAGTCCGAGCTCCCCGGCCAGTTCACGAACGGTGGGCAGACGTGCTCCGGGGTCGAGCTTGCCCGTGCGGATGGCGTTGATGACACCCATCCGAAGTTGGTCGAACAATGCCGCGCCGGAGGCCCTCTCATCCCTCAGGACGACCACGAGCGACTGCCCCAGTTCCGACACGCGTCTCAGTATCACCGATACCCGACCGGCTATCTTGTGGACATGCGTATCGCGGTGCTCAGCGGGGCGGGAATCTCCGCCGAAAGCGGAGTGCCGACGTTCCGCGATGACGAGACCGGGCTGTGGTCGAAGTACGACCCGTACGAGATCGCCAGCACGCAGGGGTGGCAACGCCATCCCGAGCGGGTCTGGGCCTGGTACCTGTGGCGGCACCACCTGGTCAGGGAGGTCCAGCCCAACGCCGGCCACCGAGCAGTCGCGGCCTGGCGGGACCACGCCGACGTCACCGTGGTCACCCAGAACGTTGATGACCTACACGAACGGGCCGGCAGCAGTCCGGTGCACCATCTGCACGGCAGTCTCTCGGAATTCTGGTGCGACACCTGCGGGTCGCTCTACCACGGGCCACTGCCCGATATGCCCGAGCCGGTCCTGGAGAGCATGCCGCCGCAGTGCGAGTGCGGCGGTCTGATCCGTCCCGGCATCGTCTGGTTCGGCGAGCAACTGCCCGACGAGCCATGGCAGGCGGCGGTCGAGGCCATCGCGACAGCCGAGGTTGTCGTCGTGGTCGGCACCTCAGGACTTGTGTACCCGGCCGCCGGGCTGCCCGAGATCGCGCTGGCTCGTGGCGCGGTGGTGGTCGAGGTCAACCCCGAGCCCACCCCGCTGTCGGACTCGGCGACATTGTTCATCCGGGAGACCGCCGGCGCCGCACTGCCGGGCCTGCTGCAGCAATTGCCCGCCCTGCTGGAGAACTAGGGCTTCACCGCGCGACCGACCGACATCTCCGCGACCGGAAGTGGCACCCAGGCGGGGAAGGTCATCTGATGCCGCGCCGCGGAGATGCTGAAGCCGGCAGCGGTGATCGCCTGCTCGGTGTGGCGATGGGTGTGACAGTTGCCCGCTATCCGGGGCCACACGGTCCCGTCGGCCACCTTCTGCAAAATGCCACGCCAGCCGGGACTTGCGACATGTTCGAAATAGCGCAGCTCACCGCCCGGACGCATGATCGAATTCAGCTGGCGCAGAACAGCATCGGGATCATCCACGGAGCACAGCACCAGCGAGCACACCACAGCGTCGAACGGCTCGGTATCCGGCGGTAGCGCCTCAATGGTGGACTCGATGACCGTCACCGGCACCGGCGCCGCGGCGGCGGCCTCCCGCGCGACGGGCGCCAGCCTGGTCTCGGGCTCCAGCGCGACAACCTCCCGCACGGTCTCGGGGTACAGCGCGAAATTGGTTCCGGTACCCGCACCCACCTCGAGCACCCGGCCGGTCAGTCCGGCAAGGTTCTCGGTGCGCAATCGCCGCAGCAGTGGGGTCTCGTGCGCGGACATGACCGTCCACATCCGGGCGAAGAACGGGTGGTCGAGAGTCTTGGCGGTCACGGCCTCACCATAGCGACCGGTTCGGCCGGGGCCGAACCCTCTTCGCTGAGACCGAACCGCCGGTGCAGGCGGATCAGCGACTGCGGCGCCCACCAGTTCCATTTGCCCATCACCCGCATGAACGCCGGCAGCAGGGCCATCCGCACCAGGGTGGCGTCCACCAACACCGCCAGCGTCAAGCCCACGCCGAAGATCCGCATGAACGAAACCTGCGCCGCGATCAGGGCCGCGAACGCGATGGACATGATCAGCGCCGCGGCCGTCACCACCCGTCCGGTGCGGGCCAGGCCCAGCGCCACACTCTCATCGCTGTCGGCGCGGGTTTGAGCTGAGTTGAGCCAGTACTCACGGATCCGGGCCAGCAGGAATACCTCGTAATCCATCGACAACCCGAACGCGATGCAGAACATCAGCACCGGGATGTTGGCCTCCAGAGTGCCGGTGGAGGTGGTGCCGAACGCACCGAGGTTCCCGTCCTGGAAGATCCACACCAGAGCACCGAACGCCGCCGACAGTGACAGCACATTGAGCGCGACGGCTTTCAGTGGCAGCACGACACTGCCGGTGAGCAGAAACAGCAGCACCAGGGTGATGAGCCCGATCAGCGCCAGCACCGTCGGCATCCGGGAGGTGACGGCGCCAACGATGTCGCTGGTGATCTGCGAGACACCGCCGAAGAGAACCTCGCGGCCGGCCGGCGTCGGTACCTCGTGCAGGCGGGCGAGTTGAGACTTGGATGCCTCGGAGTACAGCGGGGCGGTGCTCCGGATTGACAGGAAGGCACTGCCGTCGGCGATCCCGGTCGGCGCTGACGGCGGACCGATGTTCTTGCCATTGATGAACGTGCCGTCCGGAACCGACAACAGCGATACTTCCGCAACCCGGGACAGGTCAGCTGCGTACCGGTTGAACTCGGCGGCGCTCATCCCGTCCGCCTCCGGGATGACAATGCTCACCCCACTGTTGAAGTCGCTGCTGAAATCGTTGCGGAGCCGATCGCCGACCTGATGTGATGACGCGCTCGGCGGCAGCACCCTGTCATCGGGGTTGCCGAACTTGATCCGGAGGAACGGCGCGCCCAGGAAGAGCAGCAGTGCGATGATCACCAGACCCACCGGAATCGCACGGCGCATGACGAACTTCGTTGAGCGGTATAAGAATTGATGCTCGATCGGTGTGGGTACGGGGTCCGGGCGGCGCAGCACCCGACGCGCAAGAATGCGGATGTTGAAGGAGTCGAGCCGCTTACCGAGAACGACGATGGCCGCCGGCGTGACGATCACGGCGGCCGCGGCGGCGAACGCCACGGTGGCGATGCCCGAGTAGGCGAAGGACCTCAGGAAGTACATCGGGAAGAGTAACAACGCCGAGAGCGACAGCGCGACGGTTATCGCCGAGAACAAGACTGTGCGGCCGGCGGTGCTCAAGGTGCGCACCAGGGCCGTCGCGGGATCGGCTCCGTCGCCGATCTCGTCGCGATAGCGGTTGAGGATCAGCAGGGTGTAGTCGACCGCCAAAGCCATACCCAGAGCAGTGGTGATGTTCAGCGCGAAGATGGACACCTCGGTGAAAGAGGTGATCAATCGCAGCACCGCCATCGCACCCAGGATCGCCATCAGACCGACCACCAGTGGCAGGGATGCGGCGAGGAGACCGCCGAACACCCACACCAGGACCAGGAAGCTCAGCGGGATCGCGATCGACTCCATCCGGATCAGATCACGGGTGGTCTGCTGATTGATCTGTTTGTAGATCATCGCCGTGCCGCCCGCCCGGATCGTCATACCGTCCCGGTCGCCGCCGATCCCCTCCACCAGGTCGGCCGCATAGCGCTGCGCGTTGTCCTCGCCCCCCGACATGGTGGCCACGATGAGTCCGGTAGTCGAGTCGCGGCTGAGCAGTTCAGCGGCTGCCGCGGGCGGCGACGTCCACGGCGAGGTGACGCTGAGCACGCGCGGGGATGCCTGCAGCCGGCCGACGATATCGGCGCCGGTGGCGCTGGCGCGACTGCTGGTGGCGCCGGTCGGGTCGGTGAGGGTGATGAGCAGTTGCTGATCGCTCTGATCGAACTTCTCGGTGAGCAGCCGCGCGGCCTTGGCCGACTGCGACTGCGGGTCCTGGAATCCGCCCGCGGAGAGGTGGTTGATGATCGGCACCCCGAAAATCGCGGTGGCGACCATCAGCAGGGCCGCAATTCCCAGGATTTGCCTCGGCGAGCGAAGGGCTAGTAGGGCCAATCTGCGCAGCACAGCCCACCGTCCTTCCCTCACACAGCTAACTTTCGACAGGCCCCAGTGTGGTGGCGCGACCGGGGTGGGTCAAACCAAACCCGGGGCGCGTTACCCGCCGGTAATAAATTGCCACCATTTTCCCAACCGTGACTCAATGATTCCTTAATAGTTACCAATATGGTCAACCCATGTGGATTGACGACACCAGCGCAGATGTCATCAAGGTTGACTTCGACGCCCTGTACCACGGCGACTTCCTCGTTGAGGGTGACGCCACCGAGCAGTTCGAGGACGTGGCCTGAGCCTTAGGCTCGAGTCCGCGCCTTCGGCGTCGGGTAATGCCCCGCGTCGTTGAACCGCGCCTAACGTACGAAAAAGCCCGCCCGGGTTTCCGGGCGGGCTTTTTTGTGGCCGTCGCAGCCTCCTGGGGAGACGCCGGGGCGTCAGGCCCCCAGCATGCCCCCGAGCCGGCCGCTGATGATCTCCTCGGCCTCCGAGACCATCCTGCTCACCAGCTCACCGCAGGTCGGGACGTCGTGGATCAGGCCCATCACGGTGCCGACGGTCCAGATACCGGCGTCGAGGTCGCCGTCGTCGAACACCCGCCGGCCACGGGATCCGGCTACCAGTTCCTGGACGTCGCCGAACTGGCCGCCGCCCTTGAGGATCTCCACCACTTCGCGCGACACCGCGTTGGAGGCCACCCGGGCGGTGTTGTGCAGGCTGCGGAAGATCAGCTCGGTACCGCGCTCGTCACCGTCGACGATCGCCTGCTTGACGTTGTCGTGAATACAGGACTCCACCGTGCACATGAAGCGGGTGCCCATATTGACGCCGTCGGCGCCCAGCGCCAGCGCAGCGACCAGACCCCGGGCGTCACCGAAACCGCCGGAGGCGATCATCGGGATCTCGATCTTCTCGGCAGCGGCCGGAATCAGCACCAGACCCGGGACGTCGTCCTCACCCGGATGGCCCGCGCACTCGAATCCGTCAATGCTGATGCCGTCGACACCGAGGCTCTGCGCCTTGACCGCATGGCGGACCGAGGTGCACTTGTGCAGCACCTTGATGCCGTTGTCGTGGAACATCGGCAGATGCGGCGCCGGGTTGGAGCCGGCGGTTTCGACGATCTTGATGCCGGCGTCGACGATCACCTGGCGGTACTCGTCATACGGCGGCGGATTGATCGCCGGCAGAATCGTCAGATTCACACCGAACGGCTTATCGGTGAGCTCGCGGGTCTTGTCGATCTCACGTGAGAGGTCGGCCGGTGTCGGTTGGGTGAGCGCGGTCAGGAAGCCCAACGCGCCCGCATTGGCAACGGCGGCAACGAGTTCCGCACGGCCCACCCACTGCATACCGCCCTGGGCGATCGGGTGCTCGACACCGAAGGTCTCGGTGAACTTCGTCTTCAAAGCCATATGTACTTTCCTCCTGAGGGCCGTGCTTAGCGGGGGGCCATGCGGATGGCGCCGTCGAGACGGATCACCTCACCGTTGAGCATCGGATTCTCCACGATATGCACCGCCAGCGCGCCGTATTCACTCGGCTTGCCCAGCCGCGAGGGGTGCGGCACCTGCGCTCCGAGGGAGGCTTTGGCCGGCTCGGGCAGACCCGCCAGCAGCGGGGTGTCGAACAGTCCAGGGGCGATGGTGACCACGCGGATCTGCTTGTCGGCCAGATCGCGGGCGATCGGCAGAGTCATACCGACCACGCCGCCCTTGGAGGCGGAGTAGGCCGCCTGGCCGATCTGGCCGTCGAACGCCGCCACCGAGGCGGTGTTGATGATGACGCCGCGCTCGGGGCTGTCACTGGGCCCGACCGGGTCGGTCTTGGCCATCCGCTCCGCCCCGAGCCGCAACACGTTGAAGGTGCCGACCAGATTGATGTTGACGATGCGCGCGAATTTGTTCAGCGGGTAGACCCCGCCCTTGCCCAGGACGCGGATGGCGTCTCCGGTGCCGGCGCAGTTGACCACGATGCGCAGTGCGCCCATGGATTCGGCGATGTCGAGCGCCTTGGCGACGGACTCCTCGTCGGTGACGTCGCCCGGTGCGAACCGCGCGCGATCACCGAGTTGGGTGGCGACGCCCTCACCGTCAGAGGTCGGCAGATCGAGGAGGACCACCTGCCCACCCTCGGCGAGCAGCGCTTTGGCGGTGGCCAGGCCCAGTCCGGATGCCCCACCTGTGATGACGGCGACTGCGTCTTTGATCTCCACGGAACGTGTTCCTTTCACTGTCGGACAGCTCAACCTACTGGTTGGTTGGGAATATACCGAGGCGCCCGGCAGCGCCCTCAAGCCCCCGGCCCTGCGAAGCCCGGATCAGACCCAGTCGCGCAGGACAGCCTCGGTGTCGGACCCCGGAACTCGCGGCGGGGTGGGCTTACCGGGCTCGGTGCGGGAGAACCGCGGGGCCGGCATCGGGAAGATCGAGTCGCCTTCTTTGTAAAAGCTGCCGCGTTCGGTGTTGTGCGGTTCGGTCTCGATCTCTGCGAAGGACAGGATCGGCGTGACGCAGGCGTCGCTCCCGGCGAAAACAGTCGCCCAGTGGTCGCGATCGTGTTTGCGGAAGGTCTCGGTCAGGATCGCCTTGAGTTCCGGCCAGCGCGCGAACTCGTTCTGACCCGGCAGCGCAGCCGGGTCGAGTTCGAGTTTCGCCAGCATCTCGGCGAAGAACTGCGGCTCGATGGAACCCACGGCGACATGGCGACCGTCGGCGCACTCGTACACGTCGTAGTAAGGCGCACCGGTGTCGAGCATGTTGGTGCCACGCACGTCGCTCCACATCCCGGTGTGCCGGAAGGCGAACATCATCTGCGCCAGCACGGCCGAGCCGTCGACCATGGCGGCATCGATGACCTGACCCTTGCCGGAGTGGCTGCGCTCGTAGAGCGCGGACAGGATTCCGACGAGCAGGAACATCGAACCGCCGCCGAAGTCGCCGACCAGGTTCAGCGGCGGAACGGGAGCCTCATTGGCCCGGCCGATCGCATGCAGTACGCCGTTGAGCGAGATGTAGTTCATATCGTGGCCGGACTGCTGACTGCGCGGGCCGGTCTGGCCCCAGCCGGTCATCCGGGCGTAGATCAGTTTCTCGTTGACCTTGGCGCAGTCATCCGGGCCAAGACCGAGACGCTCGGTGACCCCCGGACGGTATCCCTCGATGAGGACATCGGCCTTGGCGATCAACGCCATGACCATCTCGCGACCTTCGGGCTCCTTGAGATTGGCAGCCACCGACCGGCGGTTACGCAACAGGAAGTCCTCGGCCATCCGCGTCGGAAGCCCCGGCGCCGTGCCTGGCCGCTCGACCCGAACCACGTCGGCGCCGAGGTCGCCGAGGATCATCGCGGCATGCGGGCCCGGGCCGATTCCGGCCAGTTCGACGACCCGCAGGCCCTGCAGTGGTCCAGCCATGGACTTGTGCCTTTCTCGAGACGCACCTTCTCCGGTGCAATTTCTTCTTTGTACCGTGTCCTACCGTGACTACTTACACCGGCATCGACCACCTGACCGTCTCCCTCGACTCCCAAGTTCTTTCGGTGACGTTCAACCGGCCGGACAGCCTGAACTCCCTGACAACGGCGATGCTGGAAACACTCGCCGACGTTCTTGACCAAGCCGCCGGTGATTCGGCGGTCAAGGTGGTGCGTCTCGGCGGCGCCGGCCGCGGCTTCTGCGCGGGCGCGGGCATCAGCGCCGAGGATCAGCAGGAGGCTCGCGCGTCGTTGGCCAGCGGTGTCGACCCCCTGCTGGCTGCGGCCAACCGCGTGATTCGCGCAATCGTCGATCTGCCCAAGCCCGTGGTGGCCGTCGTCCACGGCCCCGCGGCAGGCGTCGGGGTGTCGCTGGCATTGGCGTGCGATGTCGTATTGGCCTCGGAGACAGCGTTTTTCCTGCTTGCCTTCACCAAGATCGGGCTGATGCCCGACGGTGGGGCCACCGCTCTGGTAGCCGCTTCGATCGGCCGGGCGCGGGCGATGACGATGGCTCTGCTGGCCGAGCGGCTGCCGGCGCGTGAGGCCTTCACCCACGGCCTGGTGTCATCGGTGCACCCGGCCGACGATCTGGAGTCGGCCGCGGCGTCGGTGATCGAGAAGCTGGCGTCGGGTCCGGCGATCGCACTGAGAAACACCAAGCACGCCATCAACGCGGCGACGCTCACCGAGCTCGACGACGCGATCGGGCGGGAGACCTCGGGTCAGCTGACGCTGCTGCACACCAGTGACTTCGCCGAGGGAACGCGGGCCTTCCAGGAGCGACGGGCGGCGGCTTTCACCGACGAGTAGGGCCGGTCAGAGCCCGACCGTCTCGCTCCTCCTCCGCCGCAAACCGCGGCGGCATCGTCGACTCGACTAGAGCCCGAAGATCGGCGGCAGCGCCAGCACCATGATCAGTCCCCAGACCAGATGGGTCAGCACCGGCGCCAATACCCCGCCGGTCGCACGGCGTTCCAGCGCGCACACCGTGCCGAGGATCAGGGCGGCGAAACCCAACATCGGGTTGCCGCTGGCCGCGGTGGTGATCATGTAGAGCAGCGTGGAGATCGCCACGGGATGAAAGTTTCCCAGTGCGGTGTAGAGCGCCCCGCGAAAGAACAATTCCTCGGCCACGCCGTTGATGAGCGTGATGAGCACGATGATCCACAGCGGGCCGAAGTCGGTGAACTGCAGAACCCGGGTAATCCGCTCGGCGACCGACGGGATCTCGCGGGCGACCAGGCCACCGGCCAGGAACGCCGCGCCGAGCACAAGTCCGACCGCCGTCCCGGTGATCACCGGCCGCTGATTGCGGCCACGCCAGCTGATACCGCCCAGGTGCAGCGGTCCGGACAGGAATGCCCCGGCCGTCCAGGTCGCCGCCAGCGCAACCGTCAGAAAATAGAACGCATCATCGCCGGGCGTGCTGCGTAGCGAGAATCCGAGCAGTACTGCACCGGCCACCAGAACCACGCAGACCATCAGCCGGCGCCGTCGCACGATCGACGGCCACTCCTGGTACGGCACAGCGACATTGGTGGCCGCCCTGCGGATCCGGCTGAGAATCGTCATGGACAGACGTCCCTGTGCATATCCGCCAAATGCTCATAGACCGCACCGTTGTGCCGGTTCTGCAACACCTCGGCATCGGTGAGTTCGCGACGCACCTTGGCCGGGACCCCGGCGACCAGTGACCGCGGCGGCACCGCCATGCCCTGCGGAACAACCGCACCCGCCGCCACCAGGGTGCCGGCTCCGATGACCGCTCCGTTGAGCACGATCGCCCCCATCCCGATCAGCGCACCGTCCTCGATGGTGCAACCGTGCAGAACCGCGTTGTGCCCGACGGTGACCCCGGCGCCGACCCGGACCGGGAAACCAGGGTCGACGTGCACCGTGCAACCGTCCTGGATGTTGGCTCCGTCCCCTATCTCGATCTGTTCCGCCTCTGCCCGCAGTGTCACCGAGTACCAGACACTGGCCCGCCGTCCCAGGCTGACTCGACCGATCACCGTGGCGTTGGGCGCCACCCAGGATTCGGGGTGCAGGTCAGGCGTATGGCCACCCAGCGAGATGATCAGCGGTTCCTGCATGTGGGCAATGGTACGAAGTCGTGGTTTTGGGTAACAGAACAGCCCACGACTACGATCAATTTCTCGTGAGCACTCGTACCAAGAGCCTGGGCGTCCTGGCGGCCGCTGTAGCCGTCGCCGTAGCCATCCCGACCGCAATCCAGGCCTACGCAGATCCCACCCCGTCGCCGTCCCCGGTGGCGCCGGCCGGACCAGTCCCGACCTCCACCAAGGTGCCCGACCCGCAGGGTCCGGGGTGCGACGCCTACCGCAGCAAGAACCCCGCCGGACCGGCCTCGATCGCCTCGATGGCGCTGCAGACCGCCTCCCAGGCAATCGCCTCCAACCCGGATCTGAGCACATTCAGCGCCGCAATCTCGGGCAAGCTCAACCCCGAGATCAACATCGTCAGCGTGCTCGACGGCGGCCCCTATGTGGTCTTCGCGCCCACCAACGATGCGTTCGCCAAACTCGATCCGGCCACCCTGGAGACGCTGAAGAGCGACCCGCGGGTGCTACTGCCGGTGCTCTTCTACCACATGGTGCTGGGCTACCTCACCCCCAACGACGTGCAGGGCAAGATGCCCACCCAGGACGGCCGCCAGGTGGTGGTAAGCGGCAAGGGCGGCGACGTCAAGGTCAACGACAACAGGATCGTGTGCGCCTACACCGCCCACGGTGCCTACATCTACATGATTGACACCGTGCTGACCCCGCCGACGCCGGGCGGCTCGACGGCCGCCTCGACGTCGACTGCGTCCACGTCGGCTACCTCGACGACCGAAACAACCGGTGCCACCGAATCGGCATCGGCGACGTCCTCGGCGGCTCCGTCGGCCACCGAGGCTCCCCCGGCGACGACAGCTGCTCCGTCGGCGACCGAGGCTCCCGCACCGGCGGCGACGACGCCGACGACGCCGAAGGCCGCCGCCTGACACCACGTCACAACGCGCGAGCGTGCGTGTCGGTACATCGACACGCCGCTCGCGCGTTCTTTTTGCGCACGCTCGGACTGGTTGCCTAGCGCGCCTTCCAGACCGCGGGCCGCTTCTGAGCGAACGCCAGCGGGCCTTCCATGGCGTCCTCGGAGGTGAACACCGTGCGCATCTCCCGGTTTGACCGCTTCCAGGCGTCCGTCTCTGCAGTGATGGCACCCTCGTCGGCTCCGGCCGCCACCCGCTTGCTGGCCTGAACCGCCAGCGGTGCGTTGACGGTGATCCGCTCGGCCAGCGCCACCGCGGCGTCGAGCACTGAGCTTGTGTCCGCGACGACCTCATTGATCAGTCCCCAGCGCAGTGCCTCGTCGGCGCTGATCGGCTCGCCGGTGAGCAACAGTTTCATGGCGACCTTGCGGGGAAGCTGGTCGACGATGCGGAACATTCCGCCGGCCGCGGCCACCAGCCCGCGCTTGACCTCGGGCAGGCCGAACTTGGCACTGGCCTGCGCGATGACGAGGTCGCTGGCCAGAGCGATCTCGCTACCACCACCGAGTGCGGTGCCGTTGACGGCAGCGATGATCGGCTTGTCGATGAAGTGCTGGACATAACCGGCGAAACCCCACTCCGGATGATCCGGGTGGAAGATGTTCTGCCCCTGGGAGATCGCCTTGAGGTCAGCGCCGGCGCAGAACGACTTGTCGCCCGCACCGGTGATGATCACGGCCCAGATCTGCGGGTCATCCTGCGCCTGCTGCAGCGCATCACCGACACCGATGCTCACCGCAGCGTTTACCGCGTTGCGCGCCTCCGGCCGGTTAATGGTGATGATCAGGGTGTTACCCCGACGCTCGGTGAGAGCGCCGGGGGTCACGTCGTCTGTCATGCCTACAGCAGTTCGAGAATCGTTGCGTTTGCCTGACCGCCACCCTCGCACATGGTCTGCAGACCGTAGCGAATGTTGTTGTCCCGCATGTGATAGAGCATCGTGGTCATGATGCGCGCGCCCGAACCGCCGAGAGGATGGCCCAGCGCGATCGCCCCACCGTTGGGGTTGAGCTTGGACTCATCGGCGCCGATCTCTTTGAGCCAGGCCATCGGAACCGGAGCGAACGCCTCGTTGACCTCGAACACGCCGATGTCGGACACACTCAGACCGGAACGCTTGAGCGCCTTCTGAGTGGCCGGGATCGGCGCGGACAGCATCATCACCGGATCAGCGCCGGCCAGCACCGCGGTATGCACCCGGGCAATCGGCTTGAGGCCCAACGACTTCGCCTTCTCTGCGGACATGAACAGCAACGCGCCCGAGCCATCGGAGATCTGCGAGGAGTTACCGGCGTGGATCACGCCGTCCTCCTTGAACACCGTCTTGAGTGCGGCCATCTTCTCCAGGGTGGTACCCAGGCGGATGCCCTCATCTTTGAGCACGATGTTGCCGTCGGGATCCTTGATTCCGACGATCTGGTCGTCGAAGGCGCCGGAAGCCTGTGCCTTACCGGCCTTCTCATGCGAATCCAGCGAGAACTGGTCGAGCATGGTGCGGGTCAGGCCCCACTTCTCGGCCATCATCTCCGCGCCGATGCCCTGGTTGGGGGTGCGGGTGTAACGGGCCTTGAAGTTCTCCGAGTACGGGTTCCCGCCGTTGGCCAGCGAGGCTCCCATCGGGGTCCGCGACATCGATTCCACACCGCCGGCGATAACAGCGTCGTAGTGGCCGGCCACCACACCGGCCGCGGCGAAGTGCACTGACTGCTGGCTCGAGCCGCACTGGCGATCCACCGTCACACCGGGGATGGTCTCCGGCCAACCGGCCGTCAGCACCGCGGTGCGGGCGATATCGAGCGCCTGCTCACCAGCCTGCATAACGCAGCCCCAGATGACATCGTCGACGATCTCGGGGTCGATTCCGGCGCGCTGGGCCAGTCCGTTGAGGACCTGCGCCGACAATTCCGCCGGGTGCACGCCCGACAGGCCGCCGTTGCGCTTGCCGACCGGTGCCCGGACAGCCTCGACAATTACCGCTTCCGCCATCAACTTCTCCTTAGTTCTTCAGGTGGGTTCAGCACCGATTCTGACAACCAACCAACCGTTTGGTCAAAGTCTGTCCACGTGAACCGGCAGATTGTCCTCCCAGGGCTGGCAGGTGGCCATGTCGGCGACGCTGACGTAGCCACTCTCGAACTGCCCGGTAGCGGCGTCGACCAGGCGATACTGCTGGGTCTGTCGGTGGATGGGCTGGGCATCGAGCAGCACCACCCGGACTTCTCCCGGCTCGAAATGGCAGCGGCGCTGCAGGGCCGCGATGAGCTGCTCGTTGTGCATATGACCATCACCGAAGTTCCAGCCGATAGCCATGCTGCAGATCCGCTCGCCGTCGGTGACCGAGTAGTCGTCCTCGTTGCGGCCCGCCATCGCGCGGTGGGCCAGGGTGAACAACGCCCTGCCGTGGGTATTGAAACTGCGGAAGGCGTATCCCATGTAGAGCGGGATCTGGGCCGCCTCTTTGCTGCCGTAGAACTTCTCCAGTTGCGCGGCCGGCATATTGGCGATCGCCACGATGCCGCGCGCCATCTTCTCCTCGGCGGACGGCGTGACGCACCACAGCGTGGTGTCCCAGTTGCCCGCGTAGTACCGCATACCCGGCAGGAACGAGATCTTGCGGGGCATCAGGTTTCCGGCGATGACCATCGTCACCAGGGCCGCGAAGAGCAGCACCGGTAGCGGGTTGGTCATCTGCGTGATCCGGACATCGGCGTGGCCGACGAAGAGCGACAGCACACAGAAGATCATGAAGACGTTCCACTCCAGCGGCACACCCATCGGGATCGCCGACAGGATGCCGAAGTGGAAGGTGATCATCACGAAGGCCGCGATCGCGGTCGGCCAGCCGCCGTGCGAGAACAACAGGACCAGCGGCACCAGCATTTCGATCGCGGTGCTCAGGTGCGCGACCAGCCGCGCCGGCCACCCGGGCCGCAGATCGTCGGGGAAGTGATGGAAGAACTTTCGCTTCAGTGCGCGCGGCCTCATCACCGGGCTGTTGGACATCATCGTGGACACCACGAATGGGAAGTGCCGGGTCAGCTTGGAAGTTCCGGCTCCCAGCCAGATCACGATGCAGACCAGCTTCGCGGCGATGATCACATTGATCCCGCCGAAGAGGAATGCGGCGACGAACGGGGCATACACCTCGCCGCGGGCGGCCAGGAAGATGACCTTGTCGCGCAGTCCCGCGACCGCCAGCAGCGCCAAAACAGCGCAGGACTGCCAGGCCGGCAGTAGTCCGATCTCGGTCCCCAGCGCCGGTATCGGGCCGGTGCCGTCAGAAACCAGCGCGATCACCAGCACCACCAGCAGGGCGCCGTAGAGCAGGACGTCGACCGGCTCGCGATTGTCACCGCGGGTCAGCGGTACCCGACTCGGCCATGGTGGCAGCCGAATGGTGTTGGTGCGCAACCAGTACAGCGCCGAGCCCATCGGCGGGTAGAACCTGTTGTTCAGCGGCCCGAAACCGCAGCCGAGTCCGACGACCTCAAACAACATCGTGAAGAGGACGACCTTCTGGAAGACGATCGGCTCGGTCCACCACGACCCGATCGTGCTCCAGCCATCGATTCCCTTTGTGGCCAACGCGAACAGCGCGGCGAACAGGATGTAGAGCAGAATCTTGACCACGTAGAACAGGTGCAGGGCGATCGGGGCGCCGAACCCGACCTCTGCCCAGTGCCGGGCCATCGGCCGGATCTTCTCGGCGCGGGTCCCCTTGCTCCACTCGTCGAAATCGATGACGGGTACGTCCTGCGAGAGAAATCCCATTCCTATGTTTAGCCGATCTTGGCGGGCGGACGGTAGAAGATCGCCAACTGCCCGATACCGCCGGCCAGACCCAGGCCCAGGGCGATCGCCAGACCGCGCCAGCCGTGCAGCAGGTGGTAGCTGTCGCTGCCGGCGAATAGCAGATGGTCCAAGCTGTAGCGGCCGGCGCCAAGTGCGGCCAGTGCCACCGCCGCACCGGCCAGCACCAGGTTGTACTCCCAGCCTTCTTTGACGATGAAGAAGCCGTTCCTGCGATGCACTGTCCAGGCCGCCACCAGCATCAGTGCCACGAAACCCGCGGCACAGACCGGGGTCAGCAGCCCCACCGCCAGGCCCAGACCAGCGGCCATCTCGGTGGTGGCTGCCAGTCGGGCGTGGAACCTACCCGGCTTCATCCCAATGCTGTCGAACCAGCCCGCGGTGCCCGCCAGGCCACCGCCGCCGAAGAACTTGTTGTAGCCGTGCGCGGCCATGGTGATCCCGAGGGTCAACCGGAGGATCAGCAGTCCGAGGTCATAAGCGTTCACCCTTGGGAATCTAGAGCATGCGTAAGTCGGTCCAGATATCTGCCGACGTCGATATTGGCGGAGTCCGCATGCACGCTCAGCGCCACGGTGTTCCCGATGCCGTGCACCCCGTGGGTCAGGCTCATCATCGGCGATAGCGCCGGATACCCGGCAGTGAGCCGAACCGCACAGCCGCCGAAGGACAGATCGGCAGCTCCGCGGTTGACGCTGGAGACCACCGTGTTGCCGGTGACCTCGGATGCGCGTCGAACCGGGTCGAATTGCCGGACTCCCCAGCGCAGCAGGGGGGCCGGCACCGCGGCGAATGCGGCCCGCGATGCGCGCATCGCCGGATGCGCACCGCGGCGGTGGCGAGCGGCCAGTTCCTCCGCGATACGCCCGGCCCGATCCTCCCGGGTCGACTCCGGATGCAGACCGATACCGACGTTGTGGAAGTTGTTGTTGGCGCCTGAGATCGGCAGGGCCATGGGGATCTCCGCTCCCAGCCGCCCGGAGTCCTCGCCGGACTCGGCGAGGTAGCCGCCGAGGGCTTCGGAGATCGCCACCAGAGCGGCGACGGTCACGGTGGGATGCCGCAGCCGACTTCGCTCGACCACCAGCGTCCGCAGTGCCGGGGTGGACTGCGGTCGGGCATTGACGCTAAGCGGTGGCCGGGTGCCTGCCGGCGGAGCAACCAGACCGGCCTGGGTGTCGGCGACCAGTTGCCGGTGTGTGCGTGCCGCAATCGCTGCCCGCCACAGCAGCGATCCACTCCCCGACCGCGGGACTGCCGGCACGGGCCCCGGCCTACCGAGAAGTGCCGCGGCGAGGGCCGCCGAGCGGGTGCCATCCCCGAGCGCATGGGAAATCTGCACAACGACGACATTCGGCGGAAAGACATGAAACCGCCAGCACATCTGTTGTGTATCAAGCTGATCCAGTCCGGACAGCGAATCCAGACAGTCCTGCCAACCGCGGGCCTCGTGCACCACGAACTGATCGGGTGAGATACCGCCGGGCACCCAGCGGGGATAGCGCCAGTGGAGGTCGTCGCGCACCCGCAGTTTGAGCTCGTCGCAGGCAAGCGCGCGGCGGCGGACCTCGTCGAGCGACTGTGCAATCCCGTGGGCCTTCAGCTCCCCCTCGAAGGCGTACAGCAGGAACTGGTCATTGGGCATCGTCGCCGACAGCCATAGCAGCTGCGCATCGGCGGGCGCCATTGCTCGCATACGTCAGCTCAGGAACTCGATGATCCGCCGGCCGACCTCGTCGGGCTGGTCGAGCTGCAGGAAGTGTCCGGCCCGCTCGAGGACGGCGACGTCGCTGCCCGCAGGCAGCACCGGACGGACCAGCGGGGTGAAAGCCGCTGTCATACAACCGTCGTCAGCGCCGTGCAGGTACAGGGTGGGCAACTGCGGCGCCTCGGTCCACCAGCGGTGCAGTTCGGCGTAGCGGGCCGGCGGCCGGTAGAAGCGGAGGGTTGCCCGATACAGGCCGAGGGCAGCGCGCCAGTTCTCCGGCGCTCCGATCGAGGCCATCACGTGGCCGATATCCTCGCCGGCTTCCAGGCCGGGAGACCACCGCCGCCACAACCGCGGCACAATCCAAGATCCGGACCGTTCCGGCGCGAACGGCAGCTGGAAGTAGAACATGTACCAGCTGCGCCGAAGCTGACCGGGCAGCAGCGGCAACCAGCGCCGGAACGAATGCTGCAGCGTCGGCGTCGGCGGCACCGACATGATCACCGCTTTGCGGAAGGGGCTGTCCGGCATGGCCGCGAGGCCATTGGCAGCCAACGCGCCCCAGTCGTGTCCTATCACCACGTCATCGGAGGTCGGATTCACCGCCGCACGCACCCGCATCGCATCGTCCATGATCGCCCCCAGGTGGTAGGCGCCATCGGACGGGAGCCCCGAGGGCAGGTAGCCGCGCATGAACGGCGCCACCACCCGATAGCCGGCGTTCACCAGATGGGGTGCGAGCTTGCGAAAACCATGGGGCGTGTCGGGAAAACCGTGCAGACACAACGCGATCGGGCCGTCGTCGGCGCCCCAGGTGAGCGCCGTCAGGCGCACCGCCGGCGTCTCGACTTCCAGCCAACGCGGTTCTTCCATCATCGCCTCCTAGACCGGTTCGAACGCGGCGATCAGCCAGTGGCCGTCCACCTTCTCCATACTCACCCGCACGCTGGAGGCGGTCAGGTTGGGAGGTTTTGTGCCCTCGGTGAGGGTCTGGTCGACGAATGCCAGCACAACGGCATGGTCGGAATCCGCCGACACCACCGACACGGCAGGGACCTTCGCCACGGCGGAAATACGGTCCTGTTTGGCGCTGGGCACCACGACGGTCTGGATCAACTGCGTATAGGCGTCGAGGAAAGGTCCGGTGAGCCCTTTGCGCGCATCATCGAGAGTCGCCTCGGCGGTATCGGGCTGGTAGCTCAGAATCGCGACGATCGAATCCCGAGCGGCGTGGGCCGCATCGGTACCGGAACGTTCGGCGTCGCGCCGCGATGAGGTGTCCCAGGACAGCCAGATGGCGCTGATCACCAGGAGAAGCGCCAATGCGGGCAGGGCGAACTCGCGCAACCGGTCCCGAGTCAACCACCGGGGAAGTTTTGCGGTCACGGCACGAACTCCACGCGCGAGACCTTGTATCCGTCATCGACACCGGTGACCGACACCCGAAGCCGCCACGCCTTCGGCTGCCGCTCGGGCACACCGCGATTGGATGTCATGACCGTCATGGTCAGCAGAACCTGACCCTCGTCGCCCCCGGCGGATTCGATGCCCGCTTCGTTGACGGTGCCCACCGATTTGGACTGTGCTTTGCGGGCAGCGTCGGCGAAGGGCTTGGCGCGCTGTTCGAAGTCGTCATGGAAGCTGCCCGTCGAGGCATCCAGGATGCGTTGCACGTCGGAATCGACGTGCTCGTGATCGATGGTGGTGAGGCTGATCGCTCCCTGGCGTGCCGCCTGCACCATCGCCTGGCGGCGCTGCTCACCCTGACGGACCTGATAATCGCGGTATCCGAGCCAGCCGGTGATCAGGACGAGTGTCGCGAGCGCGGCGAGGGCAAGGCGGCGGCTCTTAGGCCGCGGGGCTACCGGCTCGTCACTCACCGGGTCGAGGCTACCGCCCGGTCATCCAGGTAACGTGCAGAGCACCCAGGCTGTGAGAGGAGCTTTGTGACCGCGATACCGGCTACCGTCGAGTTCCTCGGGGAGGGTTCGTTGATCCTGGTCGGCGACGAATGGAATCGGGGGGTCACAGATCCGGGCCGGCCGACCATTCTGATGCTGCACGGCGGCGGCCAGAACCGGTTCTCCTGGAAGAACACCGGCGCGGTGCTCGCCGAGCACGGCTTTCATGTGATCGCCCTCGATGCCCGGGGCCACGGTGACAGCGCCCGCTCCCCGATCGGGGACTACACCGTCGACACGCTGGCCCGCGATGTGGCGGCGGTGCTCGAACAGATCGGCCGGCCAGTGGTGCTCATCGGCGCGAGCATGGGCGGCCTGACCGGAATCGTGGCCGCGCACCGAGCCGGACCGCAGGCGGTGACCAAGCTGGTGTTGGTCGACGTAGTGCCGCGCTTCGAGTCCGAAGGCACCCATCGCATTCGCGACTTCATGACTCGTCATGTCCACGGCTTCGAGAACCTCGAGCAGGCTGCTGATGCGATCGCCGATTACCTTCCGCACCGCAAGCGGCCGCGCAATCTCGACGGACTCAAGAAGAATCTGCGTCATCGCAACGGCCGCTGGCACTGGCACTGGGACCCGGCATTCGTCACCAGCGTCAGCGACAGCAATCCGTTCGTGGAAGTCGAGAAGCTCGAGCAGGCCGCCGTCGACTTGGAGATCCCGATCCTGTTGATCCGCGGCAAGCTATCCGATGTGGTGAGTCCGCAAGGCGTGGAAGGCTTTCTGTCGAAGGTTCCCACCGCCGAATTCGTCGAACTCTCCGACGCCGGGCACACCGCGGCCGGTGACGATAACGACGCGTTCAGCGAAGCCGTCGTCGCATTCGTCACCCGCTAGGGGCGGGTCCCCACACCGCAAGCGTCTTACCCTTCGGATCCCGCAGCGCCACCTGGGTGATCGTCTGACCCAACGGAACATCGAATGCGACATGGCCCGCGATGCTCTGGCCTGGGTCGAGTTGGCCGGAGGTGATGCCCGGCTTCACCGCACCGACCGCGGGGGCAAGGTTTGATCCGTCTGGTCCGGCGGCGACGAAGTAGAAACCGTTGTACACCGTTGTGCCGATTTGAGCGTCGATGGTGACATCGACGGCGTACATGGTCCCGGTGGCCGGAATGATCTGCGCGTCAACGGGAACGGGGCTGAGGTTGGCCACCGTGTAGGCCGCTGTGCCACCGGCCGCGGTGATAGTCAGCGTCGAGCCCAGTGTGGCCACCTGCGGAGCCGACTGCGACGTGGTCGCGTTTTCCGGGTCGGTAGCTGTGGTGGCGGTCGGCGCCGGAGCGCTGCAGGCGGTTGCCAGCAGAACGACCGCGATCGCCATCGGGACACGCGTCGTCACCGGGTCAATCCGCCGCATTCATGCTCATGGTGGTCATTCAAGCACCGATCGCCGAACCTGGAGTCGACCGCACACCGTTGCGGTTCGCCACCGCACGCGTCTCACAGCTTTTTCCCGAAGAAGAGCTCCGAGGCGGCCGCCGAGGTGAGGCCACGGTTCTTGATCTCCCACGCGATGGCACAGAGCTGCCCGACTGCGCGTTCCGCCAGCGTCCGATGGGGTTCGTAGCCAGGCTGGATGAGGAATGTGACCGTCTCCGCCGGGGCGTAGCCGTCGCTGCTCTCGGTGATCGTCGCCTGGACGAACGAGAAGGCATCACCGCCGTTGTGGCCGCTCTCAAGTTCCCA
>NZ_JBPCSX010000016.1:0-4048 GCF_051006775.1 Mycobacterium sp.
GATCTCGGCACTGGTGATGTTCAACGTGGTGGCCTTCACCCTGGTGGAAATTCCGCTACTTGCCTACCTGGTGGCGCCGGAGCGCACCCACGCGGCGATGACCGGACTACATCACTGGATTCGCGCGCGGCGCCGGCGCGAGGTCGCGGTTCTGCTCGCGGCGGTCGGCGCCGTGCTCGTCGCCGCCGGCCTGCTCGGGGTGTGAGCGCCCGGGCCGGAGAGAGCCGGCCGGGGATCCGACTCAGCGCGGGCTGTGGGTCAGCACGTACTGCGCGCCCGCCAGCAGCTGGGAAATCGGATCGGACCCGCCGCCGAAGGCCGCCTGGGTCGCCGGTGCGGTCACCGCTGCGGGGTCATAGCCATGCACCGGATCCACTTCAATCGGCGCCGTCAGCGGATCGTCGTTGCGCGAATACCCGGAATCCACCATGGGTTTGAGCACCGCGTCCAGCTGGTTCAGCGTGTCCTCGGAGACACCGAGGTACCTGAACGGCAGCACCAGAGGCAGGTGCTGTTCGGGAATCAGGTAGGTCGTGATCGTCGCTCCCCTGGAGTTGACGATCGTGCGGATATTCTGTGCCGGAACCATGCTCGGGTTGGTGAACGCCACCGCGGTGTGTCCGGTCGCCAGGCCGACGATCGCGTTCAGCACAGCCATGATGTTGTCCTGCCGGTCCGGCCAGTCGGCGATGCTGTCGTAGGCCGAGACGAACATGTGGGTGTCGTACTGGCTCTCCACCGGTTCCGGTATCCGGTAGTCCAGAGCTGGCACCACTGCACCCACCGGAAAATTCTGAGTCAGGAAACTCGACCCGAAGGCATGCCGCGCAACCGGGTCGCCGTAGGTGGCGAACGAATACTGTTCCGGCGGCGGGGCGGTCGGGTCGTTGGCCAGCCGGGCCTGAACGGCGTTGAGTACCAGGGCCCCCTCCGACAAGCCGATCGCGGTGCCCTGACCGCCCTCCCGCATGGCCCGTTCGAGGTTGCCCTCTCCCTCGTCGACCGACTCACCGATACTCGGACCGTCGATTCCGACGCCGGGGAAGGAGTCGTCCAGCCGGCCGATACCCGGGAAGAGTTGTTCCAGGACGTGACCCTGGACCTGCCCGGCGGGGTAGTCCACGATCTGACGGTTCAGGCCCGGGAACCAGTCAGCGCCGGTCCGGCGGATGTACTCGTCGTACGGAATGCCCAGAACATGGGCGCCACCGAGGGCGTACCCCCGGCCCGGTGTACCGCGCTGGGAAGAAGCGTCGACCGAAGAAGCACCCGGATCGTCGGCAGCCGCGATTCCCCCGGTTGCGGCCAGCGTCACCAGCGTGGTCACCGCAGCGACTAGCTTCCTCATGTCTTACCGCTCCCCTGCGATATCACCCGTGACGGCCACCAGTTCGTCTTTCCCATCAGGGTAGCCATCGCAGGCACCGTGACGGTCCGCACCAGGAATGTGTCCAGCAGGATGCCGGCGCCGATGACGAAGCCGCCCTGCACCACGGTACCGATGGTGGAGAACAGCAGGCCCCACATCGAGGCGGCGAAGATCAGCCCGGCCGCGGTGATGACGCCGCCGGTCGATGAGAGCGTCCGGATGATGCCGTAGCGGGTGCCGTGCGGCGCCTCGTCACGCAGACGGGAGGCGAAAAGCAGGTTGTAGTCGGCCCCCACTGCGACGAGCACCACGAATGCCAGTGGGGGCACGGTCCAGTGCAGTTGTTGATGGAGGAAGACCTGGAAGGTCAGCACGCCGATACCCAGTGCGGCGAAATAGGAAATCACCACCGAACCAACCAGATACAACGGCGCGATGATCGCGCGTAGCAGCAGCATCAACGTCAGCAGCACGACGATGAGGGTGACAGTGACGATGTACCGGATATCGCCGCGGTAATAGTCGCGTGTGTCCCGCAGCGCGACGGGATATCCACCCATCGAGATCGCAGCGTCTGACAGGGTGGTGTTCGGCTGGGCACTCCGGGCTGCGTCGGCGATCACATTGACCTGATCCATCGCAGCGGCGCCGAACGGATCGAGTTTGGTGAATACCAGGTAGCGCACAGAATGTCCGTCGGGCGAAATGAAAGCCTTGGCGGCCGCCTGAAAATCGGGCAGCGCCAGAACCTCGGGCGGGATATTGAATCCCGCCATCGACGGCGTGGCGGCATTCTCCTTCATCGACAGCAGAAAGGCTGCCGCCTGATCGAGTCCGGTGCGCATCAGGTTGATCTGTTCGACGATCCGATCCACCCCGTTGGCCACTTCGCGGCTACCACTGGCGGAACGATCTGCGCCCCGCTGGAGATTGGTCAATCCGTTCTGCGCACCTCCGGGGGTGTCGAGCCCCATGGTGTGCATCGCCTTGGTCAGTTTGTCGAACGCATTGGTCAGTTGGGTCAACGTTGCATTGAGAGATTGCCTGTCCTGTAACGACTCCAGTTGGCCTGCCAGGTTGTTGATCTCATCGATGGTGGCGTCGTTACGTCCGTCGACGAGGCTCTGAAAATGTCCGCGGGTCTGGCTGCAGGACGGGTTCAGATCACAGACAACGTTGCCCTGCAGAGCCAGCAACACCGGACCCACCCAGCCGAACAGATCCCTGGCCGCGGTGACACTCACGCCCATGGAGTTGCCCAGTTCATTGAGCTTGGTGACGAGCTTTGCCGCGACCTCGACATTGCGCACCAGTTTGTCGCCGCCGTATTGACCTTTCAGCGCGGCGAAGGCGTCCACCATCGAGCTGACGCTGGTCGCGATCTGGCTGACTTGACCGCGCACGTCGGCGAGTCCGGTCGCCAATGTCCCTGCCCCCTTGGCAAGCCGATTGAGATCGTCGGTATTGCCGGCGATCATCGCCGACCCACTGCGGAGCCGGTCGCCGACGAGGCCTGACTGGTAGGTCGCCCGGAACTCGTCCGGCACCACACCGAAGGGTCTGGTGATTCCGTTGACCATGGCGATGTCCGGCAGCTGACTGATGCGCTCGGCCATCTGCTCCAGGTCGGCGAGGGCACGTGGTGTGCGCAGGTTGTGGGGTGAGGAAACCAGGACGTAGGACGGGATGAACTGATTGAGGTCGAAATGGCGCTCCAGGACCGCGTACCCGATCGAACTGGGGTCCGAGGCCGGCACCGACTTGCGATCGTCGTAGTTGAATCGCGCCAGACCCGCACAGCCGGCCAGCAGTGCCAGCACCATGACGCTGGAAATCAGGTGCGTCCGCGGCCGGCGCACGATGCGGATTCCCGACCGCCGCCAGAACCGGGCGGTCAGTTCACGGCGCGGCGTGATCCAGCCGCGCGGTCCGACGACGACCAGGATGGCAGGCAGTAACGTGACCGCCGCCAGGAATGCGACGGCGACTCCGACCGCCGATGAGACACCGACGGTGGAGAACACTCCCATCCGGGCGAAGCTGATCGCCAGGAAGGTGATCCCGACGGTGGCGGCGGATGCGGCGATCACCTTCCCCACCGACATCAGGGCACCCCGCACCGCCTCGTCGGAACTCTCTCCGCGGCGCACGTAGTCGTGATACCGGCTGATCAGGAAGACCGCGTAATCGGTTCCGGCGCCGGCGATCATGGCGGTCAACAGGATGATGGCCTGATTCGACACCCCCAGGCCGGTGGACTCGGACAGGCCGGCGACCACCGACTGTGCGATCACCAGGGATACCCCGATCCCGGTCAATGGCAGCAGCATGGTGATCGGATTGCGGTACACCACCAGCAGGACCACGAGGACCAGGACGGCGATCGCGATCTCGATCGGCCGGCGGTCGCGTTCGCCGGCAGCGGTGAGGTCGGCGACGGTGGCGGCCGGCCCGGACAGGTGGACTTCCAGCGGACTTCCCGCGGTCGACCGCTCGATGATCTGAGCCACCCGACTGTAGGAGGCGTAGGACTGCGGCGTGCCCAACGCGCCCGCAAGCCCGATGGGCAGAACCCAGGATTTTTTGTCCTTACTCGTCAAAAATGAACGTAGGGAGGGTGTTCCGATGAATTCCTGCACCATCACGTCATCGCCGGGGTCACTGCGCAAGGCTTCCACC
>NZ_JBPCSX010000017.1:0-16361 GCF_051006775.1 Mycobacterium sp.
ACGTAGAGCACCGGCTGCTTACCCTCCGAGCGCAGCAGCGACATCAGCTCCTCGGCCCGCCGCAGGACGTTGGCGTTGTAGGCGCCGCACAGTCCGCGGTCCGAGGAGACGACCAGCACCGCGGCCCGCTTCGGGTTCGCACGGGCCACCAGCAGCGGATGATCCAGCGCCGACTCCGCCGCCAGGTTGGTCAGCATGTGGGTGATCTCGTTGGAGTACGGACGCGCCGCCTCCACCCGCGCCTGCGCCTTGGCGATCCGCGACGTGGCGATCAGCTCCTGTGCCTTGGTGATCTTCTTGATCGCCCCGGCGGAGCGGATTCGCCCGCGTAGTTCGCGAAGTGTCGCTGCCATGGACCGCTACTTCTTCTTCGGAGCCGGCTTGCGGACCTGAACGGCTTCCTTCTCCACGTCGGCCTCGTCCATGGCGGCAACGTGGGCGTCGGGAATGACCGAGCTGCCGTCGGAGGTCGCGAAGCCCTTCTTGAAGTCGCCGACCAGCCTGTCGAGCCGATCCTGCGCCTCTTCACTGAGCTTCTCGCTCTCGCGGATGTCGTTGAGCACCTCCGGGTGGGCGGCCTTGATGTGCTCGAGGAACTCCGCTTCGCAACCGCCGACGTCGGCGACGGGCACCGAGTCCAGGTGACCCTTGGTACCGAGGAAGATCGCCACCACCTGCTCCTCGACCGCCAGCGGGCTGTACTGCGGCTGCTTGAGCAGCTCCACCAGCCGCGCGCCACGCTCGAGCTGGGCCTTGGACGTCTCGTCCAGGTCGGAGGCGAAGGCTGCGAAGGCCTCCAGCTCGCGGTACTGGGACAGATCCAGACGCAGCGAGCCGGCCACCTCCTTCATCGCCTTGATCTGGGCGGCGCCACCGACGCGGGACACCGAGACGCCGACGTTGATGGCCGGTCGCACGCCCTGGTTGAACAGGTCGGTCTCCAGGAAGCACTGGCCGTCGGTGATCGAGATGACGTTGGTCGGGATGTAGGCCGAGATGTCGTTGGCCTTCGTCTCGATGATCGGCAGGCCGGTCATCGATCCGCCACCGAGTTCATCGGAGAGCTTCGCGCAACGCTCCAGCAGCCGGGAGTGCAGATAGAACACGTCGCCGGGGTAGGCCTCGCGGCCCGGCGGGCGGCGCAGCAGCAGCGAGATGGCGCGGTAGGCCTCGGCCTGCTTGGTGAGGTCGTCGAACACGATCAGAACGTGCTTGCCGTCGTACATCCATTCCTGCGCGATGGCCGAACCGGTGTAGGGGGCAAGCCATTTGAAGCCGGCCGCATCCGAAGCGGGCGCGGCGACGATGGTGGTGTACTCCATCGCGCCACCGTCTTCCAGCGCCTGACGGACGCTGGCGATCGTGGTGCCCTTCTGGCCGACGGCGACGTAGACGCAGCGGACCTGCTTGTCCGGGTCGCCGGTCTCCCAGTTCTGCCGCTGGTTGAGGATGGTGTCGACACACACGGCGGTCTTGCCGGTCTTGCGGTCGCCGATGATGAGCTGACGCTGACCGCGGCCGATCGGGGTCATCGCGTCGATGGCCTTGATACCGGTCTGCAACGGTTCGGTGACGCCCTTGCGCTGCACCACCGAGGGCGCCTGCATCTCCAGGACGCGCCGGGCGCTGGCCGCGATCTCGCCGCGTCCGTCGATAGGCTGACCGAGCGGGTTGACCACGCGGCCCATGAAGGCGTCGCCCACGGGCACCGAGAGCACCTCACCGGTGCGCCGGACCTGCTGGCCCTGCTCGATCTTGTCGAACTCGCCAAGGACCACCGCGCCGATGCTGTGCTCATCGAGGTTCAGCGCAACACCGAGGATGCCGCCGGGGAACTCCAGCAGTTCCTGGGTCATCACCGAGGGCAGACCCTCGACGTGGGCGATACCGTCGCCGGCGTCGATGACGGTACCGATCTCCTCGCGACCCGTGCCCGCCTCGAAGCTCGAGACATAGCTCGCAATGGCACCTTCGATGTCGTTAGCGGAGATTGTCAACTCTGCCATGGCTTTTCGTCTTCCTCTTCGTCTACAAGAATTCGTGATCTTGGGGTGGTTCGTGGGACTAGTCGGGCAGCTTCGTCTGAGCTGCTGCCAGTCGGGCGGACAGCGTTCCGTCGATCACCTCGTCGCCGACCGCGACCGACAGGCCGCCCAGCAGCGCCGGATCGACATTCAGTTGCACTGATACCCGGTGGTGATAGATCCGGGTCAGCACCTCGGTCAGACGTCGGCGCTGGGTATCGGACAACTCTGCGGCGGCACCGACCTCGGCCACGATTTCGCCGCGGTGGGCAACGGCCAGTTCGGCGAGGTTCTGCACGGCTTCGTCGGCACGCTCACCGCGCAGCAGACCCACTGTCTGGGCCAACAGCGCGGCGGCGGTGGAGTTGCTCCCACTGGACCGTTCGAGCACGTTGCGCAGCAGGGAGACCCGCTGGGCGGCCGACTGCGAGAAGTCACCGAGCAGACTCGTCAGCCGCGGCTGGGTGTTGAGGACACGGCCGAACCGGAACAGCTGTTCGGCGACCTCGTCGGCCTGATTCTCCCGCTCGGCCCGCACCAGCAGCGCCAGCCGGGCGACATGCTCGATACCGTCGACCAGGTCACCGGTCCGCGACCACCGCACCGAGACAGCCGTATTGAGCAGCTCGAGGGTGCCGGCGCCGACCTTGCCGCCCAGCAGTCGCGACAGCATCTGTTGTTTGGCGGCCGCCTCGCCGGTGGCCTCGGCGAGGTGGCGGGCCAGGATCGGCTCGGTGAGCAGAAGTTCGTCCACCGATGTCAGTTCGTCGGCGAGAGTGGACAGCTCATCGGCGCTCAGCGATCCGGCCATCGCGTTGAAGCGATCGACGAGAGCGGTCTGCGCGTCGCGACTGGCCGACCGCATACCCGAGCCGCCGACCTCCGGTGCGAAGGCGGCGGGTGCCATCGCTTCCATCTCGTCGATGAACCGGTCCACGGTCGCTGATTGCGACTGCGGGTCGGACACATGCGCGCGGACCAGGTCAGCCGCCCGTCGCACCGAGTCGCTGCCGAGATCGCCCCGCAGCTGGCGGATCAGCTGGGCGCGCAACAGCGTCTCCTGCTGACCGCCCTGCACCGCGATCCGGTCGGCTTCGACATCGGCCTGGGCCCGAAGCTGCTCGGCGATGCGGACCGAGTCTGCGCGGGCCTCCTCGACGACGTGCCGGGCCTCGTCCCTGCCCTCTTGCACCCGCTGGGCATGGTGGGAGTCGGCTGCGGCCAGCCGCTGTGTCGCCGTGGCGCTGTCCGCAAGCTGGGTGCGCACGGCATCCTGCTGAGCGGCCATCAGCTTGCGCACCGGCGGCGCGACGTACTTCATGATGATCCCCACGATCACCGCGAAGCCGACGAGCTGTCCGATAAAGGTTGACATCTGGATTTACCGTCCCGTCGATACCGAGGAACCGGAGACGTCAACGCCGAGAACACGGCTGGCCAGGGTGGCCGACAGGGTCTCGGCCGATGCCCGCAGTTCCGGCGCGAGGGCGTCGCTCTGCAGCTTGAGTGCCTCGTTGGCCTCCTGCATCCGACCGGCGACCTCTTCATTGGCAACGGAACGCTTTCCGTCGATGACCGCGCGGCCCTCGGACCTCGCCTCGTCGCGGATTGCGGCGGCCTCCGTACGGCCGGCGCCCAACTCCCTGTTGTAATCGGCGTTGGCGGCAGTCTCCTGCTCGGTGGCCTTGCGGTTGTCCTCGGCGGTCTTGGCGATCATCCGCTCGCGCTCACCGAGCACCTTCTGGATCGGCGGCACGACAAACTTGCCGATCACGCCGAGCACTATCAAGAAGATGGCCAGCACGAAGAAGAAGGTGCCGTTGGGGATGAGGAAGTTGCTGGTGCCGCCACCTTCCTCAGCCGCCAACAGAGTGACGCTCACGTCCCCCATGGTGTTTAGGAGGCGCCGGGCGTGGCGAACACGAAGAGCGCCATGAACGCCAGGTTGATGAAGTACGCCGCCTCCACCAGACCGACGGTGATGAAGAACGGGGTGAACAGCCGGCCCTGTGCCTCGGGCTGGCGGGCGATGCCGGAGATCAGGGCATTGCCGGCGATACCGTCGCCGATACCGGCGCCGATGGCGCCGCCGCCCAGGATCAGTCCGCCGCCGATCAACGCGCCCGACACGATTGCGGGATCAACTGCTGCCATTACTTTCCTCCTTGGTGACTGGTAGGGGTCCTACCAGAGCTTGTGGTTATGCGGGTGGTCTAGTGGTGTGCTCAGTGATGTTCTTCGTCCAGTTCCATGGACTGGCTGAAGTACAGGATGGTCAGCAGGGCGAAGATGAACGCCTGGATCAGACCGACGAACAGATCGAAGGTTTTCCAGATCGCGTTGGGCGCCCACATGATGTACGGCGGGAACAGTGCGATCAGCGCGACCATGATGCCGCCGGCGAAAATATTGCCGAAAAGTCGCAGCGACAACGAGATCGGCTTGGCGATCTCCTCGACGAGGTTGATGGGCGCCAGGAACGCGACGTGACCCTTCAGAACCTTGATCGGGTGGCCGATGATGCCGCGCCGCCAGATACCGGCCGCGTGGTAGCAGATGAAGACGAACAGGGCGAGCGCCAGCACGAAGTTGATATCCGAGGCCGGGGGCTTGAGCAGCTCGTGGGTTTTCCCGTCGGCGGTGCTGTACTGCACCGGCAGCACAGATATCCAGTTGGCGACCAGAATGAAGATGAACAGGGCCACCGCCAGTGGCAAAACGAATGGCGCGACCTTCATTCCGATCGCCTGCTCGATCTGACCCCGCATCTGAGTGGTGATGGACACCCAGAACAGCTGCACACCGCTGGGAACTCCGGTCGAGGTGACCTTGGCCCGCAGGAAGAACGCCAGAGCCAAGGTGATGACGGCGGCCAGCGCGGTGGCATAGACGGTGTCGGTGTTGACGGTCATGCCCAACCAGGTGGCCGTCGTGTGGTGGCCGACCTCGATCGAACCCTCGGCGAGGATCTTTTCGGTCATAGTGCTCAATCCTTGGGTATCTCGGCGGGAATTGAGGCGGGATTCAACGAAGAACCCTCCGGAACGGACGCACCCTCGGGCGCGAAGTCCGGGTCACCGGTCCGGATCTTCTTCCAGACCGGGAGCGCAGTGGACAGCACGAGAACAACCTGGAACAGCGCCAACCCGAACACGACGCCGACTCCCAGCGGCCGGAAACCGAACGCAATGGCCAGCCCGATCGCGGTGATCACCAGCAGTCGGGTGGCCGAGTTCAGGGCCATCTTCTTCTTGAGGGGGTGGTCACCGGCAGTGATCGAGGCGACCGAACGCTGGACGAGCAGTGCGTTGATCAGGCCGAGCCCCAGGCCCAGGCCGAAGAAGACCCCGAACATGACGTATCCGGCCCACCCGGAGAGAGCGACGGCCAACGCGGTCAGCGCAGCGCACACCAGCAGCAGACGACCCGGTTGAAAGGCGACGGACGGCAACACCAACGGCGCTTCGTGCGCTGGCGTTGTCACAACGTCCACCCACTATCCAGTCAGACAGAAAGAGCCGCCGAATGGCGTTTCGCCAGCACGGTACCACATGGTAAACGGCACTAAATCGGCTACTACTTACGGTCGTACAGACTGTCCCGCAACAGCGTCAAATCCCTGTCCTCATCGTCGCCCGCAGGCCCCGGGCCGACCGCGGAGTCGCCGCGCAGCAGTGGGATGACGGTGACCACTCCGGCCACCACGAACGCCGCCAGCATGACTGCTCCGGCGTACCGCGGGTTGACGAAGATCGTGCTCGCCGCCCCCAGCGCCACCACTGACACCCATAGGTAGATGAGCAGCACCGCCCGACGATGCGAGTGCCCGATCTGCAGCAGGCGGTGGTGCAGGTGCATCTTGTCCGGGCTGAACGGACTGCGTCCGGCCCGGGTGCGCCGGACGATGGCCAGCAGCATGTCCAGGGCAGGCACGAAGACCACCGCAACCACCAGCAGGAACGGCGAGAGCAGGGCGAAGACGTCGCGGGCACCGTAGGCGCTCTGCGAGATCGGGCCGGCCGCGGTGGTCGAAGCGGCGGCCAGCATGAGCCCGACGAGCATCGAACCGGAGTCGCCCATGAAGATCCGGGCCGGATGGAAGTTGTGCGGTAGGAAACCCAGGCATACCCCGGCGAGCACCACCGAGATCACCGCCGGCGGATAGAACAGCACGTCGCCGCCGTGATCGCGCAGCAGTCCGACGGAGAAAATGCAGATGGACATCGCGGTGATCAGTCCCAGGCCGGCCGCCAGCCCGTCGAGTCCGTCGACGAAGTTCATCGCGTTGACGATGGCCACCGTCAGCGCCAGGGTCAGCAGGATCGAGGACGCCTGATCCAGGACGATGGTGCCCACACCGCCGAAGGGAATGTAGAGAACGCTCCAGGCCACCCCCATCGTGACCAGAACACTGGCCGCGGTGATCTGTCCGGCGAATTTGGTCAGCGCGTCCAGACCCCACCGGTCGTCGATCAGTCCGATGCCCATGATCAGGCCCCCGGCGATCACCACGGCGGGCATCCCCGACGAGTAGATGAATCCGCGGTTCAATGCCGGCAGCTGCGAGGCCAGGAATACCGCAGACACCACCCCGAGGTACATCGCGAGCCCGCCCATCCGGGGGGTGGGTGTGGAGTGGACGTCGCGTTCACGGGGGTAGGCCACCGCGCCGAGGCGGCGGGCCAGCACCCGCACCGCGCCGGTCGCGAAGTAGGTGACGATCGCAGCGGTCAGACCCACGAGCGCCAACTCCCGCAGGGGAACGCCGGCGCCCCTGTCGGAGAGCGCGAGCAGGGTGACCATCAGTTCAGACGGTACTACTGCACGACGTGGCGATCAGCCGGTCAGCGATGCGATGTCGACGCCGAGTACCCGGGCGACGTCCTGCGCGCTGACCGGACCCTCCCGCAGGACCCGCGGGTTGGCTGCGGTGAGATCGACGATCGTGGAGGCGGACTGCTGCTCGGCAGGGCCGCCGTCGAGGTAGACGTCGACCAGATCACCGAGCTGGCGCTGGGCGTCCGATGCCGTGGTGGCCGGGGGCTGACCGGAGATGTTGGCGCTCGACACCGCCATCGGGCCGGTCTCCTTCAACAGTTCGATCGCCACCGGGTGCAGCGGCATGCGCAGCATCACGGTGCCGCGGGCGTCGCCGAGATCCCACTGCAGCGACGGCGCCTGCTTGACCACCAGGCTGAGCGCACCCGGCCAGAACGCCCGGATCAGCTCGCGAGCCGCGTCCGGGACGGAGTACACCAATCCCTCGATGGTGTGCCAGGACCCCACCAGCACACCGACCGGCATATCCCGGCCACGCCCCTTGGCGCTGAGCAGGCGGGCCACGGCCTGGCTGTCGAACGCATCGGCGCCGAGTCCGTACACGGTGTCGGTGGGCAGCACCACCAGTCGCCCGCTCTTGACGGCGGAGACCGCCTCGGCGATGGCGCCGGCACGATTGGCCGGGTTGCGGCAGTCCAGCATCTGAGTCACGTCTGGTCCCCCTCCGGTGTCCGGGGTCGCCGACGGCCGGTCACGAACCGGGGCCGTCCGGCAAGATCGGTGTGCGGCACCACCTGGTCGAAGAGGCCGGTGGCGCCGATGGCATCGACCGTCGCCTCGGAGGTGGTGTCGTCATGTTCGACCGCCAGCAGACCGCCGGACTTGAGCCAGCTCGCCGCGCGCGCAACGAGTGGGACGATGACGGCCATCCCATCGGCGCCGCCGAAGACCGCGTGCGCCGGATCGTGCTCGGCGACTTCGGGTTCCAGGATGACACCGACGGGCACATAGGGCGGATTGGACACCACGAGGTCGACGGTACCGGCCAGATCCGGCAGAAGACCATCCTCGGCGACGTCGCCCTGCACCACTGACATGGTCGTCACGGCGGCATTACGCCGGGCGTAGTCCAACGCCGTCGGGTCGATGTCGACTCCGGTAACCCGAGCCCCGGGCCGGGACGCGGCCAGGGCGATGCCCAGCGCTCCGGACCCGGTGCAGACGTCGACGATCACCGCATCATCGGGGAGGTCCTGCGCCAGCGCCCACTCCAGCAGAGCCTCGGTCTCCGGACGCGGGATGAACACCCCCGGCCCGACCTCCAACCGCACCGACCCGAACGGGGCGGTGCCGGTGATGTGCTGCAGTGGAATTCGGCGCGCCCGCGTGCTGACCGCATCGCGGTACCGGCCGAAGAATTCCTCGGGTACATCGGCGAAGGACAGCCGGCCACGTTCGACGCCGAGAACGTGTGCGGCCAGTAACTCGGCATCATTTCGGGCCGAGTCGATTCCGGCCTGCCCGAGGGCGGTGGTTGCGGCCTCGATCGCCCGGCGAAGCCGTTGGCGGCTCATGCCTGCTGGAGTCGGGCTTGCTTATCGGCGGCGACCAGCGCGTCCAGTAGGTCGTCCATATCGCCGTCGAGCACCTGATCCAGGTTGTGTGCCTTGAAATTGATCCGGTGGTCGGCGATCCGGTTCTCCGGGAAGTTGTAGGTGCGGATGCGTTCGCTGCGGTCGACGGTACGAATCTGGCTGGCCCGGTCCGCCGAGGCTTCGGCGGAGGCCTGCTCCTCGGCAACCGCCTGCAGTCGGGCGGCCAGCACCTGCATGGCGCGGGCCTTGTTCTGCAGCTGCGACCGCTCGTTCTGACAGGTGACCACGATGCCGGTCGGCAGGTGCGTGATGCGCACCGCCGAGTCGGTGGTGTTGACGCCCTGGCCTCCCTTGCCCGACGACCGGTAGACATCGATGCGCAGATCGGAGTCGTCGATCTGAACCTGCTCGACTTCCTCGATCTCGGGGTAGACCAGTACGCCGGCGGCCGAAGTATGAACCCGCCCTTGGGATTCGGTGACCGGCACGCGCTGCACACGGTGCACGCCGCCCTCCCACTTCAACCGCGACCACACACCGTCGCTCACGTCACCCCTGCTGGCGATCGAGATGGTCGCTTCCTTGTAGCCGCCCAGATCGGAGAATGTCTCGTCGAGAACGGTCACCGTCCAGCCGTGTCGCTCGGCATAGCGGATGTACATCCGGGCCAGATCTGCGGCGAACAGTGCCGATTCTTCGCCACCCTCACCGGACTTGACCTCGAGCACCACGTCATCGCCGTCGTGCGGGTCTCGCGGGGCGAGCATGTCGGTGAGTTGGTCGTCGAGTTCGGCGACTCTGGCCTCGAGTTCGATGACCTCATCGGCGAACGAGGCGTCATCAGCCGCGAGTTCCCGGGCGGTGTCCAGATCACCACGGGCGGTTTCGAGTTTGCGGTAGGCGGAGACGATCGGCGCCAACTGTGCGAACCGCTTTCCGACGCGGCGCGCGTTTCCGGCGTCGCCGTGCAGTTCCGGGTCCGACAGTTGACGTTCCAAATCGGCATGCTCGGTGAGCACGGCTTCGATCGCATCAGCGGGAGCGCTCTGCGTCATCGTCCGTCCTCTCGGTGAGCCCTAAACGCAAACCGACGCCCGGCCTGTCGCGGAGCGCGACAGACGGGCGTCGGTGAAACAGCTACTCGCTGGGGGCCTCGGTGGCCTCAGCGGCATCGGGGCCGCCGGTGGTCTGCTTCGACCCGGGCCGCTTGCCGTAGCGCTTCTCGAAGCGGGCCACGCGACCGCCGCTGTCGAGGATCTTCTGCTTGCCGGTATAGAAGGGATGGCACTGGGAGCAGACCTCGACCGTGATGTGGCCGCTCTCCTTGGTGCTGCGGGTGGTGAAGCTGTTGCCACAGCCACACACCACGGTGGTCTCGCCGTAGGCGGGGTGAATACCGGTCTTCATGATTTCCTCTGCTGTTCGTGGTCGCCGGGTCGCCGAATGGAAATGGCGTGAACCGGTACCGAGGGGGTCTGGAACATTATGCCAGTTCGCCCGCCACCTGCCCAATTGCCTACCCGGGTGGGACCGCGAACCTGCCGGAAGCGCCTGACCGGGTCATCTCCGGTGTCAGTGGGCCGGGCCGGCCACCCGGTAGTCCCGTCCGTCGCGCCGCCACAGGGTGCCGTGCGGGATATGCGTTCCCTGCACGGTCAGTTGCCGTTTGACGATCTTGTTGGTCGCGGTGGCCGGGAGGTCCCCGGCGATCCACACGTACCGCGGCCAGGCCTTGGGCGAGAGATCCTGCTGGGCGGCCAGGAACCGGCCGAACTCCTCGGGCCCGAGTGCGGTGCCGTCGCGTAGCACCAGGGCCGCCATCACCGCATCACCGACCCGATCGTCGGGCACCGCGTAGACGGCTACCCGGCTGACCGGGTCCAGCCGGTTCAGAATCCGCTCGATCGGCGCGCACGTCAGATTCTCGCCGTCGACCCGCAGCCACTCCCCGGTTCGGCCGGCCAGGTAGATCCACCCGTCGGCGTCCCGGTAACCGAGGTCTCCGGACCAGTACATGCCGTGCCGCAGGCGCTCGCCGGTGGATTCGGGGTCGTTGTAGTAGCCGGAGAACAACCCGGCTCCGCCGGTGTTGACGATCTCGCCGATCGCCTCCTCGGCGTTGGCCAGAGCGCCCGTGGCGTCGAACACCGCGGGCGGACACTCGGTCAGCGTCTCGGAGTCGTAGATCGCGACACCGGGGAAGCCCCGTCCCACCGAACCCGACGGGCAGTCGCCGTCGCGGGTGATGATTACCGCGCCTTCGGTGGAGCCGAAACCATCCCAGACCGTGCAGCCGAAGCGGCGGGAGAACTCGGCGATATCGCGTTCGGTGGCCTCGTTACCGAATGCGACACGAAGCGGGTTGTCGTGGTCGTCGGATTGTTCGGCGGTGGCCAGTACGTAGGCCAACGGCTTACCGACGTAATTCATGTATGTCACGCCGTAGCGGCGCAGATCGCCGAGGAGTGCCGAGGCCGAGAACGTCGCCGGCGCCATGGCCGCTCCGGAGGACACCGCGACCGACCAACCGGCCATCAGAGCGTTGGAGTGGAACAGCGGCATCGACAGATAGCAGACGTCATCCGGTGTGATCGAAAACCGTTGGACCAGAGCGACGCCGGAAAACGGCACCATCATATGGGCGACCTGCACGGCCTTCGGTTCGCCGCTGGTTCCCGAGGTGAAGATCAACATGAAGGTGTCGGTCGGCCCAACCTCGCGGTGCACAGCGAGTTCCGGGGCGTCGTCGATCAGTTGCGCCCACGCGGGCGAGCCCACATCGAATACCTGCACGCCGGACAGGTCCAGTCCGTCCAGCAGTGCGCGGTGGTCGGCGTCGGTGAGCAGGATCTGGCAGTCGGCCCGGCCGATATCGCGGGCCAGCGCCTCGCCACGGCGGGTGTTGTTGACTCCGCACAGCACATAACCGCCGAGGCCGGCCGCAGCCATCGCGGTGAGCATCTCCGGACCGTTGGACAGCAGTGCGCCCACGTGCAGCGGGCGGGCCGGGTCGGCCAGCGAAATCAGGGCGGCAGCTTGGCTTTTCGCCTCATCGAGGTGCTCACGCCAGGTCCACACCCGGTCGCCGTACTTGACCGCGGGGGCGGGGTCGCCGAGGCGTTCGCGGAGCAACTGCTGGACGGTCTCGGCCATTTCAGGGCTGAGCCCGGCCGGCGAGAATCATCACGATGTCACGTATCGGGACGCGTATCTCTGTCCCAGCCCCCGCGCCATCCCCCGCTGCGAAATCGGCGTCGGTGGCGACCAGCCTGATACCGGCGAGTCGCTGCGCAGCGTTGAGCGGAAACCTCATGCCGGACAGTTTCGCGGCCGATTCAACCGCCGCGTCGACAGGCATCGGCCGGTCGATACCCAGCGGCACGGTGATGTCCTGGCCGTGGACCAGCAGTTCGATCAGAGGCTGTTGCACGCTGGTGCCGGGAACCTTCTTGCGGGAACCGGCCATACCGCTCAACGCCGCAGCGATCTCGGCCTGCGATCGACGGTCTTCGCGACCCAGTCGACGGATCATCGCGTCGAACCGGAAACCGGACTTGACCGCCTCACCGATCGCCCGCACCGGATGCATGTGCGAGTGGGTGAGGTGCGCGGCGACATCACGAACACGCCACCCGTCGCACAGCGACGGCGCCATCCACTGCTCGGCGCTCAAACTTTCGAGCAGACCGGCGAGCTCGACGCGCTGATCATCGACACAGCACCAGATCTCGTCGGTGTTCACCTGTCAGTCGGCGTCGGCCATACCCGGAGCGGTCTTGGAGACCTGAACCAGGAACTCGTAGTTGGTCTTGGTCTTGCGCAGCTGGCTCATCAGCAAGTCGATGGCCTGATGGCTGTCCAGACCGCTCAACACCCGACGCAACTTGTGCACGACCGCGAACTCATCGGTCGACAGCAGCAGTTCGTCCTTACGGGTGCCGGACGGATTCACGTCGACGGCCGGGAACACCCGGCGTTCGGCGATCTTTCGGTCCAGCTTGAGTTCGGCGTTGCCGGTGCCCTTGAACTCCTCGAAGATCACGGTGTCACCGGTGGAACCGGTCTCGACCATGGCGGTGGCAATGATGGTCAGCGAGCCGCCGTCCTCGATATTGCGGGCCGCGCCCAGGAAGCGCTTGGGCGGGTACAGCGCAGTCGAGTCGACGCCGCCGGACAGGATGCGACCTGACGCCGGGGAGGCGTTGTTGTACGCACGGCCCAGACGGGTGATCGAGTCGAGCAGCACAACGACGTCCTTGCCCTGCTCGACCAGCCGCTTGGCCCGTTCGATGGCCAACTCGGCGGCCTGGGTGTGGTCTGACGGCGGGCGGTCGAAGGTCGAGGCGATGACCTCACCCTTCACCGAGCGCTGCATATCGGTGACCTCTTCAGGCCGCTCATCGACGAGCACGACCATCAGATGGCACTCGGGGTTGTTCTTGGTGATCGCGTTGGCGATGTCCTGCATGATCGTGGTCTTACCGGCCTTGGGCGGCGAGACGATCAGCGCGCGCTGACCCTTGCCGATCGGCATGATCAGGTCGATGACACGAGTGGTGAGCCGCTCGGGAGTGGTCTCCAGACGCAGCCGCTGATTCGGGTACAGCGGGGTGAGCTTGCTGAACTCCGGCCGGTTGCGAGCGGCCTCGACCGGACCGCCGTTGACGCTGTCCAGCCGCACCAGCGGGTTGAACTTCTGGCGCTGGTTCTGACTGTTCGGGTCCCCACCGTCGCGCGGGACGCGGACCGCACCGGTGACGGCGTCACCGCGGCGCAGGCCGTTCTTGCGGACCAGATTCATCGAGACGTAGACGTCGTTGGGTCCGGCCAGGTAGCCGGAGGTGCGCACGAACGCGTAGTTGTCGAGCACATCAAGGATTCCGGCCACCGGCTGAATGACATCGTCCTCGCGCAGCTCGGTCTCGCCGCCCTGTCCACCGCCCTCCATGCCGCCGCGCTCACCGCGCCGGCGGCGGTCACGGAACCGGCGCCCGCGGCGGCCACCGGGCCCGTCGTCGTCCCGGTTCTGCTGATCGCCGCCGCCCTGCCCGCCGCCGCGGTTCTCGTTGCGGTTCTGGTTCCCGTTGCGGCCGTCTTCGCTGCCGCCCTCGCGGGCAGGCCGCTCACGGCGACGCTCGGTTGGGCTCTCGGTGGTCGTTTCGGCACCAGCCGCTGCGGACTCACCATCAGAACGCTCCGGGGCCTTCTCGACAACCTTCGGCGCGTCAGTCTCCGGAGCCTTGTCGGTGCGGGCCTTGCGCTCGGCACCTCCGCTGCTACCGCCGCGGGTCTCGGTGATGGCGGCGATCAGATCGCCCTTGCGCATCCCGGATGTTCCCTTGACGCCGACCTGACTGGCCAGTGCGCGCAGTTCGGGCAGCACCATGGTGGCCAGCGATCCGTCCGTATCAGTCACGGATTTCCTTTCTTCCCCCGCGGCCGTGAAATTCGCGGGGTTTCCGGCACTCAGCCGATTCGCTGAATGCGAAGTCTTACCGTCATCGGTGCCGAAGCCGGGTGAGGGGGGCAGCCCGGGGGCCGACCGTCATTCCACTGCTTTGAGTACACGCGATTGTGGTGGTTGTCCGCTTGGATGTCACTCGAGTGACGGTGCAGGTGCACACGATGCAGTGACCGGACGTCCCTGAGGATAGCCGCCTTTGAGAACCGAAGCAAGAAAGCTCAACCCTGCAGAGCCCGGGTCACCGTTGTGACACCTGCGCTCCAGCGTACCGGCTCGCCGACCGACATCTCACTGATGGCAAACCCCTGGGTGGCGCCGCACTCGAGCGCCTCACCGGGCAACGCGTCTCCCGCTGTGAGCGCCAGCACCGACGGACCGGCGCCGGAGAGCACCGCCGGAACACCGCAATGCCGCATGAGCTGCATCAATTCCGCCGAAGCCGGCATCGACGCCGCCCGCTGCGGCTGGTGCAGCACATCCTCGGTGGCCTGCATCAACAGATCCGGCCGCTCGGTGAGGGCGACCACCAGCAAAGCGGCACGACTGAGGTTGAACCGGGCGTCGGTGTGGCTCACCTGGGCCGGCAGCAGGACCCGCGCCTCCGCGGTGGATGACCGCACCTGGGGTATCGCCGCGAAGATCCGGATGTCTGGATGCAAGCTCAGCCGGGCGGCGCCGTAGCGCGGCTGCGCGTCGTCGTGTTCGGTCCATGACACCACGGCACCGCCGAGGACAGAAGCGGACGCATTGTCGGGATGACCCTCGAACTCGGACGACAGCTGAACCAGCTGATCGATGCTCAACGGCTGGCGATCTACTTGCGTCACAAGGGAATTGGCTAGCGCAAGACCGCCCACTACCGCTGATGCAGAGGACCCCAGACCGCGCGAGTGTGGAATTGTGTTGCGGCAGCGCAGGATCAAGCCGTCGGCGCGGCAGCCGGCCGCAGCCAGGCCGCGCTGCAGAGCCGCAACCACCAGATGATCACTATCGTCGGAGACCTGGCCGGCGCCCTCCCCCTCGACCTCGACGACCAGTCCGCCGCCGGAGGTCTGCACCGTCAATTCGTCGTAGCGACCAAGCGCAATCCCGATGCTGTCGAAGCCAGGCCCCAGATTCGCACTGGAGGCGGCCACCGAGGCGCTGCCGGTCAGCCCGGAGGGCAGGGTCAGGGTCATCGCCGGCACATCCGCGCTACCCGAGGCCCAATGCGGCGACCACCGCACCCGGTTCCACCGGCAGCGCGGTCACGGCGGGGACGTCCCGCAGCGCGGTATCGGGGTCTTTGAGTCCGTGGCCGGTGACGGTGCACACCACGGTCGATCCGCGTTGAACCCAGCCGTCCTCGGCCGCCTTGAGCAATCCTGCGACGCTCGCGGCCGACGCCGGCTCGACGAACACACCTTCGTCCCGGGCGAGCAGATGGTAGGCGGCCAGCAGCTCATCGTCGGTGGCGGACAAGAACTTTCCGCCGGATTCATCCTTGGCCGCCATGGCGCCGTCCCAGGAGGCGGGCGCTCCGATCCGGATTGCGGTGGCAAGGGTCTCCGGATGGCTGACCGGATGGCCCAGTACCAGCGGCGCGGCACCGGCAGCCTGCGTACCGAGCATCCGGGGCAGCTTGTCGATGGTGCCGTCGCGGTGGTACTCGGTGTAACCCTTCCAATACGCGGTGATGTTGCCGGCGTTGCCGACCGGCAGGGCGTGCACATCTGGGGCGGTTCCCAGGGCGTCGACGATCTCGAACGCCGCGGTCTTCTGACCCTCGATGCGCACCGGGTTGACACTATTGACCAGTGAGATGGTCGGGTAGTCCGCGGTGAGCTTGCGGGCCAGTTCCAGGCAGTCGTCGAAGTTGCCGTCGACCTGGATGATCTTGGCGCCGTGCATCACCGCCTGTGCCAGCTTGCCCATCGCGATCTTGCCCTGCGGGATGAGCACCGCGCAGGTGATCCCCGCCCTGGCCGCGTAGGCCGCCGCCGATGCGGAGGTGTTACCGGTCGATGCGCACAACACCGCTTTCTGCCCGCGAGCGACCGCCTCGGTAACGGCCATGGTCATCCCGCGGTCCTTGAACGACCCGGTCGGGTTGAGTCCCTCGACCTTGAGATGCACTGTGCAGCCGGTCTTCTCGGACAACCGCGGAGCGAAGACCAGGGGCGTACCACCCTCCAACAGGGTGACCGGTGTCCAGTCGGCGGCCATCGGCAGCCGGCTGCGGTAGGCCTCAATGAGTCCCGGCCACGGGGTATGGACCTTGGTATCGCTCACTGCTAGTCCGTCCCTTCCAGTCGCAGCACGCTGTCGACCTTCTGCATGACCTCCAGACCAGACAATGCGGCGACCGTCTCGGACAGCGCAGCATCGGTCGCGCGGTGGGTTACCACGACAATCCGCGCGCCGATCGGCTTACCGCCTTCGTCGGCGATCCCCTCCTGGCGTACTTCTGCGATGCTGACCTCGCGCTTGCCGAATTCGGCTGCGACAGCAGACAACACA
>NZ_JBPCSX010000018.1:0-26810 GCF_051006775.1 Mycobacterium sp.
CGGCGTTGTCGTAGGCCTCGTCGACCCGGTCGTCGGTGCCGTTCCAGTTCACCGCGTTGGCGATCAGCGTGATGGTGCCCTCGTGGTGGTCGACGGCGGCCAGGTCGGTGGCCAGCAGCAGCAGCATGTCGGGCAGCTTGAGATCGTCGACGGCCAGTACGGGTAACCGTTCCAGGCGGCGGACGAAATCGTAGGCGAAGAAGCCGACCATTCCGCCGGACAGCGGCGGCATCCCCGCCAGCGGGCCCGTCGAGAGCAGCCGCACCGTCTTCTGCAGCACCTCCAATGGGTCGCCCCCGGTCGGCGCTCCTTCGGGAACCGAACCCAGCCATACCGCCTGGCCGTCTCGAACGGTCAGCGCCGACGGCGCCCCGGCGCCGATGAACGACCATCGCGACCAGGACCGGCCGTTCTCGGCCGACTCGAGCAGGAAGGTGCCGGGTCGGTTGGCGCCGAGCTTGCGGTAGGCCGACAGCGGTGTCTCGCTGTCGGCGAGCACCTTGCGGGTCACCGGGACCACGCGGTGCTCGGCGGCGAGCGCACGGAACTCGTCGCGGGTGGTGGTGCTGGCGAGGGTGGACTGCACGGGGTACATCCTCCCAGACCTGTTCATTCTCGGTGACCGGCGATAGCGTGGCCGTCATGAAGACTGGGGACCGCGTGCCGGAGTTCGAGTTACCTGACCAGACCGGAACGGTGCGTTCGCTGAGCGACCTGCTCGCCGACGGGCCGATCGTGCTGTTCTTCTACCCGGCGGCGATGACCCCGGGCTGCACCAAGGAGGCCTGCCACTTCCGTGATCTGGCCTCCGAGTTCGCCGACGTCGGCGCGTCCCGGGTGGGGATCAGCACCGACGCGGTGTCCAAGCAGGCGAAGTTCTCCGACTCGCAGCGTTTCGACTATCCGCTGCTGTCCGACGCCGACGGCCGGGTCGCGGAGATATTCGGCGTCAAGCGCGGCCTGCTGGGCAAGTTCCTTCCGGTCAAGCGCTCAACATTCGTGATCGACACCGACCGCACGGTGCTCGATGTGATCTCCAGCGAGATCAACATGGACACCCACGCCGATAAGGCACTGAGCACGCTGCGGGCACGCTGAAACCGACTCAGCGACGGCCCCGCTTGGGCTGACCCGGCTTACGCGCCGGGTTTGTGGCCGCGGCGCGGGCGGCCTGTTTGGCGAGCGCCTTCTCCCGGGCGGTTCGCTTGGGTGTCTGCTCGGCCTGACCCCGCGACGAGCCGGGCGTGCGACCCCGCACAATCCCGATGAACTCCTCGACGAGTTCACTCTGCGGACCTTCCGGAACGGCGAGTGCCACCGTGCAGGCGGGCGCGTCCGCGATCGGACGGTAGGTGAGGTCTTTGCGGTGATGAAGCCGGGCCAGTGACTGCGGAACAATGAGAACACCGAGTCCGGCGGCGACGAGTTCGATTGCCGCAGAGGTGGTTTCGGGCCGATGGCCGATCGGTGCTCCGGGGGCCTGCGCCCAGTCAACGACGTTGTCGAGCGGCATCAACCGCGGCTCGCCGTCCAGGTCCGCGGCGACGACCTCGTCGGCCGCGGACAGCAGATGATCGGTCGGCACCACAACCACCGTCGTCTCCTCGTAGAGCCCGATGACGGCCAGGCCGGTGGTGTCGGTGGGTAGCCGCAGCAGCGCCAGGTCGACGGCTCCGGTCCGCACCGCGGCGGCGGCGTCGGCTGCCGTGAGGCCCGTCAACATCAGTGTCACCGCCGGATGACGCTGCGCCCAGTTGCGCGCCCACCGCGCCGGCGTGGCACCGGGGACGTAACCGACGATGAGAGAGAGCGCGGTCACGCCCCCCAGGCTACCGATACCCTTGACCGCATGAGCAGGCCTGATGCGCAGTCCATGAAGCCCGCCACGGCGGCGAAGAAGCTGGATGTGTACCTGCCCGCAACGCCCGCGGAGTTCCAGCGGAACCCGACCACCCGCACCGAACTCGCCGCCCTGCAGGCAGACCCTCCGCAGTGGCTCGCCGATCTCCGCAGGGACGGGCCGCATCCGAAGAACCTGGTGGCCGCCAAACTGGGCGTGTCGATCGCCGGTCTGGCCCGCGGTGGCATCACCGAGGCGCTGACCACCGACGCGATCAATGCCCTGCTCGAGGACAAGCCGGAGTGGTTGATCGCCGAACGCGAGAGCTATCAGAGCGTGCTGACCGAGGAGCGGCGGCTCAGGGCGCTGCGGGCGGAGAAGGCCTAGCTACCCGGATCAGTCCTGATCAGTCCCCGGGCCCCAGCAGCACATCGGCGTCGAAACAGGTGTGCTCGCCGGTGTGACAGGCGGCGCCGGCCTGGTCGACTTCGAGCAGCACGGTGTCGCCGTCACAGTCCAACCGCACCGAGTGCACATGCTGGGTGTGGCCGGATGTCGCGCCCTTGACCCAGTGCTCGCCGCGCGAGCGGGAGAAGTAGGTGGCTTCGCGGGTTTCCAGGGTGCGGGCCAGTGCCTCGTCGTCCATCCAGGCGACCATCAGCACCTGTCCGGTGCCGCGCTCCTGGGCGACGGCGGCGAACAGACCGTCGGCATTGCGTTTGAGCCTGGATGCGATCTCGGGATTCAACATCACCTGACGGTTATCCCTTCCGCAGCCATCGCTGCCTTCACCTGGCCGATGGTCAGCTCACCGAAGTGGAAGACGCTGGCGGCCAGCACCGCGTCGGCCCCAGCCTGCACCGCCGGCGCGAAGTGCTCCACTGTGCCTGCTCCCCCGCTGGCGATCACCGGCACGGTGACCGCCGCCCGCACCGCATGCAGCATCGGCAGGTCGAAACCGGCTTTGGTGCCGTCGGCATCCATGGAGTTCAGCAGAATCTCACCAACGCCGAGTTCGGCGCCGCGCGTTGCCCATTCGATCGCATCGATCCCGCTGCCCTGCCGACCGCCGTGGGTGGTGACCTCCCAGCCCGAACGCGTCGGCGCCGAGCCGGATGGCACCGTCCGGGCATCGACGGACAGCACGATGCACTGCGATCCGAACTGCCGGGCAAGTTCGGCAAGCAGTTCCGGGCGGGCGATCGCGGCGGTGTTCACCGACACCTTGTCCGCGCCGGCCCGCAGCAGTGCGTCGACATCGGCGACAGCGCGCACACCGCCACCGACGGTGAGCGGGATGAACACCTGCTCGGCGGTGCGGCGCACCACATCGAGCATGGTGGCCCGCCCCGACGAGGAGGCGGTGACGTCAAGGAAGGTCAACTCGTCAGCGCCCTGGGCGTCGTACACGGCAGCCAGTTCCACCGGATCACCGGCGTCGCGCAGGTTCTCGAAGTTGACGCCCTTGACCACCCGGCCGGCGTCGACATCCAGGCACGGTATGACCCGCACTGCCAGATCAGATCCGGGATCCATCAGCGGTACTGCTCCGTGGCGCCGAGACCGCGCAGGATGTCCAGCACCTGCTCATGCACCCCCGGTGCGGCGGTCAGCGTCGAGCGGGTCTGCGGTGTCCACGGCTGACCGTCCAGATCGGTCACCACACCACCGGCCGCTCGCACCAGCGCCACTCCGGCGGCGTGATCCCAGACATGACCGCCGAAACTCACTGCCGCGCCGAGGATTCCGGCTCCGACATAGGCCATGTCGATACCCGTCGAGCCGTGCATACGCATCTTGGAGCAGACCCGGCTCAGGCCTTCCAGCGCCGCCAGCCGGTAGCGGCCGGGGAATCGGCCGCCCCACTCGACGTTGAAGGTGCCGAAGCCGACGATGGAATCCGACAGGGATGCCTGCGGCAATACCGGATGGTCGACGCCGTTGACCAGCAGCGGTCCGCCGTGCACGGCCGTGTAGCGCTGATCCATGAACGGCAGCCAGGTCAGCCCGGCAACGGGTTCGCCGTCGCGCAGCAGACCCAGCAGGATGGCCGCCATCGGTGAGCCCGCCGCGTAGTTGAAGGTGCCGTCGATGGGGTCGAGCACCCAGACCAGCGGCGCATCAAGGGCGGCTCCGCCGAACTCCTCGCCGTGCACCGGTATTCCGGTGGTCTCCTCCAGTGCGGCCACCACCTGCCGTTCGATGGCGAGGTCGACCTCGGTGGCGAAGTCGTTGCCCTTCTTGGCCACCGCGGACTGGGCCCGATGTCCGGCCAGGAACGGTATCGCTGCCTCGTCGAGAATCGCCGAGGCAGCGGCCACCAGTGCCTCGAAATCGGGGCCCGCGAGATCAGCGGCCACTTAGCGGCTCACCGCCGCGAGGGCCTCGGGCAGGGTGAACCGGCCGGCGTAGAGCGCCTTTCCGACGATCGCGCCCTCGACACCGGAGCCGGTGAGGGTCGCGATGGCACGCAGATCATCAATGCTCGACACTCCGCCGGAGGCGATCACCGGGGCATCGGTGCATTCGGCGACACCCTCGAGCAGGTCGAGGTTAGGGCCGGTGAGGGTGCCGTCCTTGGTGACGTCGGTGACCACGAATCGCGAACACCCCTCGCTGTCAAGGCGTTCCAGGATCTGCCACAGCTCACCGCCGTCGGTCTCCCAGCCGCGGCCGCGCAGCCGGTGATCGCCATCGACGATCTGCACATCCAGACCGACGGCGACCCGGTCGCCGTGCTCGGCGATCGCGCGAGCGCACCACAGTGGGTTCTCCAGTGCGGCGGTTCCGATGTTGACCCGGGCGCAGCCGGTGGCCAACGCGGCCTTCAGCGACTCGTCGTCGCGAATACCGCCGGACAGTTCCACGTGCACGTCGAGTTGGCCGACGAGTTCGGCGAGCAGTTCGCGGTTGGAGCCACGACCGAAGGCCGCGTCGAGGTCCACCAGGTGGATCCACTCGGCGCCGTCACGCTGCCAGGTCAGCGCGGCCTCGAGTGCGGAGCCGTACTCGGTCTCACTACCGGCCTTGCCCTGCACCAGCCGTACGGCACGGCCCTCGACGACGTCGACGGCCGGCAACAAGATCAGTGGCACGTTTGTCACAGTCCCTCTACCCAATTGGCGAGCAGTGCCGCACCGGCGTCACCGCTCTTCTCCGGATGAAATTGCGTCGCCGACAGCGGTCCGTCCTCGACGGCCGCCAGGAAACGCACGTGATGATTTGCCCAGGTGAGCAGTGCGGCGGGATCGCCTTCCCAGACCTGCGCGGCGTAGGAGTGCACGAAATAGAACCGGGTATCGGCCTCGATGCCCTTGAACAGCCGGCTTCCCGGCGCGGCATCGACGACGTTCCAGCCCATATGTGGGATCACCGGCGCATCCAGCTTGGTCACCGACCCCGGCCACTGCCCACAGCCCGAACTCTCGACGCCGAACTCCACGCCGCGAGCGAACAGGATCTGCATGCCGACACAGACACCGAGAACTGGTCGTCCCGCGGCTATCCGGTCAGCGATGATCGCATCACCGCCGATCCCGCGAAGCCCGGCCATGCAGGCCTCGAAGGCACCGACCCCGGGCACCACCAGCCCATCGGCGGCCAATGCCGCTGACCGGTCCGCGGTGACCTCGACGTCTGCGCCGACCCGCTCCAGGGCCCGCTGAGCTGACCGCAGGTTTCCCGAGCCGTAGTCCAGAACCACCACCGAACGTGCTCTCACAGAATGCCTTTGGTGGACGGCACTCCGGAAACGCGGGGATCGGATTCCACAGCCTGGCGCAGCGCACGGGCCACGGCCTTGTACTGCGCCTCGGTGATGTGGTGCGGGTCGCGGCCGTAGATGGTGCGCACATGCAACGCGATGCGGGCGTTGAGTGCCAGCGACTCGAAGACGTGCCGGTTGATCACGGTGTGGTACGGCACCGCAGATCCTGCGATGGTGAAGTCGACCAGGTACTCCGGTTCGCCGGTGTGCACGAAGTACGGCCGTCCGGACACGTCGACGGCGGCATGCGCCAGGGTCTCGTCCATCGGGATGAACGCGTCACCGAACCGGCGGATCCCCTTCTTGTCCCCCAGCGCCTCGCCGAGGGCAGTTCCCAGCACGATCGCGGTGTCCTCGATGGTGTGGTGCGCCTCGATCTCGACATCACCGCGGGCGGTCACCGACAGGTCGAAGCTGGCGTGGGTGCCCAGCGCGGTGAGCATGTGATCGAAGAACGGCACACCGGTGTCGATACTCACCCTGCCGGTGCCGTCTAGATCGAGTTCGACGACGATGTCGGACTCTTTGGTCTTACGCTCGATCCGCGCTGTTCGTGTCATGACGCTCCTATCGACGTGCTGGCGCCGGTGTCGGCCAGCCTCCGGCTGGCGGCAAGAAACGCATCGTTCTCCGAATCGAGTCCAATGGTGACGCGCAGATATCCGGGGAGTCCGACATCGCGGATGAGTACCCCGTCCTCGAGGTAGTGCCGCCACGCCGCCGGAGCATCTGAGGCACCCGTCCATCTCGGGCTCCCGAACAACACGAAGTTGGCGTCACTGGGGATCACCCGGAAACCCATATCCCGCAGCGCAGCACAGACCCGGTCGCGTTCACCCGCCAGCGCGGCCACGCCGGCCAGGGTCTCGTCGGCGTGCCGCAGCGCGGCACGTGCCGCGGCCTGGCTCAGCACCGACAGGTGGTAGGGCAACCGCACCAGCAGCACGGCCTCGATGACCGCCGGCGCGGCCACCAGGTAGCCGAGCCGGCCGCCGGCAAAGGCGAAGGCCTTGCTCATGGTCCGGCTGACGATCAACCGGTTCGGGTACTCGGCGAGCAATGTGATGGCGCTGGGCTGATCGGAGAACTCGCCGTACGCCTCGTCGACGATCAGCATGCCGCCGGTCATCGCGTCGAGAATCCTGCGCAGTTCCGACGGCGACAGGCTCTGGCCGGTCGGATTGTTCGGACTGGTGACGAACACCACGTCGGGCTTGTGCTCACCGACGGCGGCGACCGCGGCGTCGAGGTCCAGTCCGAAGTCTGCGGCGCGCGGAACCTCGATCCACCGGGTCTGGGTGCCGTCGGCGATGATCGGATGCATCGAATAAGACGGGACGAACCCCATTGCGGTACGGCCAGGGCCGCCGAACGCCTGCAACAGCTGCTGCAGGATCTCGTTGGATCCGTTTGCCGCCCAGATATTCTCGAGATCAACCGCGACGCCGGTGCGCGCACTCAGGTACGCGGCCAGATCGCGACGCAACTCGACCGCATCCCGGTCGGGGTAGCGGTGCAGATCGGCGGCGGCGGCCCGGACCGACTCGGCGACGTCGTCGATCAGTGCCCGGCTCGGCGGGTGCGGGTTCTCGTTGGTGTTCATCCGCACCGGAACGTCGAGTTGCGGCGCACCGTAGGCCGACTTGCCGCGCAGGTTATCCCGCAACGGCAGGTCGTCCAGACCTACCCGATCACCCAGCGTCACCTCTCGAACCTCCGGCGGACGGCCTCACCGTGGGCAGGCAGGTCTTCGGCCTTGGCCAGTGTGATCACGTGACCGGCGACATCCTTGAGCGCGGCCTCGGTGTAGTCGACGACGTGGATGCCGCGCAGGAAGGTCTGCACCGACAGCCCGCTGGAGTGCCGGGCACATCCGGCGGTGGGCAGCACATGATTGGAGCCGGCGCAGTAGTCGCCGAGGCTGACCGGGGACCAGGCGCCGACGAAAATCGCTCCTGCGGAACGGATTCGGGATGCCACCTCCGCGGCGTCGACGGTCTGGATCTCCAGGTGTTCGGCAGCGTATGCGTTGACCACCCGCACACCGGTGTCGAGATCGTCGACAAGCACGATGCCCGACTGCGGCCCGCGCAGCGCCTCCACCACACGGTCGTGGTGCTTGGTGGTTGTCAGCTGAACGGCCAGTTCGGCCTCGGTGGCCGCGGCCAGTTCGTCGCTGTCGGTGACCAGCACACCGGCTGCCATCACGTCATGCTCGGCCTGACTGATCAGATCGGCAGCCACGTGTACGGGGTCGGCGGTGTGGTCGGCCAGGATCGCGATCTCGGTGGGGCCGGCCTCGGAGTCGATGCCCACCTGGGAGCGGCAGATCCGTTTGGCCGCAGTCACATAGATATTGCCGGGCCCGGTGATCATGTCGACCGGAGAGAGCTCCGCGCCGTCGGTGTCGACGCCGCCGTAGGCCAGCAGCGCCACCGCCTGGGCGCCGCCGACCGCCCACACCTCGGTCACGCCCAGCAGTCGGGCCGCGGCCAGGATGGCCGGGTGCGGCCGCCCGCCGAACGCCGCCTGCGGTGGGCTCGCGACCACCAGCGACTGCACACCGGCGGCCTGTGCGGGCACCACGTTCATCACCACACTGGAGGGGTAGACCGCATTGCCGCCCGGGACGTAGAGGCCGACGCGTTCCACCGGCACCCAGCGCTCGGTGACGGCGGCGCCGTTGTCGAACAACGTCGTGGTGTCGGTGCGCCGCTGGTCGGCATGCACCGCGCGGGTCCGCTCGATGGCCACCTCAAGCGCGGTGCGCACGGCCGGGTCCAACTCGTCGAGCGCAGCCTCAATCTCGGCGGCCGGAACCCGGACCGCCGCCGGGCGCACGCCGTCGAACTTCTCGCCGTACTCCAGGGCCGCGACCGCGCCGCGTGCGGCGACGTCGTCGACGATGGGTTTGACAGTGGGCACCACCGCGTCGACATCCACCCCGCCACGCGGCAGGGCCACCCGCAGCTGGGCCGCGGTCAGGGCACGGCCGCGCAGGTCGATCCGGGACATCGCGAAGGCAGTCATCGGATCGATTGTCCCCGACAGGGGCACGGATACGAAAATCAATTACCGGTGGCCGAATCGTAGGGTGCCGATATGCAACCGGACCTCTGGCTGGCCTTCGTCGGGGCGGCGCTGGCGATCAGCATCTCACCGGGTGCGGGCGCGGTGCAGTCGATGGCCACCGGGCTCAACCACGGCCTGCGCCGCGGCTCCTGGAGCATCGCCGGCCTGCAGATCGGACTGATGCTCCAGCTGGTGGTGGTCGCAGTGGGTCTGGGCGCGGTGGTGGCGAAATCCCTGGTGGTGTTCAACGTCATCAAGTGGCTGGGGGTGGGGTATCTGATCTACCTGGCGGTGCGGCAGTGGCGCACCACACCCGAAGATCTGACCGCCCGGGTCCGAACCGATAGCGATGACGGGCGGGGGTCCCTGCTCACCCGGGGGTTTCTGGTCAATGCCACCAACCCGAAGGGCCTGGTGTTCATGCTCGCGGTGGTGCCCCAGTTCGTGGTGCCGACACGTCCGCTGCTGCCGCAGTACCTGACGATCGCCGTGACGATGGTCGCCGTCGACCTGGTGATCATGGGCGCCTACACCGGACTGGCCGCCCGCCTGATGACATGGCTGCGGACCCCGCGCCAGCAGAAGATCCTGAACCGGACACTGTCCGGGATGTTCGCGGTCGCGGCGATCGTACTGTCGCTGGTGCGGCGCGCTCCCTGATGAGATGCCCGCGGCATGAGACACGTGCCGCATGATGGTCTCCATGCGCAGAGAGGACCATCCCAATAACTCCCCCGACGTGCCGATGAAGTTCCCGGTGTGGTTCGAAAGGTTGCAGATCAAGTTCATGAACCCGATCGCGGTGCCGATCGCGCGGTTCATGCCGGGGATCACCGTCATCAAGCACCGCGGCCGCACGTCAGGAAAGCCCTACGAGACGGCCGTTTCCGCCTACCGTAGGGGGCAGACGGTGGCGATCATGCTGGCACACGGCAAGACCAACTGGGTGAAGAACATTCTGGCCGCAGGCGAGGCGGATCTGACCCTGGGTCGCCGCGACGTGCATCTGGTGAACCCGCGGATCGTGCCGGCCGGCGCCGAGGACCAGTCGCTGCCCCGGATGGCACAGATGGCGAGCCGTCGCGGCGTGGGCGTATTCGTCGCCGATATCGCCTAGCGGCGCAGGGGCTACAGATCCAGGCCGATATCGAGCACCCGAACCGAATGGGTGAGCGCGCCGACGGCCAGGTAGTCCACCCCGGTGCCGGCGTACTGCGCCGCACTCTCCAGGGACAGCCCGCCGGAGGATTCCAGCCCGACGCCGGGTGCGCGCTCATCGCGGCGCTGCACGGCGATCTGGGTCTGCCAGACCGGGAAGTTGTCCAGCAGGATCAACTGCACGTCCTCGCCGAGCACCTCGTCGAGTTGTTCGAGGGTGTCCACCTCGACCTCGCAGGGCAGATCCGGGGCCCCCATCCGCACCGCCCGTAGCGCGGCGACCACCGATCCGGCCGCCGCGACATGGTTGTCCTTGATCAGTGCGGCGTCACCCAGGCCCATCCGGTGATTGACCCCGCCACCGACCCGCACCGCGTACTTCTGCAGCGCCCGCAGCCCGGGCAGGGTCTTGCGGGTGTCACGGATCGCCGCACCGGTGCCGTCGACCGCAGCCACCCAGGCGGCGGTGGCGGTGGCGATACCGGACAGGTGGCAGATCAGGTTGAGCAGGGTGCGCTCGGCGGTGAGCAGCCCGCGGGTCTGGGCCTGGACGCGCAGCAGGCTCTGGCCCCTCTCCACCCGGGTGCCGTCCGGAACCCGGTCGAGCACCCGGTAACCGTCGTGCCCCAACACCTCGTCGAGGACCAGCAGCGCGATGTCCACACCGGCCACCACCCCGGGTTCACGGGCGACCAGCGCCCCCACCGTCATGGCATCGGCCGGCACGGTCGCCTCTGTGGTGACATCAGGTCCGTAGCGCAGGTCCTCGTCGAGGCCGCGACGGATCGTGATGAGCGCCTCATCGCGCTCGGCGTCGGTCAGCTTCATCGCGCAACGGGCTCGCCGACCGCGGCCTGGCCGTCGGCACCGGTGCGCACATCGATCGACACCGCCTGGGCCGGATCGGTTTCGGGGAAGTCGCTGCGGTGGTGGCAGCCGCGGGTCTCGGTGCGGGCCAGCGCGGCGGCGGCGACGGCGCGCGCGGTGGCGGTGAGCGCCGCGTCTTCGAAATCAGCGCGACCGGCCATCCGTCCGACGACGGCGCCGTCCAAGGTGGCATCCAACCGCGTGAGCCCGTCGGCATCGCGGACCACTGATGCCCACCGGGTCATGGCCTGCTGCAGTTCGGACCGCTCCAGCGACAACCGCTGTGCACCAGTGGCTTTCGCCATCGGCTGGCCCGATGCTGCGGCATGATCGGCGGCTCCACGGCCGGCCCGGGCCCCCACCACCAAACCCTCGAGCAGACTGTTGGAGGCAAGCCGGTTCGCACCGTGCATCCCGGTCCTCGCGACCTCACCGGCTGCGAAAAGACCCGGCAGGCTGGTGCGGCCGAACACATCGGTGCGCACCCCGCCGCAGCTGTAGTGGGCACCGGGGACCACCGGAATCGGATCCCGGGTGGGGTCGATACCGGCGGCGCGACAGGCGGCGTTGACGGTGGGGAACCGCCGTGCGAAATCCCCGACGCCGCGGGCATCGAGGAATACGCAGTCGTCCCCGCTGGACCGCAGCCGGGCCTCGATCGCCGCCGCGACCACATCGCGCGGAGCGAGGTCGCCCAGGGGGTGCACACCGGCGGTGACCGAATCTCCCCGTGCGTCGCGCAGCACCGCACCCTCGCCACGCAGCGCCTCGGTGATCAGCGGCCGACGACCGGTGCCGTGCGGGTCGAACAGCATCGTGGGATGGAACTGGATGAACTCGATGTCGGCCACCTCGACCCCGGCCCACAGCGCCAGCGCGATACCGTCGCCGGTGGAGCCCTCGGGGTTGGTGGTCGCGCTGTAGAGGTGGCCGAGTCCGCCGGTGGCCAGGATGACCGCTGGGGCGTGCACAATGCCGATGCCGTCAAGGTTGTGAACCAGCACCCCGGTGACACCGGATTCGTCCGAGGGACCGTCTGAGTGCAGCACCTCGCACGCAGTGTGGTTACGACGGATGTCGAGTGCGGCGGCGGCCTGGTCGAGCGCGCGCTGCACTTCGGCTCCGGTGGCGTCCCCGCCGGCGTGGATGATCCGGCGCGTGGAGTGTCCGCCCTCGCGGGTCAGCGCCCACTGGCCGGGCGCGGTCTCGTCGAACCGGGCGCCGTCGGCGACCAGATCCGACACCGCCCGGTAGCCATCGGCGACGATCGAGTGGACCGCCTCCGGATCACACAGTCCCGCGCCGGCGGTGACGGTGTCGCGGACGTGCGCCTCAATCGTGTCGTCGGTGCGCGGCAGCACCACCGCGATCCCGCCCTGGGCGTGGAAGGTCGCCGTCTCCGCGGCCTTGCTCAGCAGCACGGTGCGGGCGCCGTTGCGGTGCGCCGCCAGGGCGGCGGCCAGCCCGGCGACCCCGGTGCCGATCACCACGACGTCAGCCCGCTGTTGCCAGTCGACGCCGCCGCTACCGGCGCCGCAGGCGATGCGCCTGCTCATTCCCCACCGCCGGGCTGTCCGATCCCGATCATCCGGGTGACACTGGCCCGCGCCAGGCGCGCTGTCTCCGGGTCGACGTCGACCACGTCCGCACCTTCGGACAGGCACCGCAGCAGAGCCGCCGGCGTGATCATCTTCATGTACTTGCACGACGCCCGTTCATTGACCGCCTGGAAGTCGATCTCCGGTGCAGCCCTGCGCAACTGGTGCAGCATGCCGACCTCGGTGGCCACCAGAACCTGCTTGGCGTGCGAGGTCCGCGCGGCGTCGAGCATGCCGCCGGTGGACAGGATCTTGACCCGGTCGTCCGGGACGGCCCCCTCACCGGCGAGATAGAGCGCCGAGGTGGCACACCCGCACTCCGGGTGCACGTACAGTTCGGCGTCGGGATGGCTGCGGGCCCGGGCGGCCAGCTCATCACCGTTGATACCGGCGTGCACATGGCACTCGCCGGCCCAGATGTGCAGATTCTTCCGGCCGGTCATCCGGCGCACATGCGCGCCGAGGAACTGGTCCGGGCAGAACAACACCTCCCGGTCAGCCGGGATGGAGTTCACCACCTCGACGGCATTGGACGAGGTGCAGCAGATATCGGTCAGCGCCTTCACCGCGGCGGTGGTGTTGACGTAGGACACCACCACCGCATCCGGGAACTCGGCCTTCCAGGCGGCGAGTTCGTCGGCGTTGATCGAGTCGGCCAGCGAGCAACCGGCACGCTGGTCGGGGATCAGCACGGTCTTGGCGGGGCTGAGGATCTTGGCGGTCTCGGCCATGAAGTGCACGCCGCAGAACACGATGGTGTCCTCGGGGGCCTCGGCGGCGATGCGGGACAGCGCCAGCGAGTCACCGACGTGGTCGGCGACGTCCTGGATGGCCGGTAGCTGATAGTTGTGGGCCAGGATGGTGGCGTTTCGCCGGGTGGCCAGCCGGCGGACCTGGGCGGCCCAGTCGGCGTCACCCTCGACACCGGTGAAACCTCCGGGACCGTCGACGATGCGGGCCGTCATGGCGTCGAGCACGTCAGGATTCAGGACGGACATGGCCGCCTCCTGTTCTGCGTTCGAGGTTTTCGACTTACAATCGAAAACATGCGTAATACTAGCACCCAACACGAGGTGCTGGCCGTCGTATTCCAGGTCCGCGAACTGCCCTCCGGCAAACCCGGCCTTCACGTGCTGTTATGGCAGCGGGCCCTGCAGCCCGAACGCGGCAAATGGTCGCTGCCCGGCGGCCGGATCGACGCCGACGAGGACCTCACCGATTCGGTACGACGCCAGCTCGCCGAGAAGGTCGACCTGCGTGAGGTCGCTCACCTCGAACAGTTGGCGGTGTTCTCCGATCCGCGCCGGGTACCCGGCGAGCGGGTGATCGCGTCGACCTTCCTCGGGCTGGTGCCCTCCCCCGCCACGCCGGCGCTGCCGTCGGACACCCGCTGGCATCCGGTCAACGATCTGCCGCCGATGGCGTTCGACCACGGGCCCATGGTGGCCGACGCGCGCGCCCGGCTGGTCGCCAAGCTGTCCTACACCAACATCGCATTCGCCCTGGCCCCAAGGGAATTCGCGCTGTCGACCCTGCGCGATATCTACAGCGCCGCACTGGGCTATCCGGTGGATGCCACCAACCTGCAGCGAGTGCTGGCCAGGCGCGCGGTGATCACACCGACCGGAACGACCACCAACCCGGGCCGAAGCGGCGGCCGGCCGGCCAAGCTGTATCGCTTCACCGAGTCGCTGCTGAGGGTCACCGACGAGTTCGCAGCGCTGCGTCCACCGGGCGCTCCGCGCTGAGTCCACCGCGCGCGGCAACTGGATTCTTAGGCGATTCTTAGGTTTAATGGAGGGGCCATGACAATCGCCAGTGGGGCCGTCAGTCCCGAATGGATCGGCCGGGCCCCGCATCAGGCGCTGCGGCGCGGCGAGCGCCCCGTGCTGCCCGCCAAGGACCCGTTCTACGAACCTCCCGAGGGCTTCCATCACGCTGAACCGGGCACCGTCCTGCGGTCCCGCGACGTCCAGCTCGGTTTCATGGGCCTGATCCCGCAGAAGGTCAGGGCCACCCAGCTGCTCTACCGCACCAGCGATCTCAACGGGGAGCCGCAGGCCACCGTGACCACGGTCCTGGTGCCGGCGGGCCATGCCCGCAACCACGTCCGCCATGTGGTGTCCTACCAGTGCGCCATCGACGCCGTGACGTCACGCTGCTTCCCGTCCTACACACTGCGCCGCGGCGCCAAGGCGGTTGGCTCCCTGTCGCAGTTCGAGTACCTTCTGGCCGCTGCCGCAGTGGCCGAGGGCTGGGTGGTTTCGATACCGGACCACGAGGGTCCGGACGGCTCCTGGGGCGCCCCGCGGGAACCCGGCTACCGGGTGCTCGACGGCCTGCGCGCCACCCTGAGCTTCGAGAGTTTCGGCCTGGCCGCCGACAGCCGGGTCGGGCTGTGGGGCTACTCCGGCGGCGGTCTCGCCAGCGCATGGGCGGCTGAGATGCACGCCGACTACGCACCGGAACTCAATCTCGTCGGCGCGGTGCTGGGTTCGCCGGTCGGCGATCTGGGCAACACCTTCCTGCGGCTCAACGGATCCCGCTGGGCGGGCCTGCCGGCACTGGTGATCGCATCACTGGCCAACACCTTTCCCGGCCTGGGCGGAGTTGTCGACGAGCACTGCACCGAGGATGGCCGCGCGACGCTGAAGAGCCTGGAGCGGATGACCACCCTTGAGGCGATCGTCCGGATGTTCCGCGCCGACGTCGACGATCTACTCGTACCGCCGCTGAACGATGTGCTCGCCCTGCCGGAGGTTCGAGAGGTCTTCGATGCCATCCGGCTCGGTACCGCCGTCCCCGGGCCGCCGGTGCTGCTGGTGCAGGCAGTGCATGATTCGGTGATCAACGTCGACGACATCGATGAGCTGGCCCATCTGTATTCAGCAGGCGGCGCGAAGCTGACCTATCACCGGGACATGTTCAGCGAGCACATGCTGCTGCACCCGATGTCGGCGCCGATGACTCTGCGGTGGCTCAACGACCGGTTCGCCGGCCGCCCACTGGAATCACACAGCATCCGCACCACCTGGCCCACGCTGTTCAACCCGATCACCTACGCCGGGATGTGGCGCCTGGGTGGCATCGTCGGGCGGGTCATGCTGGGTGGACGGGTTCCGTTCCAGCCGTTGTGATTTTCGGCCCGGCTTCGGGTCCGCTGCTTCGCCGGCCGCGTTCCGGCGGCCAACCGCCGAGGTCATCCCGCGGCGTCGCGACCACCATGAGCGCGTAGACCAGCACGGCCAGCGCTGTCGGCAGCAGCAGTGTCACCGCCGCCTGAACGACACTGTGCCCCATGAAGACCGGCGGCGCCTCGGTGAAGTAGGCGATCCGGTTCTCCGGAGTCAGCAGCACGCCCTGGCGGTCGGGCGTTCCATAGCGCCAGTGCGCGAGTGCGACACCGGTGCCGGCCGCCGCACCGCCCGCGGCCGTCATGCCGATCCATAATGCAATCACCATCAGCGGTCCGCGGTGGGCCCGCCACTGCCAGACCGCCACGGCGGCTATGACCGCCAGCATCGACAACAATCCGATGAACATCGCCGATGCCACGAACACGTTGTCGGCTTCCCTGCCCAGGAAGCCGTCCACCCGATCACCGGACTTCGCCAGGCCGGTGATGGTGTGGATGGCCGGTGCGATGACGGCCCACACGGCACCGAGCATCGCACCCGAGACAACAAGTCCGACAATGATTTTCCACGCGGCATTGCGGCGGGAACGAATCATCGGCGGGTCTCCAGAACAGTCGAATCGACGTGACCGTGCCGGGAGCACTCAGCCCACCAGCCGTCGGGACGAACCTGCACCTTCATCCGTCGTCCGCACTGGGCACAGAACCTCGGCGGCTCCAGGCCGAGGCGGGCAGCCGCCGGGACCTCGCCTCCGGCCGGTTCACCGGTGAAGACGTTGTAGACCCCCGCGCCGACCGGTGCCGGCTGTTCTTCGACCATCAGATGGTGGCGTTGAGAGCCTTGATGGGCATCTGCAGGTCCTCGAGCAGTTCCAGATCGGACTCGGCGGGACGGCCCAGAGTGGTGAGGTAGTTGCCGACGATCACGGCGTTGATACCGCCGAGGATGCCCTGCTTGGCACCGAGATCTCCGAGGGTGATCTCACGGCCGCCGGCGAACCGCAGCATGGTGCGCGGCAACGCCAACCGGAAGGCGGCAACGGACTTGAGCGCCTCGGCGGCCGGCATCACCTCGAGATCGCCGAATGGTGTGCCCGGCCGTGGGTTGAGGAAGTTCAGCGGCACCTCGTGCGGGTCGAGCTCCGCAAGTTCGGCGGCGAACTCGGCGCGCTGTTCCAGGGTCTCGCCCATCCCGAGGATGCCGCCGCAGCAGACCTCCATACCGGCCTCGCGCACCATCCGCAGGGTGTCCCGGCGCTCCTCCCAGGTGTGGGTGGTCACCACGTTGGTGAAGAATGAGCGCGCGGTCTCCAGGTTGTGGTTGTAGCGGTGCACACCCATACCGGCCAGCCGGTCCACCTGTTCCTGGCTGAGCATGCCCAGCGAACAGGCGATGTGGATCTCGACCTCGTTGCGGATCGCCTCGATACCGGCGGCCACCTGGGCCAGCAGCCGTTCGTCGGGACCGCGGACCGCGGCGACGATGCAGAATTCGGTGGCGCCGGACTTGGCGGTCTGCTTGGCCGCCTCCACCAGGCTCGGGACGTCGAGCCAGGCGCTGCGCACCGGGGAGGCGAACAATCCGGACTGGGCGCAGAAGTGACAATCCTCCGGGCAGCCGCCGGTCTTGAGACTGATGATTCCCTCGACCTCGACCTCGGGACCGCACCAGCGCATCCGTACCTCGTGCGCCAGTGCCAGCAGTTCGGTGAGCCGGTCGTCGGGCAGCTGCAGCACGTCGAGCACCTGCTCGCGGGACAACCCCTCGCCACGCTCGAGTACCTGCTCACGGGCTTGCGCGAGGACGTCCATCACTGCCTGAGTCACGCAGGACAGGTTAGTGCACCGACGGACCCGATCAGAAGTTGGTGTCAGCCGATCAGAAGTTGATCGACCCGCTGGTCGCTGTCCCAGCGGCGCATGCCGACGATTCGGGCACCAAAATCCGCCGCACCGCCGTCCGGCTCCTGCACGGCGGCCAGCGCGGGTCCGATCTGCTCAGCGGTGAACCGCCGCCCCAGGGTCGCGTGCGGGGTCCAGCGCCCCGGCATGCAATGACCGAAGGGTTCCCCGGTGATATGCGGAAGGGTCAGCCGGCAGACCTCCGCATGCAGATCCAGCAGTCGGGCCGACGGGACGATCAGCCGGGCCAGGGTCGACGAATGCCCGCCGAAGACCAGTGCGGCGCCGACCACACACTCAACGGGCAGCCAATCGGCCAGCGCGCGAAGGTCGTCGTCGACCTCCGGACTGATCCGCTCGGCGGCCAGCAGCGTGATGTGCGGCCGGTTGGTCGGCGATTTCACCCGCATCTGGCTGGGCAGGTCGGCATCGGCCAGGGTCTGCCACTGTGCCCGGATCACCTCGTCGCTGCGGTCGTCGAGGAGCACCTCGATGGAGTGAGCCATCTCAACTCAACCCGGCGACCCAGGCGGTGTCGAAGGCCTGGCGGCTCATTTCCGCGAACTGCGATGGTGACTGTTCGCCGGCACCGGCCGGCAGCACCGCACGCACCGGCGCCATCCGCGCGAGGGCGCCGCGGTTGTAATCCTCGGCCATGCCGGGATCGGCCGGCCAGGATCCGATGACGAGTCCCGCACACGAAAGGCCTCTGTTCTCAAGGGCTTCCAGTGTCAGCGCGACATGGTTGAGAGTGCCGAGTCCGGCCGCACACACCACCAGAACAGCCGCATCCAGGTCGACCGCAAGATCACGCAGTGTGATTCCCGACCCGGCAATTTCGACCAGCAGGCCACCGGCTCCCTCGACCAGGGTCAGCCGATCGGGCCGGTCGACGGCGCGAACCGCCGCGACGATCTCGTCAGCTTCCGGCAACGGCCGGCCGACGGCGGCCGCGGCGGCGGCCGGGGCCAGGGGATCGGGATAGCGGGCCACCGACACCAGATCCGTCGCGCCGGAGAGCCGGCTCACGACGGCGAGGTCATCGTCAGCGCCGGTCTGCACCGGCTTGCATACCGCGACGTCGATCCCCGCGGCGCGAGCGTGACAGGCGAGGGCGGCGGTGGCGATGGTCTTGCCCACCCCGGTGCCGGTGCCGGTGATGGCGATAACGGTCATCGGCGGGCGGTTGCCAGCACCGACGTCAGCACCCGCCCGGCGAGGTCCAGATCGTCATCGGCCAGCACGGCACGAACGGTGATCCGCAGCCGCGAGGTGCCGGCCGGAACACTCGGCGGCCGGAAGCAGCCGACCAGCACGCCCTGTTCCAGGCATGCGGCCGCTGCCGCCACCGCGACATCGGGATCGCCGAGCACCACCGACACCACCGCGGACTCCGGTACCTCCGGCACATCGCAGACCTCGGCCAGCCGCCGCGCGTGCGCCAGCACGGCCTGCGGCCGCCACGGCTCGGCCGCCAGGATCTGCAGGGCCGCCAGTGCCGAACCGACCGCGGCCGGGGCCAGTCCGGTGTCGAAGATGAACGGCCGGGCGGTGTCGATCAGGTGGTCGCGCAGCCCCTCCGACCCCAGTACCGCGCCGCCCTGACTGCCCAGCCCCTTGGACAGCGTCGTGGTCACCACGACATCGGGAGCCCCGGCCAGACCGACCTCGTGCAGCAGTCCGCGCCCACCATCGCCGCGCACACCGAGTCCGTGCGCCTCGTCGACCAGGAGCACGGCTCCGTGCGCGCGACACACCTCGTGCAGCCGGCGAAGCGGCGCCACGGCGCCGTCTGCGCTGAACAATGAGTCGGTGATGACCAGAGCCCGTTCCTCGTCGCGGCAGGCCAGCGCCGCGGCCACCGCATCGACGTCGCGATGCGGTGTCACGACCACACGAGCCCGGGACAGCCGGCAGGCGTCGACCAGCGAGGCGTGTGATGATGCATCGGAGATCACCAGCGAACCCGGCCCCGAAAGGCTTGTCACTGCACCGAGATTCGCGGTGTAGCCCGATGAGAACACCAGAGCCGCCTCGGCCCCGATGAAGCCGGCCAGTGCGGACTCGAACTCCTCGTGCAGCGCGGTGTTGCCGGTCACCAGCCGCGAACCCGTCGAACTCGACCCCCAGGTACGCAGAGCCCGCACGCCGGCCTCGATGACATCGGGGTGGTGCGCCAAGCCAAGGTAGTCGTTCGAGGCCAGGTCCAATTCGCAAGCCACCGCCGGCCGCGCCCGCAGTGTGCGGTGCAGCCCGGCCCGCCGGCGCTGCTGCTCGCTCGCGGCGAGCCAGGCCAGTGGCGACGTGTCAGTGCGGGAGGGCATCGGCTCTACCCTAGGGCCTTCTGAGCCAGGGCCCCGGCGACGGCCACCATGGCCGAGGCGATCTGGTCGATCTCCGCCGGTGTGCAGATGAACGGCGGCATCGCATAGATCAAATTGCGGAAAGGGCGCAGCCACACTCCGTTGTCGATCGCCACCGGGGTGGCGACACGCAGGTCCACCGGCTGGTCGGTCTCGATCACCCCGATCGCACCGCAGACCCGGACGTCGGCGACACCCGGCAGGGCCCGGGCCGGCTCGAGCCCGGCGGTCAGTCCGGCACTGATCTCTGCGACCCGGCTGCGCCAGTCCTGCTGCAGCAGCACCTCCACCGAGGCCACAGCCACCGCGCAGGCCAGGGCGTTGGCCATGAAGGTGGGTCCGTGCATGAGCGCCCCGGCCTCGCTCGCGCTGATCGTCTCAGCGATCCGACGGGTGCACAGCGTGGCCGCCAGCGTGATGTAGCCGCCGGTGAGCGCCTTACCGACGCACATGACGTCGGGAGTGACACCGGCATGGTCGGCGGCGAACAGCTCACCCGTGCGGCCGAAGCCGGTGGCGATCTCGTCGAAGACGAGCAGGACGTCATTGCGGTCGCAGACCGCGCGCAGGTCCGTCAGATACCGGGGGTCATGGAATCGCATCCCGCCGGCACCCTGAACCACCGGCTCAACGATCACAGCGGCAAGTTCGTCGGCATGGTCGCGCAACTGGGCTTCGAAGACGGCCATATAGGCCGGGTCGTAGTGCGACGGGACCGGCGGGGCGAAGACCTGCTCGGCCATCACGTCCCGCCACAGCGAGTGCATACCGCCGTCGGGGTCGCAGACGCTCATCGGGGTGAAGGTGTCGCCGTGGTAGCCGCCGCGCCAGGTCATCAGCCGGTTCTTGCCGAACCGGCCGATACTGCGCCAGTACTGCAGTGCCATCTTGACCGCGACCTCGACCGACACCGAGCCGGAGTCGGAGAAGAACACCGTGTCCAAACCCGCCGGGGTGATGTCGACCAGCAGCTGGGCCAGCCGGGCCGCCGGTTCGTGGGTAAGCCCGCCGAACATGACGTGGTTCATCGTCGCCAGCTGGCGGGTGATCGCCGCATCCAGAACGGGATGTCCGTGACCGTGGATCGCGGTCCACCAGGACGCCATCGCGTCGAGGACCCGAACCTCGGCGCCGTCGGTGTCCAGCGTCAGCCAGGCGCCTTTGGCGCCGACCGCGACCACCGGCGTCATCGCCCTGGGATCATCCGGGGTCCCGATGGTGCTGTAGGGATGCCAGACATGCGCGGCGTCGATGGCGCTGATCTGCCCGGGGGTCAACGACGACACGTTGGGCAGCCTATCGGGCAGCCGAACCCCGACGACCAGCAGTGTTCAGCAATCATTCACCCGCCGTTGGGTAGATTCACTGGCGACATGATGCTGCTGACCCCGACCCGGCCTGCCGCCCCGGCGCCGCTGCCGCCCGCTGAGATCGCGGCGACCGGCGCCAGGTTCGCGGGCGGCTACCGTCACGATCTGGACGGCCTGCGCGGGGTCGCCATCGCCTTGGTGGCCCTGTTCCACGTCTGGTTCGGCCGGGTGTCCGGCGGGGTCGACGTGTTCCTGGCGTTGTCGGGCTTCTTCTTCGGCAGTTCACTACTGCGCAAAGCGCTGACGCCCGGCTCCGCGTTGTCGCCGATACCGCATATCAGGCGACTGGGCCGGCGGCTGCTGCCCGCGCTGATCGTGGTGCTCGCCGCTGCGATGCTGCTGACGATCCTCGTCCAGCCCGAAACCCGTTGGGAGACATTCGCCGACCAGACCCTGGCCAGTCTCGGCTACTACCAGAACTGGGAGCTGGCGGCGACGGCGTCAAACTATCTGCGGGCCAGCGAGGCGGTGTCCCCGCTGCAGCACATCTGGTCGATGTCGGTACAGGGACAGTTCTACATCGCGTTCCTCGTGCTGGCGCTCGGGATGACCGCGCTGCTGCGCAAGCGACTGGGGACGCGGTTACGGCCGGCCTTCATCGCGGTGCTGACAGTGCTGACGGTGGCATCCTTCGTCTACGCGATCATCGCCCACTCCAGCGATCAGACCACCGCGTACTACGACAGCTTCGCCCGCGCGTGGGAACTGCTGCTGGGCGTCCTGGTGGGCGCGGCGCTCCCCCGCATCACCTGGCCGACCTGGCTTCGGACGCTGTTGGCCGGCATCGGACTGCTGGCGATCCTGTCCTGTGGTGCCCTGATCGACGGGGTCAAGCAGTTTCCCGGCCCCTGGGCGCTGGTCCCGGTGGGTGCGGCGATGCTGCTGATCCTGTCCGGGGCCAATCTCGGCGGTCAACCCTCGACCGAGGGGCGGATGCCGCTGCCCAACCGGCTGCTCGCCGCGGGTCCGCTGGTGACGCTCGGCTCGATGGCCTATTCGCTGTACCTCTGGCACTGGCCGTTGCTGATCTTCTGGCTGGCCTCCACCGGCCACCCGCATGCCGGGTTCTGGGACGGACTGGTCATCCTGCTGATCTCCGGCGGCTTGGCCTATCTCACGATGCGGTTCGTAGAGGAGCCGCTGCGTCATCGAGGCCAGCGCGACGACGGCCGGGGTCGCGCAACCCGAGTAGGCGGCATCGCGGTGGCCGTGCTGGCCGTCGTCCTGGTCGCGAGTTCCTTCGCCTGGCGCGGACACGCCGCCGCGCAGCGGGCGAGCGGCAACGAACTCCTGGGCCTGTCCAGCACCGACTACCCGGGAGCGCACGCCCTGCTCGACGGTGCCCGAGTGCCGCAACTGCCATTCCGGCCGACCGTGCTCGAAGCCGCCGACGACGTTCCCAAATCCACCAACGACGGTTGCATCAGCGACTTCGACAACACCGGCATCATCAACTGCACCTACGGCGACCTGGCAGCCACCCGGACCATCGCACTGGCCGGCGGATCACATGCCGAGCACTGGATCACCGCGCTCGACATTCTCGGCCGGCAGCACGGCTTCAAAGTGGTCACCTATCTGAAGATGGGCTGCCCGTTGACCACCGAGCAGCGTCCGCTGGTGATGGGTGACAACCGGCCCTACCCGAAGTGCCGCGAGTGGAACGACAGGGTGATGGCCAAGCTGATCAAGGATCGGCCCGACTTCGTATTCACCACATCGACCCGGCCGTGGAACATCAAACCCGGCGATGTGATGCCATCGACGTATATCGGCATCTGGAAGACCCTGTCCGCCAATAAGATTCCGATTCTTGCCATGCGCGACACTCCCTGGCTGGTGCGTGACGGCAAACCGTTCATCCCGGCCGACTGCCTGGCCAAGAGCGGGGATGCGGTGTCCTGCGGTATCAAACGCTCCGAGGTGCTCTCTGCGCGTAACCAGACACTCGACTTCATCAACCAGTTCCCGTTGCTGAAGGTGCTCGATATGAGTGACGCGGTGTGCCGGGACGACTACTGCCGCGCCATCGAGGGCAATGTGCTGCTCTACCACGACGCCCATCACCTGTCGGCCACCTACATGCGGACCCTGACCCCGGAACTGGGCCGCCAGATGGGTGCCGCGACCGGCTGGTGGTGAGTCCAACCGTGTTACGGTCACCGGACTTTCAGGCAGAGAGGCGGTCGTTATGACGAATCATCGAGCTTCGGCCCTCCCGTGCGGCCCTCGAATAGCCGGCGCACTGTTGGCCGGTGCGATGGCAGGCGCTCTGGTCACCGCCGTGAGTCCGGCACCGGCGCAGGCTCTCGACGCGTGCGTGTCGACGGGACTGGGCACGTTCCAGACCGGCGGCGCATCGTGCTCGTCGGGTGGCCCGTTGCAGTGGGCGATCGCCATCGGAGCCAACGCGACCGCCACTGCCGTCGGCGGCGTGTTCAATCTGGCGATCGCCATCGGAACCGACGCCGCCGCCATCGCCGGCGGGGCCGCTGATCCGGACCTCGGCCCGGCGACGGGCAGCTTCAACATCGCGCGAGCCTTAGGCACCGGTTCGTTGGCCATCGCCGGCGGCGACGCCGCCGCGTCAGGCGATCCGATCGGTTTTTTCAACCTCGCTCGGGCATTCGGTCCCGGGGCCAGCGCGCAGGCCGAGAACGGCAACTTCGGTCTTGCTCGCGCCATCGGGGACCGCAGCGTGGCGGCCGCTGGACTCGGCGGCAATTTCCAAGTCGCCCGTGCTTTCGGGTACGAGACAAGCGCCGTCGCAATCAGGGGAACGGCGCAATTCGCCCGATCCTTCGGGTATCGGAGCCAAGCCAACGCCCAATTCGGCAGCTTCAGCGTCGCCCGGGCCGCCACCCTTCCCCATCTGCTCGGCGGAAGCATCGGGGCCCGAGCAGCGGTGTCCGACGGCATCGGCAATCTCGCGCGCGCCATCGGTGACGGGTCCTCGGCCACCGCGTCGTACGGCAACCTCAACCTGGCCTGGACCGGATTCTTCACCGCTGCCAATGCGGCCAATACGGCCTACGCCGCCCACGGTGACCTCAATGTCGCGGCGGTGTGGGGCAACGGCAACTCTGCCGTGGCAGGCGACACGATCGGCAGCGGCAACTCCGACGACGTGGCGATCGTGGTGGGTCAGCGCAGCTCCGCCACCGCCGGTCCGGGGAGCCACAACTACGTGGTCGTCGTCGGGATCGACCAGCACCAGAGCAAGCCGGCCGCGGCCGCCGGCGTGCGCCGGCATGGGTCCGACGGAGCGCGTCGAAGGTGAGCTAAGCCGTCCGCCGTCGGCGGCCGGTGACTAAGGTCGTCTGGTGGCCACCTCCAAACCCGCCGTGTGGCCGGGCACCGCCTACCCGCTCGGCGCCACCTATGACGGCGCCGGGACCAACTTCTCACTGTTCTCCGAGATCGCCGAGCGGGTCGAGCTGTGCCTGATCGGTGACGACGGCGCCGGGCGTTGGTCGGAGAGCCGGATCGAACTCGACGAGGTGGACGGTTTCGTCTGGCACGCCTATCTGCCGATGATCACCCCCGGACAGCGGTACGGCTTCCGGGTGTACGGCCCGTGGGACCCGGCGGCCGGACACCGGTGCGATCCGAGCAAGCTGCTGCTCGATCCGTACGGCAAGTCCTTCGACGGGGACTTCGATTTCACCCAGGCGCTGTACTCCTACGATCTCAACGCCGAACACGCCGCCTCCGGTGGCACACCGCCGATGGTCGACTCACTGGGCCACACCATGACAAGCGTGGTGATCAACCCCTACTTCAACTGGGGCTCCGACCGCGCACCGCGGACGCCCTATCACGAGACGATCATCTACGAGGCTCACGTCAAGGGCATGACACAGACCCACCCCGCGGTGCCACCGGAACTACGCGGCACCTACGCGGGACTGGCCCACCCGGCGATCATCGAACACCTGCTGTCACTGAACATCACCGCGATCGAACTCATGCCGATCCATCAGTTCATGCACGATAAGCGGCTGTTGGATCTGGGCCTGCGGAACTACTGGGGCTACAACACATTCGGGTTCCTCGCCCCGCATTACCAGTACGCGGCGAACAAGTCTCCGGCCGGCGCGGTGGCCGAGTTCAAGAACATGGTCCGGACGTTCCACGATGCGGGCATCGAGGTGATTCTCGACGTCGTCTACAACCACACCGCCGAGAGCGACCATCTCGGGCCCACGATCAACTTCCGCGGTATCGACAACGCTGCGTACTACCGTCTGCTCGACGGCGACCTGAGGCTCTACAAGGATTTCACCGGAACCGGCAACAGCCTCAACGCCCGCCACCCGCACACCCTGCAGCTGACCATGGACTCGCTGCGGTACTGGGTGCTCGAGATGCACGTCGACGGCTTCCGCTTCGACCTGGCCTCCACACTTGCGCGGGAGTTCTACGACGTCGACCGACTCTCGGCGTTCTTCGACATCATCCAGCAGGATCCGGTCATCAGCCAGGTCAAGTTGATCGCCGAGCCCTGGGATATCGGCGAGGGTGGATACCAGGTGGGCAATTTCCCCGGACTGTGGACGGAGTGGAACGGTAAGTACCGCGACACCGTCCGCGACTACTGGCGCGGTGAGCCGGCGGCGCTGGGCGAGTTCGCAGCACGCCTGACCGGTTCCGCGGATCTCTACGAGGCCACCGGGCGCCGCCCTGCCGCCAGCATCAATTTCGTCACCTGTCACGACGGCTTCACACTGGCGGATCTGGTGTCCTACAACGAGAAACACAACGACGCCAACGGCGAGCACAACCGCGACGGCGAGAACCACAACCGGTCGTGGAACTGCGGGGTTGAAGGGCCGACCGACGATCCGGAGATCATCGCACTGCGGCACCGTCAGATGCGCAACGTCATCACCACTCTGCTTCTCTCACAGGGCACGCCGATGATCAGTCACGGCGACGAGGTCGGCCGCACCCAGCGCGGCAACAACAACGCCTACTGCCAGGACAACGACATCGCGTGGATCAACTGGGGTGATGCCGGACAGTACGCCGACATGCTGGAGTTCACCCGCAAGGTGACAGCTCTGCGGAAGGCGCACCCGGTGTTCAGGCGTCGGCGCTTCTTCGACGGCCGGCCATCCGACAGCCGCCATCAGATGCGCGATATCTACTGGCTCACCCGAGAGGGCGTCGAGATGAACTCCGACGACTGGCATTCGGGCATCAAATCTGTGGCGGTAGGACTCAACGGCGAGGCCCTGCGGGAACCGGACGTCCGCGGCGAACGCATTCTCGACGACTCATTCCTGCTGTGCTTCAACGCGCACGCCTACCCGGTGGACTTCGTCATCCCCGAGGGTCCGTACGCCCGGGAGTGGACCGTGGTGATCGACACCTTCGACCCATCCGATGGACACCAGGTCGTTGCGGCGGGCACAAAGCTGACTCGGCAGGGGCACTCGGTGACCGTGCTCAAGAGGACCGGCTAGGTCAGATAGCGATAAGCGGGCGAGCCGGGCTCGAGCGCCTCGACACCCATGCCCGACTCGGCCATCCGGCCCAGCAGCCCGTCGTAATCGGCGGCCGATCCGAGTTCGATACCGACCAGCGCCTCACCGGTCTCCCGGTTGTTGCGCTTGACGTACTCGAAAAGCGTGATGTCGTCGTTCGGGCCGAGTACCTCGTCGAGGAAACGCCGCAAGGCACCCGGTTCCTGTGGGAAATCCACCAGGAAGTAGTGCTTAAGGCCCAGGTGTACC
>NZ_JBPCSX010000019.1:0-3024 GCF_051006775.1 Mycobacterium sp.
GAGGCGCTGACAGGCGAACGCCGTTATACCGCTCCGGGATTCGACGCGGGCTTCACCCAGATCATCGACCGGGTTCCCGATGCCCCGACGGAGTTCTTCGGGGCGCAAACCGGGGCCAATCCGAGGACGGCCGGACCCCGTTCCATCCCGCCGCGCCCGCATCTGAGCCGCCGGCCCAGATGGCTGATGCCGGCCCTGATGGTCATCCTGGGTGTGATCGCCGCGGCGGCGATGGGCGTCTTCGTGATGAAACACAGCGAGGCTGCTGCCCGGGAGGCCAGGGAGCAGGCGGTGCGCACCAGCATCGAGACCTTCGACGCTGCGATCCGAAAGGGTGATCTTTCGACGCTGCGCTCCATCACCTGCGGTCAGAGCCGGGACGCCTACGTCAACTACGACCAGGACGCATGGGCCGACACCTATGCCCGGGTGTCTGCGGCCAAGCAGTATCCGGTGATCGCCAGCATCGACGAGGTCGTGGTCAACGGCGACCATGCCGAGGCCAACGTCACCTCGTATCTGGCCTCTGATCCGGCGACCACCTCGACCCGCAGTTTCGACCTGCAGTTCCAAGACGACCAGTGGAAGATCTGTCAGTCGTCCTGACTAGCCCGCGGAGACACTCCGGCCGGCGCTGCGCAGGTCGTTGCATGCTTCCACGACGCGCTCGGACATACCCGCCTCGGCCTTCTTCAGGTAGCTGCGCGGGTCGTAGACCTTCTTGTTGCCGACCTCGCCATCGACCTTGAGCACACCGTCGTAGTTGCTGAACATATGGCCGGCCAGCGGACGGGTGAAGGCGTACTGGGTGTCGGTGTCGACGTTCATCTTCACCACGCCGTAGCGAAGTGAGTCCTCGATCTCGGATTTCAGCGAGCCCGATCCGCCGTGGAAGACGAAGTCGAACGGCTTGGAGCCTTCTGCCAGACCAAGTTTCGCCGCCGCTACCCGCTGGCCCTCGGCCAGCACCTCCGGCTTGAGCACCACATTGCCGGGCTTATAGACGCCGTGCACGTTGCCGAACGTCGCGGCGAGCAGATAGCGGCCGTTCTCGCCCGCCCCCAGCGCCGCGACGGTCTTCTCGAAGTCCTCGGAACTGGTGTAAAGCTTCTCGTTGATCTCCGCCTCGACGCCGTCCTCCTCGCCACCCACGACGCCGATCTCAACCTCGAGGATGATCTTGGCGGCCACGGCGTGGGCGAGCAGTTCCTGGGCGATCGACAGGTTCTCGCCCATCGGAACCGCCGAGCCGTCCCACATGTGCGACTGGAATAACGGATTGCGCCCCGCCTTGACCCGTTCGGCGGAGATCGCCAGCAGCGGCCGCACATAGGTGTCGAGCTTGTCCTTGGGGCAGTGGTCGGTGTGCAACGCCACGGTGATCGGGTACTTGGCAGCGACCACGTGGGCGAACTCGGCCAGCGCCACCGCGCCGGTGACCATGTCCTTCACACCCAGACCGGAAGCGAACTCGGCGCCGCCGGTGGAGAACTGGATGATGCCGTCGCTGCCGGCGTCGGCGAATCCCTTGATAGCGGCATTGAGGCTCTCCGAGCCGACGCAGTTGATCGCCGGGAACGCGAACGCGTGCTCCTTCGCACGATCCAGCATCTCCGCGTAGACCTCGGGTGTTGCGATGGGCATGTCAGGTCCTTCCGATGATCGGGTGCGTCTCCGCAGGTGAGTATGTCAAACCTCGACGCGTTCGGGGCAGACACGGTCGCCGGGTATCTTGGGGCCTCATGACCACGACCCTGCTGGCCCTGCCCGGCATCATGGATCCGATGTACTGGCTGGGCGAAGGCGGCCCGTTCGCGTCAGCGGTCCTGCCCGGCATCCTGGTCATCGTCTTCATCGAGACCGGCTTGCTGTTCCCCCTGCTGCCCGGGGACTCGCTGCTGTTCACCGGCGGTCTGCTGGCCGCCGCCCCGAATCCGCCGGTCAACATCTGGGTGCTGGTCGTATGCGTCGCCGTGGTGGCCGTGCTGGGAGATCAGTGCGCGTATTTCATCGGCCGTCGGATCGGCCCGGCACTGTTCGACAAGGAGGACTCCCGCTTCTTCAAGAAACGCTATGTGACCGAGTCACACGCGTTCTTCGAGAAGCACGGTCCCAAGACGATCATCTTGGCCCGGTTCGTGCCGATCGTGCGAACCTTCACCCCGGTGCTGGCGGGTGTCTCGTATATGCGCTATCCGTTGTTCCTGGGCTACGACATCGTCGGCGGCGTGCTCTGGGGCGGTGGCGTCACGCTGCTCGGCTACTTCCTGGGCAACGTGCCGTTCGTCAAAGGAAATCTGGAACTGATGATCCTGCTGATCGTGTTCCTGTCGGTGCTGCCCGGCCTGATCACCGTCGGCCGCAATCTGCTCAAGCGACGGGCAGGTTAGCCGTCACGGCCAGGACTGGAGTCCCCCGACACCGGTGTTCTTCGGCAGGTTCGCCCCGGGAATCTGGGAGTTCTGCAGCGCGCCGAGGCACAGGCCCAGACGACCAGGCAGACAGGTCCCCCCGGTGCCGGAGACGCCACTGCCGGCCGACGACCCCGTCCAGCACAGGCCGGTGACGGGGTCAGTCATCCCGTTGCAGACCGCCTGAGCCGGCGACGCGGTGACGATCTGGGCGGCCATCAGGATGCCGCCGAGCGTCGTCGCCAGCATGAGGCCGGAGGCCTTGATACCGCCCAGTGCCTTGATAACAGTCATGTCGTTCTCCGCAAGTCTCGTGTGGGTCCGGGCGATCAGGACGGGAGGGTGATCTTGGTCTGCTCGTTGATGAGCTTGACGGCGTCGACAACCGGCTGGCCCTGCCCCTCGGGAGCCTCACCGTTGAGTTGCAGCACGAACAGCGCATCCTTGCCGGGGATCACGATGGTCTGCTGGCCGACGAGCCGGCGCTGGCCTTCCCACATGTAGCTGCCGACGTAGTCGATCGCGTCGAAACCGCTCACCTGGTCGCTGTGCGGAGCCTCACGAGGGGTGAATTCGGGAAGCTCGTTGAGCTGGCCGGGAGCCAGTTCGAGGA
>NZ_JBPCSX010000020.1:0-5609 GCF_051006775.1 Mycobacterium sp.
GCGGCCATCGGCTCGACGCCGGGACCGCGGGAAGTAGCGGCGATGATGTCGAGCAGCAGCGCCACCTCGCGGTCGGCGCCGACCAGACCGTGAACCGCGTCCGGGCTGATGTCACCGGAGCCGTTCACCGAAAGATGCCTTCCCGCAACGCCATTGCCGCCGCGCTGGTGCGATCACCCACACCGAGCTTGCGGTAGACCGAACTCAGATGCGTCTTCACTGTTTCCTCCCCGATCACGAGTTTCGCGGCGATGCCGCGATTCGACAGACCGGTGACCACCAGCGACAGGATCTCGCTCTCGCGCTGGGTCAGGCCATGGCGGGCGCCGGGCCAGAACTGGTTGCTCTGCAGCCGCGCGGCGGTCTCGGTCGCGCGTGCGGCCAGACCGGCGTCGATCGCGGTTCCGCCGGCGTGCACGCCCTCGAGTTGGCGGACCAGTTCGTCGCTGCTGATGCCTTTGAGGAGATACCCGGAGGCGCCCACCCGCATGGCCTGGAACAGGTACTGCTCGTCGTCGTAGACCGACAGCAGAATCACCTTGCGGGCCGGGTCGCGGTCCCGGATATCCCGGCACAGGTCCAACCCGCTGACCCCGGCCATCCGCACATCGCACAGCACGATGTCGGGATCCAACTCGCTGATCACCGACAGCGCTCGGTCTGCGCCGGTCGCCTCTCCGACCACCTCGACCCGGTCGGCGAACGGCGCCAGCATCGCCTTGAGGCCTTCGATGACCATCTGATGGTCATCGATGAGCACGACGCGCACCGGTGCGGACATGCCTCAACCGTAGATGGCGGCCTGGGGTTCCCTCCCCCTGCGTCATCCCCTTAACGGGGGATGTTGACGGTTCCTGACAGCCGGATACTTTCGCCATGAATCAGACTTCGCACTGGTGGAACCACACGGAACGGCCTGCGGACCTGGAGGCGGTGATCGTCTCGATCGACGGACTGCTCGCCGATCCGCGCGCCGATGAGCGTCTGCTCGCCGAAGCCGTCTGGGACCTGCACTGCGCCGGGATCCGGGTCGCCGTCGTCACCGCCGGGCACTGGCCGGCCGTGCACCGTAAGGTCCGCGAGTTGTTCGGAGACGGTGCGGTGGAAGTTCTTGTCACCGGTGACGAGGTGAACCGGCCCAAGCCAGACGCCGAGGCGTACCTGCATGCGCTGTGGCAACTCGGTGTGCGGGCCGCTGATGCGATGGCCGTCGAGGACTCCGCACCGGGTCTGCGCGCCGCGCTTGGCGCGGGGCTGACCACCGTGGTGGTCACCGCTGAGCGGTCGGCCGCTGACGACTTCGCCGGAGCGGCTGCCGTGCTGTCGGGGCATGAGGCCTCAGAGCAGCTGTCGGTGCACGGGTGCCGGCGCTTGCTGCTCGGTTCGCAGCGCCTCAGTGCCTGACTTTCGCCTCACTTGTGTCAGCCAGGCTGTCGCAGAGCATTACTGAGCGCGGAACGTCTGTTGATCCCCAGCTTGCGGAACACGCGCTGCAGGTGAACGTCGACGGTGCGCGACGACAAGGTCAATTTGGCGGCGATCTCTTTGGAGGTCGACCCAGCCGCCGCAAGTTCAGCGATACGCCGTTCCTGGGCTGTCAGCGCGGCCGATTCGTCCGCGGGTTGGTTGAGCGAGGTTCCTGCGGCACGCAACTCCGCCGCCGCCCGATCGGCCCAGGGGCGGGCACCGAGACGCTCAAAGCCCGCGGCTGCTGAGCCCAGCGCGGCCTGCGCTTCGGTATGGCGAAGTCTGCGGCGCAGCCACATGCCGTGCGCCAGAGCGATTCTGGCGTGTTCGAACGGGAACTCGGCGAGGCCGGGATCACCGAGTGCAGATTCGTAGAGTTCGCCGGCCACGTAGTCGGATGCTGTCATCGCTGAGACCGCGACGGTCAGGGCCGCCACCCGCGGGGAGAATTCACCGATGCCCAGACGTTCTGCCGCAGCGGCATGGCTGGACGCCTCCGGTGCGTGTCCGGCAAGCAGGGCTGCGGTGACGAGGTCAAGCATGTCCTCACCCACCTCGACGTTATGTGCCGGGAATTGCCCGGGGGCGGCGATCCCGACTGCAGCCCGGTATGCCGCCTCATAGTCGGCTTCGGCGAGTGCGACGCGCACCGCGATACGCCGGGTGATGTCGAGCAGTAGGTTCAGGCCCCGTGGCTCGCACCAGGCTTGCACCTCGGCGGCATACCGGCGTGCGGTCTCGAGATCACCGCGAGACGCTGCCAGCAGACCCAGGTCGGCGAGCAGCTCGTGACGAACCAGCGCGCTGCCCCCGGGCTGCTCCGCCATCCCCAGGCAACGCAACCCGCACTCTTGGGCCTGCTCCCAGTGCCCGGCGGCGATCAGATCCAGCATCACCACGCGCCCGCCCTCAATGGCGTCGATTGACGCGCCGTGCTCGCTGAGCTTGGCGACGGCCTGCTGAAGCGGGGCGCGAAAATCGGTCATCGCGTCAACGCAATAAGCCGGGAACGACAGCAGGATCACCTGCGGTGCGGTCATGCGCGGAAGCCATTCCGCATACTGACCCAGCATCGCCCGGACGCTGCCGGCGGCGTGGGCGATATCAACGAGGCCGAGCCGGTACATCAGGACCACCTGATTCAACCGCGACTCCAAGCGCAGCAGGGCCGTGTTGGTCCGCTCCCGGCGCTGATCGTCTCCGGCGAAATTCGTGATCGACAGCAGCAGGTTGGCCAGCCGGTTGACGATCCGATCGTCAAGGCCTTCTGCCTGTGCCAGGGCATCGACCAACCGCCGGTGGGTGGAAATCACGTCACCGTCGGCGTGGAACGCCCGGTAGCAATCCGCCAAAGCCCTCAACGCCCAGTCTCCGCCGCCGGCACCCATACTTTCGACGACATCTTGTGCCTCGCCATGTCGACCGGCCCGGGCGGCGATGAAGACCGTGTCGGCCAGCAATTCGGCCTTTCGGCCGGGATCGGTGCAAAGGTCAGCAGCCCTGCGCAGCCACTCGGCGGCCACGCTCAGCCCGCCCCGGCGCCCCGTGAGCCGGGCGGCCTCGGCCAGCAGGTCGGCCACCTCCTGATCCGGCCCGGTGGCCGCCTCCGCCAGGTGAGATGCCCGGCGCACCAGAACATCGTCGTACAGCCCAGCCAGATCGCGATGGGCGTCACGGCGTTCCTGCCCGCTGGCCTGATGAATGACCGCGGCGCGCACGAGTGGATGCCGAAAACCGAACTGCCCCAGCGGGTTTACCACCAGTAGACCGGCAGCGACAGCACTCATAGGATGCCGAATCACATACCGGGACCGGTTCGCCGCCGTCGCGTCGCCGGTGGTGCCGTCCAGCGCGGCCCGCAACAGGTCGGCGCGGACACCGGCGTCGAGCTGCTCCAACTGTCCGCCGAACACAGCCACCAGACGCTCGGTCAGCGGCATCGCCGCGGCCGAGTCATCGATCAGATCGGCTGCCCCGGGCAGTTCGATCAATGCCAGCGGATTTCCGGCCGCCGCCGACAGGATCGCCGTCCTCCTCGCCGGCGACAGCGACACCCCGGCCTGCTCCAGCACCCGCGCCGAATCCGCCGGGTCGAGCGGGTCCAGCCGCACGTCGGTCCACCCCGCAGTGGAGAACGCCGATTCATGCATGGTCCGCCACCCGGCCAGGATCCGCACCCGCGGATCAGCCAGCCGTCGACCCACCGCACTCAGGACCTCAGCGCTGACGCTGTCCACCCAGTGCACGTCGTCAACCACCAACAGCAACGGCCGCTCCTGTGCAGCGACTGCCAACAGGTTCAGTACCGCGGACACCAAGGGCAAGACCACTACCGCCGAGCCTGGATCGCCGCCGAACACCGGGGCCAGCACCGCCCGGTCCTGTTCGGACAACCCGGCCTGAAACTCGTGGAGTCCGAATACCACCTGATTGAGCCCGCCCAGCGAGTAGGACTCCTCGGCCTGCACCCCCAGCACCCGCACCACTCGCCAGCCCTCGGCCGCGGCGACCGCGCACACCTGCTCTACCAACGCCGTCTTGCCCACCCCGGGCTCCCCGGACACCACCGCAGCACGCGGGCCCTCGGCGGTCAGGACCCGATTCAGCTGGGACAACTCGGCCTGCCGACCCACCAGATCCATCCCTGCGGCCATGGCGTGATTATGCGGCGACATGCACGTAATTAAGTAATTTTGCGGATTCGCGAGGTGGTCCCCGCTGGGTACGGTGCCGACGCGGTGACTCTGCATCCCGCGACACACTGAATTGCGAGGGGTCCTGAATGTCGCTAGCGAGCACCGGTTCTGCGAATGTCAGCGACGAACGGGCTCGAGTGCCGAGCCGGCACCGTCGCTTGGCACGGGGCCGGGTTGCCGCGGCGGAGTATGGCCGTCGTGCGGTAACTGCGACGGAAGCCGTGACCGGCGGCCATGCCCGGTACGTGGGACGGGTGGGAGCTCTCGCCGTTGCTCTCGGTGTGGGTTCCGCGGTTGCGGCGATCCCGATGGCGTTTGCGGATACGACGGGTTCAGCGGGGTCATCAGGTTCACGCATGGGAGATGCAAGTACCGCGAGGGTGGCGGTCAAGGCACCCGGGCGCGGATCTGCCAAACGTTCGAGCACCCGCGTTTTTTCCAGTGCCCCGGCTGCGGCCACAGCCACCCCCGCCGCGGCGCGTCCCCATCGCCATGCCGCCACTGACAAGGCCCCGTCGAGCACCGGTGTCGTCGCCGCGTCGGCAGCGGCAGCCGGGACGATCAGCGCCGAAGGCGCCGAATTATCGGCGTGGCTGGGTTCAGGAGGCGGTGAGGTTCCGGCGGCGACACCCTTGGTGTGGACTGCTGTTGCGGTCGGGCGCCGCGAGTTGGGCGGTGCGGCACCTGCTGCCGCGGCGAGTGGCAGTGGCCATCCGAGCGCGGCAGTGGCGGCCAACCCGTTCGCCGACTTCATGCGCGGCCTCGTCGGTGATGGCACCGCGGAGAACCCGAACGCAGGCTTGCTTGCGGGCAATGGTTACAGCTACACCGCCTATGAGGGCGCCTGCCTCAGCGGTGCCTGCAATGGTGGCAACAGCGGTCTGATCGGCAACGGCGGCAACGGTTTCGCCGGCGGTAACGGTGGCTCAGCCGGCTGGTACGGCAACGGCGGCAACGGTGGGGATGCCACGGTTACCGGCGGCGCCGGCGGCGATGGCGGATCCGGGGGCTTGTTCACCGGTAGCGGCGGCAATGGAGGGGCCGGCGGTGTTGCGGCCAGTGCGAGCGATGTCGGCGGCCGCGGTGGTGATGGGGGCAGCGCGGGCCGGTTGTCGGTCTCCGGCAGTGGCGGTCATGGCGGCGCCGGCGGCCGGGGTGTGAACGGGAACGCCGGTACAAACGGAGTCAACCCCGGAGGTGACGGCGAAGCCGGCGGAGCGGGCGGTAGCGGCGGCGATGGCGGCAACGGCGGCGCCGGCAGCCGCATCCTGGGTGTCGGCGGTAACGCGGGCAGCGGTGGCGCCGGTGGTGTCGGCGGAGCCGGTGGTTCCGGCGTCGATGGTGTGGCCGGCACCCTGGACAGCCCTGACGGCACCGATGGCGGGGCCGGCGGAACCGGTGGCGCCGGCGGGGTTGGCGGTAAGGCCGGCATCGCGGGTTTTGGCC
>NZ_JBPCSX010000021.1:0-6095 GCF_051006775.1 Mycobacterium sp.
TGCGCTAGGGCGCACCGCCGATCGGCGCGAGCGTGCGCACAATGGACAGTTCAGCGGCGTGTTGCCGTACAGACACGCACGCTCGCGCCAGAGGGGGGTCAGCGCAGCAGGGCGCGCGACATGACCACGCGTTGAATCTGGTTGGTGCCCTCATAGATCTGGGTGATCTTGGCGTCACGCATCATCCGCTCGACCGGGAAGTCGACGGTGTAGCCGGCGCCGCCGAAGATCTGCACGGCGTCGGTGGTGACCTCCATGGCGACATCGGAGGCGAAGCACTTCGACGCCGCGGAGATGAACCCGAGGTCGGGCTCGCCGCGCTCGGCACGGGCGGCTGCCGAGTACACCATCAGCCGGGCCGCTTCAATCTTCATCGCCATATCGGCGAGCATGAACGCCAGACCCTGGTTGTCGGCGATCGGGCGGCCGAACTGCTTGCGGTCCTTGGCGTATGCGATCGCCGCGTCCAGTGCGCCCTGGGCGATACCGACGGCCTGGGCGCCGATGGTGGGCCGGGTGTGGTCCAGGGTGGCCAGCGCGGTCTTGAAGCCGGTTCCCGGTTCGCCGACGATCCGGTCACCCGGGATGCGGCAGTTCTCGAAGTACAGCTCGGTGGTCGGCGAACCCTTGATGCCCAGCTTGCGTTCCTTGGGCCCGACGGTGAATCCCTCGTCATCCTCGTGGACCATGAATGCCGAGATTCCGTTGGCGCCCTTGTCCGGGTCGCTGACCGCCATCACGGTGTACCAGGCGGACTTGCCGCCGTTGGTGATCCAGCACTTGGAGCCGTTGAGGATCCAGTCGTCACCGTCGGCCTTGGCGCGGGTCCGCATCGACGCGGCGTCGCTGCCGGCCTCGCGCTCCGAGAGCGCGTAGGACGCCATCTTGCCGTCGGCGATCTCGGAGAGCACCCTCTTCTTCAGGTCTTCGGAGCCGCGCAGGATCAGGCCCATGGTGCCCAACTTGTTGACCGCGGGGATCAGTGATGCCGAGGCGTCGACCCGCGCCACCTCTTCGATGACGATGCAGGCCGCCACCGAATCGGCACCCTGGCCGCCGTACTCCTCGGGCACGTGGATGGCGTTGAAACCCGAGGCGTTGAGCGCGTCGAGGGCTTCCTGCGGGAAGCGTGCGTGCTCATCGCAATCGGCCGCGTGCGGCGCGATCTCTTTTTCGGCCAACGCGCGGATCGCGGCCCGCAACTCGTCGTGCTCTTCGGGTAACCGGAACACGTCGAACGAGGGATCACCGGCCATCTCAGGCTCCTAAGCTTCTCCGGGATTACTTGGCGGTAACTTTACCCGCGGTTTCACTCACCGAGTAATCGCTGCTGAAGTGCCCGGTCCTTGGTCAGAACCTCGGCCTCGAGGTGTTCCTGGAAGCTCTCCATCCGGGCTCGCAGTGCGGGGTCGGCCGCGGCCAGGATCCGCACCGCCAGCAACCCGGCATTACGCGCCCCGCCGATCGAGACGCATGCGACAGGCACGCCGGCCGGCATCTGGACGATCGACAGCAGCGAGTCCAGACCGTCGAGTTTGGCCAGTGGCACCGGAACACCGATCACCGGCAACGTGGTGGCCGAGGCCACCATGCCCGGCAGGTGGGCCGCCCCGCCCGCGCCGGCGATGATCACCGCGATGCCACGGCCGGCGGCGGTGCGGGCGTAGTCCAGCATCCGGCCCGGGGTGCGGTGCGCCGAGACCACACCGACTTCGAAGGGCACGTCGAATTCGGCGAGGGCCTCGGCGGCGGCCTCCATCACCGGCCAGTCGCTGTCACTGCCCATGATCACGCCGACCCTGGGTTGCTCAGCCATTCAGTGCCCGTCCCATCCGTCGCTCCACTCCGCGTGCGACAACCAGTGTGCCGCCCGTTCGGCACGTTCACGAACCTGACCCACGTCGTCCCCGAGCACGTTGACGTGACCGATCTTGCGGCCGGGACGCTCACCCTTGCCGTAGAGGTGCACATGGGCGTCGGGGATCCGGCCGAACAGGTGGTGAAGACGCTCGTCCATGCTCATCGACGGGGCCGCAGGCGCCCCCAGAACGTTGGCCATCACCGTCACCGGGGCCAGCGGCCGGGTGTCACCGAGGGGGTAGTCCAGAACCGCCCGCAGGTGCTGTTCGAACTGACCGGTGACCGAACCGTTCATGGTCCAGTGCCCGGAGTTGTGCGGCCGCATCGCCAGTTCGTTGACCATCAGCGCGCCGTCGGTGGTCTCGAACAACTCGACCGCGAGCAGCCCCACCACGCCCAGCTCCTCGGCGATGCGCAGGGCCAGCCGTTCGGCTTCGGCGGCCAACGCTTCGGGCAACCCGGGTGCCGGGGCCAGCACGGTGACGCAGATCCCCTGCCGCTGAACGGTTTCCACGATCGGCCACGCCGCGCCCTGACCGAATGGCGAGCGGGCCACCAGTGCGGCGAGCTCGCGACGCATCGCCACCCGTTCCTCGAGAAGCACCGGCACCCCGTCGGCCAGATACCCGCTCACCGCCTCACGCGCGGCGGCGAGATCATCGGCGAGCACCACGCCGCGACCGTCGTAACCGCCGCGCACCGTCTTGACCACAACCGGGCCGCCGATCCGCGCCGCGAAGGCGTCGACGTCGGCCAGGGTCTCAACCGCGCTGAATCGCGGCACCGGCGCACCGAGTGCGGTCAGCCGCTCACGCATCGCGAGCTTGTCCTGGGCGAAGACCAGCGCCTCCGGCGCCGGCAGCACCGTGACGCCCTCGGCGACGAGGGTGTGCAGCAGTTCGGTGGGGACGTGCTCATGATCGAAGGTCAGCGCGTTGGCGCCATCGGCCGCCGCGCGCAGGGCTTCCAGATCGGTATGGGATCCGATCACCACGTCGGGGCTGACCTGTGCGGCCGGATCATCGGCACTGACGGCCAGCACCCGCAGGGTCTGGCCCAGCGCGATCGCAGCCTGATGCGTCATCCGGGCCAGTTGCCCGCCGCCCACCATTGCCACCACAGGTGTGTTCGGCACGGTTCATATCGTGTCATGGTCGGGTTTAGGCCCGGTGACCAGCACCGCTACGCCATCCACCCCGGTTTTTGCGTAGACTTTGCCGCTGTGTCCTTCGCAGACGCCACGATCGCCCGGCTGCCCGGCCCGATCCGGCCCTTCGCCGAGCGCCATCACGAACTGATCAAGTTCGCCATCGTCGGCGCCACCACCTTCATCATCGACTCGGTGATCTTCTACACGCTCAAGCTCACGATTCTCGAGCCCAAGCCGGTCACCGCGAAGGTCATCTCCGGCATCGTCGCGGTGATCGCGTCCTATGTGCTCAATCGGGAGTGGAGCTTCCGCGACCGCGGCGGCCGGGAACGTCATCATGAGGCTTTGCTGTTCTTCGGATTCAGCGCAGTCGGCGTCGTGCTGAGCATGATCCCGCTGTGGCTGTCCCGCTACGCCTTCGACCTGCAGGTCCCGAATGTCTCACTGACTGTGGAGAACATCGCCGACTTCGCGTCGGCCTACGTCATCGGCAACCTGCTGCAAATGGGGTTCCGGTTCTGGGCGTTCCGCCGCTGGGTGTTCCCCGACGATCTGGGCAACACTGAGATGGCACTGGAGTCCACCCTGTCGTCCGGCGGCATCGCCGAGGTGATGGAGGACGAAATCGCCCTGCGCGGCCGCCGCCGGCCGCCGGCCGCCTAGCGCTCCTCGTCGTCAGGATCGTCGAGACCGTCCCCGGTGTCGAAGATCTCGTGATACAGCAGCGCGTGCACCTGCTCGACCTGTGGGATGTCGTGGAATTCCAGGGGATCCTGGGACGCCGACTCGATGATCAGGGTCCCGGTGCGCACCAGTCGGTCCCGGAACCGGTGGGTGAACTCCACACTGTTGATCCGGGCCAGCGGGATGTCGATCCCGGCTCTGCTCAACATGCCGTGACGGTACATCACCCGCCGGTCGGTGATCACGAAATGCGTTGTCAGCCAGGCGAAGAACGGCCGGACGGTCAGCCAGCCGGCCAGCAGCGCCCAGATCGCCGCGATGACGGCCGAGATCACCGTCTTGGCGGTGGGCTGCCAGGTGGTCCGGCTCACCAGCGCGGCAAGGAACGCGGCCAGTGCGGTGAACACCAGCAGTGCCAGCACCGGGGCGATCAGACGCTTCCAGTGCGGGTGGCGATGCAGCACGACATGTTCGCCGTCGGCCAGAAGGTTGTCCGGATAGCCCATGATGTTCTCCTACGCCAACAGCACCGTAATTTGCAAGGCCACCGATGACGCAACCGCTGACCAACCTGATAGCCCGACTCGACGAGGCCTGTGCCTGGCTGGAGGTGCACCCTCCGGTGCATCCGGTGACCCGCCGTGTCGCGGTCGCGCTGGAAGACATGCGTGCGGTGATCGACTCCGGCAGCGGCCCCACCGAATCCGCCGCGATCCAGAGCGAGGTCCTGGCCGCCGCGATGCCCGGCGAGGATGAGCAACTGGCTGATCTGGTTCGCGAGATCGGCGCTCTGTGGCGGGGGCTGATGGGGGTACCCGGAGGCCGCAGCCGCAGGCGAGGACCTTCCCAGGCCCCGGTATTCGTGATCGCCGGAGGCCGTCCGGTGCGCTCGGTGCCGATGATCGACGGCGGCCTGGACATCCTCGCGTTCGACCCGGCGACCGGCCGATTGGTGCGGGATATGGGGCAGTTGGAGGCGGTGGTCATGCCCGCCCAAGCCGGCGCCCACATCGTGGACGTCAAGAGCTTCTACGACACCGTCGACGCCCTGCGGCGCGAACACGGTCTGCGCACACCCGAGGTTCCGACGCCGGCCGCCGCGCTCGGCACGCCCATCGACTGGCTCGGTACCGGTGCGGCCACCCAGCCCTACCGTGCCGCCGTCGGTGGCGACGAGTGGCTGATCCGGGTCAACGACTGGCCGGACGAGCCCAGCGTCTACACGATGTTCGTCAATGGGCGGGAGGCCTTCGGCTTCGACGGCTGGCCCGACACATGGTCGCGACCGTGAGGCACCCGCCAGGGGGTTAACATCGTGACCCATGACGAGCGTTACCGAACCGGACATCCACACAACGGCCGGGAAGCTGGCCGATCTGCGCAACCGCGCCGAGGAGACACTGCATCCGGTCGGTGAGACCGCCGTCGAGAAGACGCACGCCAAGGGCAAGCTGACCGCCCGGGAGCGCATCCTGGCCCTGCTCGACGAGGGCTCCTTCGTCGAACTCGACGCGCTGGCCCGGCACCGCAGTACGAACTTCAACCTGCAGGAGAACCGCCCGGTCGGCGACGGCGTGGTGACCGGTTACGGCACCATCGACGGCCGCGAGGTGTGCCTGTTCAGCCAGGACGCCATGGTGTTCGGCGGCAGCCTCGGCGAGGTCTACGGCGAGAAGATCGTCAAGATCCAGGAGCTGGCCATCAAGACCGGCCGGCCGCTGATCGGCATCAACGACGGCGCCGGCGCCCGCATCCAGGAGGGTGTGGTGTCGCTGGGGCTCTACAGCAAGATCTTCTACAACAACATCAAGGCCTCCGGTGTGATCCCGCAGATCTCACTGATCATGGGCGCCGCGGCCGGCGGGCACGTCTACTCCCCCGCGCTGACCGACTTCGTCATCATGGTCGACCAGACCAGCCAGATGTTCATCACCGGACCCGACGTCATCAAGACCGTCACCGGTGAGGACGTCACCATGGAGGAACTCGGCGGCGCCCAGACCCACATGTCGAAATCGGGCACCCTGCACTACGTCGCCTCCGGCGAACAGGACGCCTTCGACTTCGTCCGCGATCTGCTCAGCTACCTGCCGCCGAACAACTACGCCGAGCCGCCGCGCTATCCGGCCCCACCGCACCCGGGTGCCATCGAGGACAACCTCACCGAGGAAGACCTCGAGCTGGACACCCTGATCCCGGATTCGCCGAACCAGCCCTACGACATGCACGAGGTGATCACCCGGATCCTCGATGATGACGAATTCCTCGAAGTGCAAGCAGGTTTCGCGCAGAACATCATCGTCGGATTCGGCCGCGTCGATGGCCGTTCTGTCGGCATCGTGGCCAATCAGCCCACCCAGTTCGCGGGCTGCCTGGACATCAACGCCTCGGAGAAGGCCGC
>NZ_JBPCSX010000022.1:0-35973 GCF_051006775.1 Mycobacterium sp.
GGCCGCTGCCGCGTTGGCCGTCATGGTGGCAGCGAACGGATGGGTGGCGTCGATGACCGCGGTGATGTCGTTGTCGCGCAGCCATTGCCGCAGACCCTCGACTCCCCCGAAGCCGCCGATCCGCACAGCGCCGACCGGAAGCGCCGGGTCGGGTACCCGCCCCGCCAGCGAGCTGATGACATCGGTCCGCGGATGCAGCCGAGCTGCCAGTTCCCGGCCCTCGGCGGTGCCGCCGAGCAGCAGCACCCGCATCAGTGCCGGGTTCCGCGCGTACGTCCCGCGGAGTACAGGTAGCTGTCCGGAAAACCTTCGGCGGCAAGGACTTCGCCGACGATGATCACCGCCGTCCGGGTGATCTCAGCAGCGTGCATCTGGGCGGCGATATCGGCCAGGGTGCCGCGCAGCACCACCTGCTGCGGCCAGCTGGCGAAGGCGACCACCGCCACCGGGGTGCCCTCGGTGTAGCCGCCGGCCAGCAGTTGGGGCACGATCGCGTCGATACGGTGGGCGGCGAGGTGGATCACCAGCGTGGCGCCGGGCGCGGCCAGGGCGGAAAGATCCTCGCCATCGGGCATCGCTGTGGACAGGGTGGACACCCGGGTCAGCGTCACCGTCTGGGCCACCCCGGGCACCGTCAGCTCACGACCCAGCACAGCCGCCGCGGCGGCGTAGGCCGACACACCGGGAACGATCTCGTAGTCGATGCCGAGTTCGTCAAGCCGGCGACTCTGTTCGGCGACCGCGCTGTAGAGCGACGGGTCACCGGAGTGCAGTCGGGCGACATCATGCCCGGCGGCATGCGCGGCGGCGATCTCGGCGATGATCTGCTCGAGATCCAGCGGCCCGGTGTCGACCACCCTGGAGTCCGGCGGGCACAGCGCCAGCAGATCGTCGGGCATGATCGAACCGGCATACAGGCAGACCGCGCAGCGCTGAATGAGCCGTTGTCCACGCACGGTGATCAGATCAGCGGCCCCCGGGCCGGCGCCGATGAAATACACCGTCATAGGACGGTCACAGACCACTGCGTGATCGGCATCTGCGGACGCCAGCCGGTGAACCCGCCGAGCGGCTCGCCGTGGTAATGCTGAAAGCGGTGCAGTTCGCCACCGAGGCGCGAATGCCATTCCACCAGAAGGGCTTCGGACTCTGCCGTGACCGCGTTGACCACCAGACGTCCGCCCGCCGGTAATCGGTCGACACAGGCACCCACCATGCCACTGCCGGTCAGTCCACCGCCGATGAAGATCGCATTCGGCCTCGGGGCGCCATCGAAGGCGGCGGGCGCGTCGGCGCGGACATCGATATCCGCGCCGTGAGCACGGGCATTGGCGGCGATATTGGCGCGACGTTGCGGCTTGCTCTCGAACGCGACTGCGCGGCAACCGGGCGCGGCGCCGCACCACTCCACGGCGACACTTCCCGATCCGGCGCCGACGTCCCACAGCAATTCACCGGGCCGCGGGGCGAGCGCGGCAAGGGTGACGGCCCGGATCGTGCGCTTGGTGATCTGCCCATCGTGAGCCAAGGCGTCATCACCCAGGCTGTGCCCGAGTCGCTCGTCGGGCAGGTAGCGCACCGCGACGATGGTGAGATCATCGACGTCAGGCTGCGGGTCCGCAGCCCAGGCGCCGGCGGAGCTTTCGCGGATCCGCTCCCTCGGACCGCCCAGCTGTTCCAGGACGGCGAATTCCGATGCGCCGCGGCCGGTTTCGGTGAGCACCGCCGCCAGCTCTGCCGGCGTCGTCGCGTCGCGGCACAGCACCACGGCCTGACCCCCGCGGCGCACCGCGGTATGCACCGGGGCGGTCACCAGGCTGATGATCTCGGTGTCCTGGGTGTTCCAGCCCATGCGCGCACAGGCCAGGGTCACCGAGGACATATGCGGAAGCACCCGCACCCGCCCGGCGCCGTGCAGCCGGATCAGCGATCCGCCGATACCGTGCAGCAGCGGGTCACCACTGGCGACGACATGGATGCGCTCGGCCGGTTCGTCATCGAGTAGTTGCTCCAGGGCGGGCAGCATCGGGCTCGGCCAGGGGCGCCTCGGCGCGCTGACGGTGTCGTCGAGCAGGTCGAGCTGGCGCGGCGAGCCGTAAATCACTGTGGCGCTCTGCAGTTCCCGCCGCGATTCCGCAGCCAAGCCCGCCATGCCGTCGGCGCCGATACCCACCACAACAATCACCGGGGCATCCTCCGCCAGATCGCCTGCGGCAGCAGCCTCATCCCGAAGAACACCGGCCGCAGCGCCCACGGCACCCACACCGTGCGTCGCCCCTTCGCCAGCGCCCGCGCCGTCGCCTCGGCCACCTGAGCCGGCGTACTCGACAGCGGAGCCGGGTCCATACCCTCGGTCATCCGGCCGATCACGAATCCGGGCCGGACGATCAGCAGGCTTACCCCGGTGCCGAACAGCGCGTCGGACAGCCCGCTGGCGAACCCGTCCAACCCCGCCTTGGCCGACCCGTAGACGTAGTTGGCCCGGCGCACCCGGACACCGGCCACCGAGGAGAACACCACCAGGCTGCCCCGGCTCGCGGCACGCATCGCACCGGCCAGCACTGTCAGCAGGCTGACCTGCGCGACGTAGTCGGTGTGCACGACTGCCACCGCGTGCGCGGGGTCGGCCTGTGCGCGAGCCTGGTCGCCGAGGATGCCGAAAGCCAGGACAGCGGTACTGATCGGCCCGTGCTCGGCGATGATCCGGTCCACGAGGGCGCTGTGCGAGTCGAGATCATCGGCATCGAACTCGACCGCGTGCACGGCTACCGCCCCGGCAGCCCGCACCGCCGCCAGCTGCTCACCGAGCCGGTCTGCGCCCCGCGCAGCCAGCACGACCGTCGCCCCGGGGGCGAGCCGGGTGGCGAGTTCGACACCGATCTCGCTGCGGCCGCCGAAGACCACCACGACATCGCCGTGTGTCGCGCCCCGGGAATCCATGGAACGGATTATCCCCTGCGCTAGCGTGAGCCCTAATGTCCACTGCCCGGCTGACCAGTGATGCGCTCGAGTTCCTGACCGAACGCCACCTGGCGATGCTCACCACCTTGCGGACCGACGGCTCACCACATGTGGTCGCCGTCGGGTTCACCTTCGACCCCGACACCCATATCGCCCGGGTAATCACCAGCGACGGGTCGCAGAAGGCGGTCAACGCCGAGCGCAGCCGGGTCGGGGTGCTTTCACAGGTGGACGGCGGTCGCTGGCTGTCCCTGGAGGGGATCGCCAGCGTCAACCGCGAACCGGATGCGGTGCGCGACGCCGAGGTCCGCTACGCCCAGCGCTATCGCACGCCCAAACCCAACCCGCAGCGGGTGGTGATCGAGGTGCTCGTCAAACGCGTACTGGGTTCCTCGACGCTGCTGGACCACGCGGCGGATTAGATCCGGCTAGACCGGCACCACCGTCAGATCGTGCGGGCGGTTGTTGACCGCCATGGCTCCGTCGGCGGTGACGATGACGATGTCTTCGATCCGCGCGCCCCACTGGCCGGGTAGGTAGATCCCGGGCTCCACGCTGAACGCCATACCCTCGGTGAGCGCGATGTCGTTACCGGCCACGATGTAGGGCTCCTCGTGGACAGACAGTCCGATGCCGTGTCCGGTGCGGTGCACGAAGTACTCCGCCAAACCGGCCTCGGCGAGGGTGTCGCGCGCGGCAGCGTCGACCTGTTCGGCAGTCACGCCGGGTCGGACGGCTGCGACAGCGGCCGCCTGTGCGCGTTGCAGCACCGCGTACTGCTGCGCGATCTCGGCGGTGGGCTCACCGAGGCTGTAGGTCCGGGTGCAGTCGGAGTTGTACCCGGGTTCAACCGGACCGCCGATATCGACGACGACGATGTCACCGGCCTGTAGCACCCGATCGGAACACTCATGGTGCGGGTCTGCGCCGTGTGGCCCTGAGCCGACGATGACGAACGCAGCTTCCGAATGACCTTCGGCGACAATGGCTTTGGTGATATCCGCGGCGACCTCGGCCTCGGTGCGTCCGGGCTTGAGGAACTGCGGTACCCGGGAGTGCACCCGGTCGATGGCCGCGCCGGCCCGGTGCAGCACCTCGATCTCGCTGCGATCCTTGACCATCCGCAACGCGGACAGCACACCGGTGGCCAGCACCGGCACCGCGCCGAGGCGCTCGGCCAGCGGCAGCAGATGCAGTGCGGGCATCGAGTCGGTTACCGCTATCCGCGCGTGCCCGCCGAGTGCATCGGCCACCGTGACGTAGGGGTTCTCGCCATCCACCCAGTCCTGCACCGACAGACCCAGTTCACCGACGGCGGACTCCCGCAGCGCGGCCAGTTCCAGCCGGGGCACCACGACCATCGGCCCGCCTGATGCGGGGATCACCAGTGCGGTGAGCCGCTCGAAAGTCTGCGCCCGCGAACCGATCAGATAGCGCAGGTCATACCCGGGGGTGATCACCAGGCCGGCAAGGCCGGCGCTGCGCGCACCCTCAGCGGCGGCCGCCAGTCGGCGGGCGTACACCTCATGGGAGAACCGGGCCGTCATATCAGTCAGGCTAGCGTGGACCCCTATGTCGGCACCGGTTCTCCTGCTCGACGGGGCCAGTATGTGGTTCCGGTCCTATTTCGGGCTGCCCTCCTCGTTGACCGCGCCGGATGGCCGGCCGGTCAATGCGCTGCGCGGATTCATCGACGCCGTCGCCACCCTGATCACCCGGGAACGGCCCGCACGCCTGGTGGTGTGTCTGGACCTGGACTGGCGCCCGGCCTGGCGGGTGGACCTGATCCCGTCGTACAAGGCGCACCGTGTGGCAGCCGAAGTCGATGAGATCGCCGAAGCCGCCGAGATCGAAGAGGTGCCCGATGATCTCAGCCCCCAGGTCGACATGATCATGGAGGTTCTGGAGGCCTACGGCATCGCCACCGCAGGCGCGGACGGCTACGAGGCCGACGATGTGCTGGGCACCCTGGCTGCGGCGGAGCGCAACGATCCTGTGGTGGTGGTGAGCGGCGACCGCGACCTACTGCAGTTGGTCGGCGACGATCCGGTGGCTGTCCGGGTGCTCTATCTGGGCCAGGGCTTGAAAAAGGCGACGACGTTCGGGCCCGCCGAGGTCGCCGAACGTTACGGCCTTCCACCGGACCGCGCCGGTGACGCCTACGCCGAGCTGGCCCTGCTACGCGGCGACCCCTCCGACGGACTACCCGGCGTTCCCGGCGTCGGCGAGAAGACCGCCGCCACCATGCTCACCAGGTACGGGTCGCTGGAGAACATCCTGACCGCTGCGCACGATCCGAAATCCGATCTGCCCAAGGCTTTTCGCGCGAAGCTGCTCGCCGCAACCGACTACATCGAGGCCGCCGGACCGGTGGTCAGAGTCGCACGCGACGCACCGGTGCACTTCTACACCGACAGCGATGCGTTGCCGTTGCACGCCGCCGACCCGAAGCGGGTGGCGGACCTGGCCGAGGCCTACGGGATCGGTTCGCCGATCGCCCGCCTGCAGAAGGCACTGGACGGACCGCCCAGCTAGCCGCGAACGTGCGCAAACTGCACGCCCCCACGGCGTGTCAGCGCACCGACACGCACGCTCGCGCCCGGGGGCGCTACTTCGGCCGGCCGACCTCGTAGGTGCCCTTGTCGTCCTGGAAGGTGACCGTCACCTGGCGCTTGGTGCCATCGATGCTGACCTCGCAGGTGAAGGTGTCACCCTTCTTGACCGTCGGGTTGGCACCGTTGTTGCACTTGACATCCTTGACGTTCTTGGCGCCATAACCGTTGGACTCGTCGGTGAGGATCTGCTGCACGCCCTGCTGGGCCTTGTTCACGTCGAGTTTGGTGGTGACGAAGAAGCCAGGCTTCCAGAAACCCAGGATCAGCACGGCGAGCACCGCCACCGCGGCGATCGCACCGAGCACGACGCCGAGGGCCTTCGTAGACTTCCTGCCGGCCTCGGGGGTACCCGGGACGGCATAGGGGTTGTACTGACCGGGCTGACCGGGGTACTGGCCCGGCTGCGGGTACTGGCCGTACTGCGGCGGCGGGCCGTAGCCGGGCTGGCCGTACTGCCCGGGCTGGGCATAACCGCCGTACTCGGGCGCGCCGTAGGGCGGTGCTGCCGGATAACCCTGCGGCTGGCCGTACTGGTACTGCTGCGGATAGGCCGGCGGCTGCCAGGCCGGAGCCTCGGTGCCGGGCTGCTGCCACGCCGGGGTCTCGGATCCCGCGGGCGGCCATGCCTGGGGCTGATCAGAACCCTGGGCAGGCTGATCCTGACCCTGCCAGAGGTTGGGGTCAGATCCCTGCGGTCCGCTCATCGTCTCTCCTTGTTCTGGTGTCGCCGTTCTACGGTTTCGCCGTTCTACGGTTTCGCCGGTCCCACCGTAGCGTTTGGATCACCCTACCCGCTGTCAACAGCCACGACGCCGCGCCGGATGTCGTCGATCGCGCGTTTCGCGGCGGTTCGGACACTGCTCTCCGGTGCGGCGTTGCGCACTTGATCGAGCAGGTCGAGCACCTGTCGGCACCATCGCACGAAGTCGCCGGCCGACATCGGCGAGCCGTTCCCGGCGACATCGGATGCGTCCAGCGCGGCGGACAGGTTGCCGCTGGTGGCCCAGCGGTGCACGGCCGGCACGAAACCCTCGTCCGGCTCGCGGGTGGGGTTGAGCCGGTGACGTTGCTCGTCGGCCCGCAACTGCCCGGACATCCGGCGGGTCTCGGCCAGCGCCCGGCGCACCGCCGGGGTGGGCATGTCGATGGCGCTCGTGGGAGTGGGCCCGTCCCCGCCGCGGGACTCGAAGACCATCGCAGACAGCGCTGCCGCCAACTCGGCCGGCTGCAATCCCTTCCAGATCCCGGTGCGTAGGCACTCGGCGACCAGCAGGTCGCTCTCGCTGTAGATCCGGGCCAGCAGCCGTCCGGCATCGGTCACCTGCAGTCGATCCTCCTTGGCGGCGATGTACCCCCGCTCACTGAGCAGGACCACGATCCGGTCGAAGGTGCGGGCCAGCGAGTTGGTGGCGGCGCTGACCTTGGCGCGGATCTGTTCGTTATCGCGCTCCATCCGCAGATACCGCTCCGCGATCCGGACCTGGGCATCCCGGTCGGCGATCCGGTGGCCCGGGTGCTGTCGCATCTGCTCGCGCAACTTCAGCAGTTCGGGGTCGACGTCGGGATCCTGACTTGAGAGCGGGTCACCACCACCGCCCCGCTTGCGGGGCGCGATCACCAGGCCCTCCCCTGCTGAACGCAGCGCCGAGGCCAGGTCGCGGCGCACCTTGGGCTGACGGTGTTCGACCCGCTTGGGCAGTGCCATCGAACCGATCGGCCCGGCCGCACCGGTGTAGTCGGCGGTGGAGATCCTTCCGGCCCAACGGTCTTCGGTCAAAACCAGCGGCCTGGGGTCATCGCCGTCGCGGGCCGGCTCCAGAACAACCGCAAGCCCGCCGCGGCGGCCCTGGGTGATGTTGATGATGTCGCCGCGGCGCAATGCCGCCAGCGCGTCGGTGGCAACCTGCCGGCGCTGCAATCGGGAGGCGCGGGACTGCGACCGCTCCCGTTCTCCGATCCTGGCCCGCAGCCGGGCGTAGTCCAGGATGGCCGGCTCGGTGGGCTTGGCGCGCCGGTCCCAGTCCAGTTCGGCGGCGATCTCGTCGAGCATTGTCTCGCCGCGTTGCGCGCCGCGCACCAGTCCGACCACCGACTTGTCCGCCTGGAACTGGGCGAAGGACCGCTCCAGCAGCGCATGCGCCTGCTCCGGACCCATCTGGCTGACCAGGTTGATGGTCATGTTGTAGGACGGCGCGAACGAACTGCGCAGCGGGAAGGTGCGGGTGGAGGCCAGACCGGCGATCTCGGTCGGCTCGGCGGTGGCGTCCTGCGGGTTCCAGAGCACCACCGCGTGACCTTCGACGTCGATGCCGCGCCGTCCCGCCCGACCGGTCAGCTGGGTGTACTCCCCCGGTGTCAGCGGCATGTGCTGCTCACCGTTGAACTTGACCAGCTTCTCCAGCACCACCGTGCGGGCGGGCATGTTGATCCCCAAAGCCAGTGTCTCGGTGGCGAATACGGCCTTCACAAGTCCCGCGGTGAACAACTCCTCGACGGTGTGCCGGAAGGTCGGCAGCATCCCGGCGTGGTGGGCGGCCAGCCCGCGCAACAGACCTTCCCGAAACTCGTAGTAGTCGAGCACCTCGAGGTCGGCGTCAGCCAGATCGGCGCACCGGCGGTCGATCACCTCGGCGATCCGGACCTGATCCTCAGGCGTGGTCAGCTTCAGCGAACTGCGCAGGCACTGTTTGACGGCAGCGTCGCAACCGGCTCGGGAGAAGATGAAGGTGATCGCCGGCAGCAGGCCCTCGCGGTCCAGGGTGGCGATGACATCGGGTCGCGACGGCGGACGGTAGATCCCCGAACCGCCCGCACCGCCCGAACCACCCGAACGGCCCGGGCCGCGGCGGCGCGGCTGCCAATCGGTCAGCCGTTCGGCCTCCCGGCGGTTGGCGATATGGCGGGCCAGTTCGGGGTCGACGAGGTGGGCCCGACCGGGCCGATCACCCGCCGACTCGTAGTCGAAGAGATCGAACAGCCGCTTGCCGACGAGCACGTGCTGCCAGAGTGGGACGGGGCGGTGCTCGTCGACCACCACGGTGGTGTCCCCGCGCACGGTCTTGATCCAGCCGCCGAACTCCTCGGCGTTGCTGACGGTGGCCGACAGGCTGACCAGCCGGACCTCCTCGGGCAGATGCAGGATCACCTCCTCCCAGACCGCCCCGCGCATGCGGTCGGCGAGGAAGTGCACCTCGTCCATCACGACATAGGAAAGTCCCTGCAGCGCAGGCGAACCCGCGTAGAGCATGTTGCGCAGAACCTCGGTGGTCATCACCACCACCGGCGCATCGCCGTTGATCGCCTGATCGCCGGTGAGCAACCCGATCTTGTCCGCGCCGTAGCGACGCACAAGGTCGTTGTGCTTCTGATTGCTCAGCGCCTTGATCGGCGTGGTGTAGAAGCACTTCTGCCCGGCCGCCAGCGCCAGGTGCACCGCGAACTCACCGACCACCGTCTTGCCCGCGCCGGTCGGCGCACACACCAGTACCCCGTGCCCGAGTTCCAGTGCCGCGCAGGCCTGCGCCTGGAACGGATCGAGCCGGAAGGTCAGGCCGGTGACGAAGTCCGCAAGCCGGGAATCCGCGGCGATCTCAGGTGATGTCGTCATGAGCGGCCACTGGATCCGGTGCCTCGATCGTGGCGGCCTGGTCGTCGGGGATGTCGATCCGGGCCTCGCGCCTGGCCTTGCGCCGGTCGTGGATCCGGGTGATCTGGATGGCGAACTCCAGCAGCAGCGTCAGCGCCAGGCCCAGTGCCAGCATGGAGAACGGGTCCTGTCCCGGTGTGGCGATCGCCGCGAAGGCGAACACCCCGAAGATCAGGCCCCGACGCCAGGACTTGAGCTTCTCGTAGCTGAGCATCCCGATGGCGTTGAGCATGACGATCAGCAGGGGGAATTCGAAGCTGACGCCGAACACCAGCAGCAGGTTGATCAGGAAGCCGAAGTACTGGTCGCCGGAGAGCGCGGTGACCTGCACATCGCTGCCCACGGTCAGCAGGAAGTGCAGCGCCTTGGACAGCACCACGTAGGCCAGGACGGCGCCGGCGATGAACAGGGTTGCCGCCGAGACCACGAACGCCACCGCGAAGCGGCGTTCGCCCTTGTACAGCCCCGGGGTGATGAAGGCCCACAGCTGGTGAAACCACACCGGGCAGGCCAGCACGATGCCGGCCGTCAGTCCCATCTTGAGCCGCAACATGAACTGGTCGAACGGCGCGGTGGCCAGCAGTCGGCAGCCGCCGTCGGCGCTGATGTCGGCACGCGCCGACTGAGGCAGCGCGCAGTAGGGGTGGCGAAGCCACTCCCCGAGACTCTCCATCCCGAACAGACTGTGGCCGTACCAGATGAACCCGATGATCGTGGTCAGCACCACCGCGGCCATCGAGATGAGCAGCCGGGTCCGCAGTTCCCGGACATGCTCGACCAGGGACATGGTCCCGTCGGGGTTGGCACGGCTGCGCCGCGCACGGGGGTCCAGGCGGGACAGGAATTTCGGGGTCTGCACGGCGTCTACCCAGCGCCGCGGGGGCGCTGCAGTACCGGATTGCTCAGGCCGACGGGTTCTGAACCGGTGGGCCGGGCTGGGCGGGAGGAGCCGGGGTCACCGGGGCTTCGACCCGCTCGGAGCTCACCTGGGTGGGCTGGGCGGGAGAGACCGGAGTCTCGGCCTTACCGTCGGCCTGCAGCTCTTTGACCTCGGTTTTGAAGATGCGCATCGACTTGCCCAGCGAGCGGGCGGCATCGGGCAGCCGCTTGGAACCGAAGAGCAGCACGAGCACGAGAATGAGAATCGCCCAGTGCCACGGACTGAGAGCACCCATTAGTTACCTCCAGACGTCATTGCGATGCTACCCCGCCAGCTCGGCGTAGGCGGCCAGTGCGGCGGTCGCGGACCGCCGGACGGCCGCGGCCAGCGAGGCCGGGGCCAGCACCTGCACGTCGGCGCCGAATCCCAGGATCAGCCTGGTCATCCACTCGTCGGCCGCATAGGTCATCGCGGCCTCGCAGTGGCCGTCCGGAAGCTCCCGCAGGACGCGTACCGGGAAGTACTCGAGCATCCATGCCGCCTGCGGGGCGATCCGCAGGGTGGCCGAGGGCAGCGACGGGTCGGCCTCGAACAGCGCCATACTCGGCGGGGCGTTCACCGCGGGGCGCGGTGGAGCGGACGGCTCGTCGAGCGCACGGGCCTCCACGATGCGATCGAACCGGAACAGCCGGACCGCCTCGGCCTCCCGGCACCAGGCCTCCAGGTAACTGTGGTCACCGATCAGGATGACCCGGATCGGATCGACGATCCGGTCCGACAGCGCGTCGCGGGAGGCTGTGTAGTACTCGATTCGTACCGCGCGGGAGTCCTGGACCGCCTTGCGGACTGCGGCGGCAGCCTCCGCTTCGATCGGCGCGGGTTCGTCCCCGGCGGAGACTGCGTCGTCGCCGACGATGGAGCCGGCGGCCGCCTCGATCTTGGCTATCGCACTGCGCGCGGCGGCGGGATCCATCACTCCCTGGATCTCCGACAGCGCGCGTAAGGCGAGCAGCACGACGGTGGCCTCCGTCGGGTTGAGCCGCAGCGGCTCGTCCATACCCGCCGAGAAGGTGACCGAGACCGTGTCGTCAGACATTTCGAAGTCGATCAGGTCACCGCCGGCGCCGCCCGGCAGCCCGCACATCCACAACTGGTTGATATCGGCCTTCAACTGTTTGACGGTGACACCGAGATCGGCGGCAGCCTTCGTATAGGTGACCTCGGGGTTGGCCTGAAAGTACGGGACCATGTTGAGCAGGCGCACCAGGCGGGTGGAGACCGGCGTCATGCGATCACCCCAGCCTGCGCGCTCAGGCGGGCCACTACGTCCTCGCGCAGCGCCGCCGGTTCCAGCACGAGCGCATCGGCGCCATGTCCCGCGACCTCCCGGGCCAGCCAGTCCATCGCCGGCACCTCCAGTTCGATGACGTCGCCCTCGCGACTGCCCACCGAGCGCCGCTCGACGGTGCGTCCCTGGCGGCGCAGCGCGGTCGCGTGGCCGTCGGCCACCCACACCAGCGCCTGCCCGCCGCTGGCCGCATCACCGATCGCATTATTGACGAGCGCCCGCAAGTCCTGACCGTCGGGGACAACGAAAGCCCCATGCGGCCCAACGGCTTTGGGCTCGACGATGCGAGACAGCCGGAAAACCCGAATGGCGTCGCGATTGCAGTCGTGGCCGACCAGATACCACCGCCCCCGCGCGGTCAACACTCCCCACGGTTCGACGGTGCGCAGGTTGTAGGGCTCGACCGGATTGGGGCGGTGCTGGAACTGCACGGTCTGCCGGGCGTCGATCGCCGCCAGCAGCACATCGAGGACGGCATCCGAACCGCGCAGTCCGGTCGGGCCCGCGCCGGTGCTGATCGACACCTCGCCGATCTCGTCGACGTCGACGCCTGCGGCGCGCAACTTCAGCACGGCATTCTGCGCGGCGGTGATACGTTCCGGTGACTCCCAGAGTTTGGTGGCCACCGCGACCGCGGCCGCCTCCTCGGGAGTCAGATCGACCGCGGGCAGCGCGTAGTCGTCGGGCTTGATGCGATAGCCCTCGATGGGATCGAAGCCAGAGATCTTGCCGGTCTCCAGGGGAATGCCCAGATCGCGCAGTTCGCTCTTGTCCCGCTCGAACATCCGGGAGAACGCCTCGTCGCTCTGTTCCCCGTAGCCGATGACGGTCGTCCGGATCTTCTCAGCGGTCAGGTAGCTGCGAGTGGACAACAGCGCGATGACCAGATTCATCAACCGTTCGATCTTGGCGGTGTGAGTGCCCACGGACGACAGATTAGGTCACATCGAGGCGATCAAGCGCTTCACGCGCTCGTCGGTGGACCGGAACGGGTCCTTGCACAGCACCGTGCGCTGGGCCTGATCGTTGAGCTTGAGGTGCACCCAGTCCACGGTGAAATCACGGCCGGCTTCCTGGGCGGCGGCGATGAACTCCCCGCGCAGCTTGGCCCGGGTGGTCTGCGGCGGGGTGTCGACGGCGGCCTCGATCTCCTCGTCGGTGGTGACCCGGGCGGCCAGACCCTTGCGCTGCAGCAGGTCGAACACACCGCGGCCGCGTTTGATGTCGTGGTAGGCCAGATCCAGCTGGCTGATCTTCGGGTGCGACAGCTCCATGCTGTAGCGGTCCTGGTAGCGCTGAAACAGCTTGCGTTTGATCACCCAGTCGATTTCGGTGTCGACCTTGGCGAAGTCCTGGCTCTCCATCGCATCGAGCTGGCGGCCCCACAGGTCGACAACCTGGTCGAGCTGGGTGTTGGGCTCACGGGACTGCAGATACTCGACGGCCCGGGCGTGGTACTCCCGCTGAATGTCCAGCGCGCTGGCCTGTCGGCCACCGGCCAGCCGAACCGGGCGCCGGCCGGTCAGGTCATGGCTGACCTCCCGGATGGCCCGGATCGGGTTGTCCAGGGAGAAGTCCCGGAACGGGATGCCGGCCTCGATCATCTCCAGCACCAGGGCGGCGGAGCCCACCTTGAGCATCGTGGTGGTCTCGCTCATATTGGAGTCGCCGACGATGACGTGCAGCCGGCGGTACTTCTCGGCGTCGGCGTGCGGCTCGTCGCGGGTGTTGATGATCGGACGGGACCGGGTGGTAGCGCTGGAGACGCCCTCCCAGATGTGCTCGGCGCGCTGGGACAGGCAGAAGGTTGCCGCCTTCGGTGTCTGCAGCACCTTGCCCGCCCCGCAGATCAGCTGGCGGGTCACCAGGAAGGGCAGCAGCACATCGGAGATCCGGGAGAACTCCCCCGCCCGGACGATCAGATAGTTCTCGTGGCAGCCGTAGGAGTTGCCCGCAGAATCGGTGTTGTTCTTGAACAGATAGATGTCCCCGCCGATGCCCTCGTCGACCAGCCGCTGCTCGGCGTCGACCAGGAGATCCTCGAGGACGCGCTCACCGGCCCGGTCGTGGGTGACGAGCTGGTGCAGGTTGTCGCACTCGGCGGTGGCGTACTCGGGGTGACTGCCGACGTCGAGGTACAGCCGCGCCCCGTTTCGCAGGAAGACGTTGGAACTGCGACCCCAGGACACCACCCGCCGGAACAGGTAGCGGGCCACCTCATCCGGCGAGAGCCGCCGGTGACCGTGAAAGGTGCAGGTGACACCGAACTCCGTCTCGATGCCCATGATCCGTCGCTGCACGGTGAGGAGCCTACCGGGCGCCGGACACCCGCTGCCGGTTCCCCGCCCCGCGGCGTCCCCGCCGATCGAGCGTCAGTCCGCCGATTCAGTGGCTGCGGGGTTGGCTGCGGGGTTGGCTGCGGGCGCGTCCCCGAGGGCGTCCTCGCCGACCAGGGCATCCAGGGCGGGCCCGGTGATCCGCCGGAAGGCGCGGCGCGGCCGATTGGCGTCCAGGACCGCAACCTCCAGGGTCGACGGACCGAGCACCCGCGGTTCGGCGGCCGGCGTGGCCGTGCCCGCCGCACTGCTGATCCCGGCCCGCAGCGCACTGACCGCGATGCCGACCGCCTCGCCGAGTTCGGCGTTCTCGGAGTAGGACTCCTTGAGCGCGGTGATGATCGGCTCGGTGGTACCACCCATCACCACAAAATGCGGCTCGTCGGCGATCGACCCGTCGTAGGTGATCCGGTACAGCTCCGCCGGTCTGCTCTCGCCGAAGTGCGCGACCTCGGCCACACACAACTCGACCTCGTAGGGCTTGGCCTGCTCGGTGAAGATCGTTCCCAGAGTCTGGGCGTAGACGTTGGCCAGCTGCCGGCCGGTCACATCGCGGCGGTCATAGGCGTAGCCGCGGGTGTCGGCGTACTGGATTCCGCCGCGGCGCAGGCTGTCGAACTCGTTGAACCGTCCCACAGCCGCGAAGCCCACCCGGTCGTAGATCTCACTGACCTTCTGCAAGGACCGGGACGGGTTCTCGGCGACGAACAGCACACCGCCGGCGTATGCCAGGGCGACCACGCTGCGACCCCGGGCGATACCTTTGCGCGCGAGCTCGGAGCGCTCACGCATCGCCTGCTCGGGTGAGATGAAATACGGGAAGCTCATGAATCAGCGCCCATCACGAATCTGCTCTGGGCGCTTGGTTGCTCGGGCCCTTGCCCGGACCGAAATCATCTGTGTCCGTTCGCTTCTCGATCACCTCGCGGGCGAGCCGCTCGATACGCTCCCCGGTGACCTCCTGCGCACCGTCGGCGTCGATCAGAACCGCGGTCGGGTAGATACCGCGGACCAGATCCGGCCCGCCGGTGGCGGAGTCGTCATCGGCGGCGTCATACAGCGCTTCGACCGCAACCTTGAGCGCCGAATCGGCGTCAGCCACAGCGGAATACAGTTTCTTCATCGAGGACTTCGCGAACAGCGATCCCGAGCCGACCGCCTGATAGCCCTCGTCCTCGATATGCCAGCCTCCGGCCGCATCGAACGAGACGATCCGGCCGGCCGCATCCGGGTTCGGATCGGCGAGGTCGTAGCCCACCAGGAGTGGCAGCGCGACGAAACCCTGAAGTGCCGCACCGAGGTTGCCGCGGACCATGATCGCCAACCGGTTGACCTTGCCCGGGAAGGTCATCGGGAGACCCTCGAGCTTCTCGTAGTGCTCGAGTTCCACCGCATACAACCGGGCGAACTCCACCGCCAGTGCGGCCGTGCCGGCGATACCGGTGGCCGTGTAGTCGTCGGTGATGTAAACCTTCTGCACATCGCGGCCGGCGATCATATTGCCCTGGGTTGACCGCCGGTCACCGGCGATCAGCACCCCGCCGGGGTAACGCAACGCGACGATCGTGGTGCCGTGCGGGAACGCCTCACCGGGAGTCGCGCCGGCACCGGCCGGTGGGCCGGCGGGCAGCAGTTCCGGAGCTTGCCGACGCAGGTACTCGGTGAACGAGGAGAGGTCGACGGAATGGGGCGGGAAACCGGTCAGCGGTGAGTTGAAAGCCAGACGATCAGGGGACGCCCCAGTCACTGTCCGCCCTTTTGAACGTAGGCCCGCACGAAGTCCTCGGCATTCTCCTCGAGCACATCGTCGATCTCGTCGAGCAGATCGTCAGTCTCCTCGGCGAGCTTGTCGCGACGCTCCTGGCCGGCCGCGGCGTTACCGGTGAGGTCGTCGTCCCCGCCGCCCCCGCCGCCACGCTTGGTCTGATCTTGAGCCATCGCTGCCTCCTGGTCTCGTCGGCGACCGTGTTGAGTTCACAGTCGACTCCACAGTCGACTCCACAGTCGACTCCAAAATGGCCACCGGCCTTCACAGTACCGTCCGACCACGGCGTGATCAGCCCGACCACCCGTCAGGTGGTCAGTTGTTCCACCAGTTCGGCGGCGCTGTTCACCGAGTCCAGCAGCGCGCCGACGTGTGCCTTGCTCCCGCGCAGCGGCTCCAGGGTGGGGATCCGCACCAGCGAGTCGCCGCCGAGATCGAAGATCACCGAATCCCAGCTGGCGGCGGCGATGTCGGCGCCGAATCTGCGTAGGCACTCACCGCGGAAATAGGCGCGGGTGTCGGTCGGCGGGTTGTCCACCGCGTCGAGGACCTGTTGCTCGGTGACGAGCCGCTTCATCGAGCCGCGGGCCACCAGCCGGTTGTAGAGTCCCTTGTCCAGTCGGACATCGGAGTACTGGAGGTCCACAAGCTGCAGGCGGGGCGCCGACCACTGCAGGTTCTCCCGCTGCCGGAAGCCCTCGAGCAACCGCAGCTTGGCAGGCCAGTCCAGCAATTCGGCACATTCCATCGGATCGCGTTCCAGCAGATCGAGCACATGCGCCCAGGTTTCGACGACGTGGTCTGCGCGGGGATCGGGGTCGCGGCGGTCCAGCATGGCCGCCACCCGTTCCAGGTAAATCCGCTGCATCGCCAACGCGGTGAGTTCCCGGCCGTCGGCCAGCGCCACCGTGGCGCGCAGCGAGGGGTCCCGGCTGACGACATGGACGGCGTGCACCGGCCGGGCCAGCATCAGATCGGAGAGGTCGATGCCTTCCTGGGGCCCGTCCTCGATCAGGTCCAGCACCAGCGAGGTGGTGCCGACCTTGAGGTAGGTGGACGTCTCGGCGAGGTTTGCGTCGCCGATGATGACGTGCAGCCGCCGGTATTTGTCGGCATCGGCATGCGGTTCATCGCGGGTGTTGATGATGCCGCGTTTGAGGGTGGTCTCAAGGCCGACCTCGACCTCGATGTAGTCGGCGCGCTGGGACAGCTGGAATCCCGGATCATCGCCGGATGCACCGATGCCCACCCGTCCGGAACCGGTGACAACCTGACGCGACACCATGAACGGGGTCAGTCCGGCGATCACGGCGGAGAACGGCGTCTGCCGGCGCATCAGGTAGTTCTCATGGGTGCCGTAGGAGGCGCCCTTGCCGTCAACGTTGTTCTTGTACAGCTGAAGTCTGGCCGCGCCGGGAACGCTGGCGACGTGCCGGGCAGCGGCCTCCATCACCCGCTCTCCGGCCTTGTCCCAGATCACCGCATCCATCGGGTCGGTGACCTCGGGGGCGGAGTACTCGGGGTGGGCGTGGTCGACGTAGAGCCGCGCGCCGTTGGTCAGGATCATGTTGGCCGCGCCGATCTCATCGGCGTCGACGATCGGCGGTGGGCCGGAGCCGCGGCTGAGATCGAATCCGCGCGCATCACGCAACGGCGACTCCACCTCGTAATCCCATCGGGTGCGTTTGGCGCGCTGGATACCGGCGGCCGCCGCGTAGGCGAGCACCGCCTGGGTCGAGGTCAGGATCGGGTTCGCGGTCGGATCGGTCGGCGACGAGATTCCGTATTCCACCTCTGTGCCGATGATCCGCTGCATGGCCGACAGCCTATCCGCCGGAGTTAAGGTGTCGGCACCATGAGTGCCGCCGATGACTGACAGCTCTGCAGCCGACCGCTGGTTCCTCAGCCGTGGCCTGCCCGCGGTCGTGCGCCCCTCGGCGTTGGTGCGCCGGGTGTGGAGCCGCTCGGCACCGGCACTGGCCGCGCTGGCGGCAGTCGCCGCGAACTCGATCCTGATCGTGGCCATCGCGGGTCAGCACACCGTCGACATCGCCGGACGTCCCGATCTCGCCGAGAGTTTCGTGCTCGGCCTGCTGATCCTGGTGGTGCCGCTGGCAGCCGTGACGGGCTGGCTGGTCACCAGGATCGCTTCGCCGGTGCGGCAGCTGCTCGCCTCCTACGTCGCGGTGGCGGTGATCGCGGCCGGTGCGCTGCTGGGCGGCCCGAGCCAGCACATCGGGGCCAACGTGGCCTTCTTCGGCGCGGCCGTGGCACTGATCCTGCTGTTCACCGCGACCGGCGTGGGCTCCATCCTGGGCTGGGTGGCCAGGATGACGGTGTCCAACCTCGCCCTGACGGCCGGGATGTTCGTCCGCGCACTGCCGGTGGTGCTGCTGACCTTCCTGATGTTCTTCAACACCTACGTGTGGCTGATGACCTCGCTGATCAGCCGGGAACGTCTATGGCTGGGGATGGGGTTCCTGTTCCTGATCGCGGGCAGTTTCCTGGTGTCGACCACACTGGATCAGGTGCGCCCGCTGCTGTCGGCGCCCAGCATCGCCGCCGTTGACCCCTCCGCGGATTCGGCCGAGCTGGCCGGAACGCCGTTCGCCGGGATGCCTGATCCGGCACAGGCCGATGAGCTGTCGCTGGGCGAACGGATGAACACCGTCTTCGTCATGGCGGCCTCCCAACTTGTCCACGTGGTGACGGTGGCGGCACTGACCGGCGGGGTGTTCTTCGTGCTGGGCATGATCCTGGTCAGCCCGGCCGTACTGGATGCCTGGACGCGCGGTAACGGCCGGCCCGACGGAGAACTGCTCGGGATGACGCTGCCGATACCCGACTCGCTGATCCAGACCACGATGCTGCTGACTGCGACCACGTTCATGTACATCTCGGCCAAGGCCGTCACCGACGCGCAGTACCGGGCGCAGTTCCTCGACCCGATGGTCGACGACCTGCGGGTGACACTGCTCGCCCGTAATCGCTACCGGGGGGTCACACTGGAGATATGACTGACGTCTTCGGAAAGCGCTACGGCGAAGTTCTTCTGATCCGTATGAACGAGAACGGGCCGGAAGCGACGGTGTACAACAGCTTTCCGCTCAATGACTGCCCGGCAGAACTCTGGGGCGCACTGGATGCGGCCGCGATCGCGAAGGACAACGGTGCAGTCGGCGCACTGCTCAACGGCCCGCGCTACTGGCTGATGAGCGGTATCGAGAAGAAAGCCGGCAGTCCGCAGCCGACTGCGAGCTTCGGCGGTATCGAGATGATCGAGCAGGCGACGGTGCAGCTGTCGTCGAGTAATCCACAGCCGTATTCGGTCAACAAGGTGGACCGCAAGGCCATCTTCACCTTCGATGCCGGGCGGCCGGTGTTCGAGCTGATCGACCCCGAAGGCAATCGCTGGGTGATGCAGACCTGGAGCCAGGTCGTCGATAAGGAACTGGCCCTGGACGACCTGCCCGGACTGGCATCGCGGCTGACGCCGCCCGAGGGCTGGAGCTACCAAACCCGAACGCTGACAAGCCCTCTGGTGGTGGACACCACCGAACGCGACGCGCACGTGCTGCAGGACGAGCTGACCAACAGCTACACGCTGGAGTTCTAGAGATACTGCCCAAGGTTCGACTCGGTGTCGATGGCCCGGCTCGCACTGGACGTCTTGCCGGTGACCAGCGTGCGGATGTAGACGATCCGCTCGCCCTTCTTGCCCGAGATCCGCGCCCAGTCATCGGGATTGGTGGTGTTGGGCAGGTCCTCGTTCTCGGAGAACTCGTCGACGATCGAGTCCTGCAGATGCTGGATCCGCAGGCCGTGCTGGTTGCTCTCGAGCACAGACTTGATCGCATACTTCTTGGACCGGTCGACGACGTTCTGGATCATCGCACCGGAGTTGAAATCCTTGAAGTACATGACCTCTTTGTCGCCGTTGGCATAGGTGACCTCGAGGAAGCGGTTGTCGTCGATCTCGGCGTACATCCGCTCGACGACCTGCTCGATCATCGCCTTGATGCACACGCTCCGATCGCCGCCGAACTCGGCCAGATCCTCGGCATGCAACGGGAGGGTCTCAACCAGATACTTGCTGAAGATGTCCTGCGCCGCTTCGGCATCCGGCCGTTCGATCTTGATCTTGACGTCCAGGCGGCCGGGCCGCAGGATCGCCGGGTCGATCATGTCCTCGCGGTTGGAGGCGCCGATGACGATGACGTTCTCCAGCCCCTCCACACCGTCGATCTCGCTCAGCAACTGTGGCACCACCGTGGTCTCGACGTCGGAGCTGACGCCGGTGCCGCGGGTGCGGAAGATCGAGTCCATCTCGTCGAAGAACACGATCACCGGAGTGCCCTCGGAGGCCTTCTCGCGGGCCCGCTGGAAGATCAGCCGGATATGACGCTCGGTCTCGCCGACGAACTTGTTCAACAGTTCCGGGCCCTTGATATTGAGGAAGTACGACTTTGCCTCGCGGGCGTCCTCACCCCGCACTTCGGCCATCTTCTTGGCCAGCGAGTTCGCCACCGCCTTGGCGATCAGCGTCTTACCGCAGCCGGGCGGGCCGTAGAGCAGCACACCTTTGGGTGGCCGAAGCGAGTATTCGCGGTAGAGCTCCTTGTGCAGGAACGGCAGCTCGACGGCGTCGCGGATCTGCTCGATCTGCCGCGTCAGGCCGCCGATATCGCTGTAGGCGACGTCGGGCACCTCTTCGAGAACGAGGTCCTCGACCTCGGCCTTGGGAATCCGCTCGAAGGCGTAGCCGGCCTTGCTGTCGACCAGCAGCGAATCGCCGGGGCGCAGCTTGCGCGGGCGCTGGTCGTCGTCGAGGGCTCCCTCCAGAGCACTGGCCACCTCCGGCGCCATATGCTCCAGCGCCACCAGGGGCTCGGCCAGCCCGACGATGCGCTCCTCGTCGGCATGGCCGACCACCAGAGCCCGGCGCCCGTCGGCGAGCAACTCGCGCAGGGTGCTGATCTCGCCGACCGCCTCGAAGGCGCCGGCCTCGACCACGGTCAGCGCCTCGTTGAGGCGGACCGTCTGGCCCTTCTTGAGCGTCTTGACGTCGATATTGGGCGAACAGGTCAGGCGCATCTTGCGGCCGGAGGTGAAGACGTCGAGGGTGTCGTCCTCGTGAGTACCGAGCAGAACGCCGTACCCGCTGGGTGGCTGACCCAGCCGGTCAACCTCCTCGCGCAGCGCCAGCAGCTGCTGGCGGGCGTCCTTGAGGGTGTCCATCAATTTGGCGTTGCGTGAGGCCAGCGAATCGATTCGCGCCTCGAGCTGCTGGATCTCACGGGTGCTGCGGCCGGCGCCCACCGCATTCTGCAGCTGTTCGCGCAGCAGCGACGCCTCTCGGCGCAGCCGTTCGACCTCGACGGTCTCGTCGCCGTCGGGGCCCCCTGCAGCCTCGGAACGATGTGACTCAGTCATATCCGGCTCCTTCCCCGCACCGATAACCGGTGCAGTTGGATACGCCAACGCTACCGGCGATTAGACCATCATGGGCCGCCAGAGAATTTCGACACTCTGACATCGCTGTTAACCTCGACGAAGAGTCGCCGCCGATCGAGAGGAAAGCTGTGACCAGAAAACTGCTCGTCACGTGCATGGCGGCCACCTTGATCGCCGGTGCCGCCGCCGCGGGGGCGGTGATCGTCACGCCGATCGCATCGGTGAATGTTGCGCCGGTGGTCTTCGGCGTGCCCCTGCCTCTGGACCCGGCCACCGACCTGCCCACGGCCGAACAGCTCACCGGCGTCCTGGCCGGTCTGGCCGACCCGAACGTCCCGTTCAGCGCGAAGGGCAACCTGATCGAAGGTGGTATCGGCCGGGTCGAGGCGCGCGCCGCCGACGGGCTGATGAAGAAGGCCGTCGCCAAGGGGCAGGTGCCGCTGACCTTCGCTGTCAGCAATATCGCGCCGGCCGGGCCGGGCGCCGTCACCGCCAATGTCACCGCCACCGCTCCGGCCGTGCCGGCGACCACGCAGAACATCACCTTCGTGGACGAGGGCGGCTGGAAGATCTCCCGCATGTCGGCGAGCGCGGTGCTGACACTGCTCAGCGCCTGACGGCATGCGGCACGGCCTGACCGCGACCGCGGCCACCGTCACGGCGGCCCTCCTGACAGCGGCCGCAGTGATCCTGTCCGGGTGCGCCGGTAACGGCGATGCCCGCTCGGCACCAACCGTCACCTCGCCGCGGGTGAGCGCATCCCCGGTCCGTCCGGCCCCGGCAGACCCCGGTCCGCCACCACCGCCGGAGGCACTGACCGCCGTCATGTCCCGGTTGGCCGACCCGGCGGTGCCGGGTGCCGAGAAGCTGCCACTGCTGCAGGACTCCACGCCCACCGATGCGGTCACCCTCGACCGGTTCGCCGCCGCCCTGCGCGACGGCGGATTCAGCCCGGTGGCATTCACGGCCACCGATGTGAACTGGGCCGGCGACCAACCCGGCGATCCGTCGGCCCCTGTCCACACAAACGTCCTGGCCACTGTCGCGGTGACGACGACGAACCCGGCCAACCCCGGCGTCTTCTCGTTTCCGATGGAGTTTCACAGCGGCCCGGACGGCTGGCAGCTCACCCGGGACACCGCGGAGATGCTGCTGGCCTTCGGCAATTCCCGGACCGGGCTTCCGGCCCGCTGAGTTCGCGATGTGGATCGGTTGGCTGGAGTTCGAATTGCGCTCAGCGCCAAGGGATGTGCGACACAGCGCCGACTAGGTCGCTGCCGGGGCCGTACCGCGGCCCTTCTTCCGCAGCGGCGTCGGCGTGACGGTGCCCGGCGCCAGCCTGCGGGCGGAGATCAGGAACGCGGTGTGCCCGCGCATGGTGTGCTCCGGGCGCACCGCCAGTCCGACCACGTTCCAGCCGCGCTGCAGTGACTCCCAGGATCGCGGCTCGGTCCAGCACTGCTGCTCGCGCATGGCCTCAACGGTCTTGGACAGTTGGGTGACGGTCGCGACGTAGATGATCAGCACACCGCCGGGCACCAGCACCCGCGACACTGCGTCGAGCACATCCCACGGCGCGAGCATGTCGAGCACAGCGCGGTCGATCGACTCATCGGCGAGATCGGTGCCGGCCAGATCGGCGATCACCAGACGCCAGTTGTCGGGTTCGGCGCCGAAGAAGGTCGAGACGTTACGTTGGGCATGCTCGGCGTGGTCCTCACGGACCTCGTAGGAGATCACCTCGCCACTCGGCCCGACGGCCCGCAGCAGCGAACAGCTCATCGCCCCGGACCCGGCGCCGGCCTCAAGGACCCGTGCGCCCGGGAAGATGTCACCCTCGTGAACGATCTGGGCGGCGTCCTTGGGGTAGATCACCTGGGCGCCCCGCGGCATGGACATCACGTAATCGACCAGCAGCGGGCGCAGCACCAGGAAGGCGTCACCGCCGGAGGCTTTGACCACGCAGCCCTCCGGCGAACCGATCACGGAGTCGTGAGCGACGATGCCGCGATGGGTGTGAAACTCCCCTCCCGCCTGCAGGATCATCGTGTAGTGCCGACCCTTGGCATCGGTCAACTGGACCCTGTCGCCGATGGCGAACGGGCCGGTTCGGCGTGGGGCGTTACCGCCATCGGACACAGTCACAGCCGTTCAGCCTAGGCTGCCGGTGCGGTGGCGCGAGCTACAGGACGCTGGTGAGGTAGGCGACGGCCACGCCGCCCGCCACGGCGAGGAGGTCCTCGCCCAGGGCGACCGGCCGGTCCCGTCCGCCGTTGGCGGCGACCAGTCGGGTGCGCGCCGCGTAGCCGCCGATGGTGCCGATCACCGCACCGATCATGCCCGCGCCCAGACTGCTCCACTTGTAACCCCAGGCGGTACCGAGCACCGCGCCGGCGAAGGCGCCGCTGGCCAGCCGGGCCAGGAACGGCGCGGCCGTCTTGCGGCTCGGCATCGATTCCATCTGATCGCTGACGAGTTCGATGACGGCCAGGATGCTCAGGACTGCGACGGTCGCCCAGTGCCCCATCCAGGAAGCCCAGGTGGCGGACAGGTTGATCCAGTGCAGGAATGCCGCCCAGGCCAGCACCGCCGGTGCGGTGAACGTTCGCAGGCCCGCCACCACGCCGATCAGCAGTGCCAGCAACAGTACGAGCGCGTGCGTCATGGCTCCGGACGCTAGCACGCCTAGAAGCGGCAGAACCGGACGTCGGAGGCCAGGATGGCCTTCGCGCCGATACCCGCCAGCTCATCCATGATCGCGTTGACCTCTCGGCGCGGCACCAGCGCCCGCACCGCAACCCAGTCCGGGTCGGCCAGCGGCGCGATGGTCGGCGACTCCAGGCCCGGGGTGATTCCGACTGCCTTGTCGACCACGGACCGCGGGCAGTCGTAGTCGAGCATCAGATACTGCTGGCCGAAGACCACGCCCTGGACGCGGCCGGCAAGCTGATCGCGTGCGGCGCGGCTCGCCCTGCCGTTCTCGCCGCTGTCCTCATCGCTGTCCCGCTCGATCAGGACCGCTTCGGAATCGCACAGCGGCTCCCCGAACGCCGCCATATTGTGCAGGCTCAGGGTGCGCCCGGAGCCGACGACATCGGCGATCGCGTCCGCGACGCCGAGTTGCACCGAGATCTCCACGGCCCCGTCGAGACGGATCACCGTAGCCTCGATCCCCTTGGTCTGCAGGTCTTTTCGCACCAGATTCGGATAGGCGGTGGCGATCCGCTTGCCCGCCAGATCACCCACGGTCCACGACCGTCCGGCCGGTGCGGCGTAGCGGAAGCTCGAGGATCCGAATCCCAGCGCCAGCCGCTCCCGGATCGGGGCGTCGGATTCCGCGGCCAGATCGCGGCCGGTGATTCCGAAGTCCAACTGGCCGGACCCGACGTAGATGGCGATGTCCTTGGGCCGGAGGAAGAAGAACTCCACACCGTTGACCGGATCTATGACGGTGAGGTCCTTGGGATCGGTTCGGCGGCGGTAGCCGGCCTCGGACAGGATCTCCGCGGCAGGTTCGGACAGCGCGCCCTTATTGGGCACTGCGACACGCAACATGGGATCCCTACAGCTTCCGGTAGACGTCGTCGAGACCCAGACCACGGGCGATCATCAGCACCTGCGTCCAGTACAGCAGCTGGCTGATCTCTTCGGCCAGCGCCTCGTCTGTCTCATGCTCGGCGGCCAGCCACACCTCACCGGCCTCTTCAATGATCTTCTTACCGAGGTTGTGCACACCGGCGTCCAGGGCGGCAACGGTGGCGCTGCCGGCCGGCCGGGTGCGCGCACGCTCGCCCAACTCGGCGAACAACTCCTCGAAGGTCTTCACGGCACGGGATTGTTCCACGCTGGCGCGGTGTCCGTCACGGCGGTTTCTCCCCCGGCCAGGATCGGCAGGCCCGAATCAGCCGCTGTGCTGCATATCCTCCAGGGCCACGCCCTTGGTCTCACGGACCCAGCGCCAGACGAAAAGCAACGACAGAACGGCACACAGTGCGTAGAAGCCGTAGGCCAGACCGAGGTTGTTCCGCAACTCCGGGAAGCTGACGGTGATCAGCCAGTTGGCCGCCCACTGTCCGGCGGCGGCCAGGCCCAGCGCGGCGGCACGGATGCGATTGGGGAACATCTCGCCGAGCAGCACCCACACCACCGGACCCCAGGACATGCCGAAGGCCACCACGAACAGGTTGGCCGCGATCAGGGCTACCGGCCCCTGCACACCGCTGAGCTGTGGGGTGCCATCGACCTGCGGCGCGGTTCCGAAGATGAAGGCCATCGTCGCCAGCGTGAGGGCCATCCCGGCCGAGCCGATCAGCAGCAGCGGCTTGCGGCCGATCTTGTCGATGAGCGAGATGGCGATCAACGTGGTCACAATGTTGACGATTGAGGTGATCACCGTGATCAGGAAGGATTGGCTCTCGTCGAAACCGACTGCCTCCCAGAGCACGTTGGAGTAGTAGAAGATTACGTTGATCCCGACGAACTGCTGGAAGATCGACAGCCCCAGTCCGACCCAGACGATGCTGTAGACACCGCCGGCCGGCTTCCGCAGATCGCGCCATGACGGCTTGGCCTCGCCCTGCAGTGTGCCCTGGATGCGGTCGATGGTGATGTCGAGGTTCTTCTCGCCCAGCAGCATGGTGAGCACCTTGCGAGCCTCCGGAATGCGTTTGCGCGCAACGAGATAGCGCGGCGATTCCGGAATCGTGAATGCCAGCACCCCGTAAATGACGGCGGGGACGGCCATGATCAGGAACATCCACCGCCAGGCCTCAAGCCCAAGCCACAGGTCCTTGCTGGCACCGCCGGCCAGATGGGCCAGCAGGTAGTCGATAGCCAGCGAGATGAATATGCCGCTCACAATCGCCAATTGCTGCAGCGACCCAAGTCGGCCTCGGATCCGCGCCGGAGATGTCTCGGCGATATAGGCCGGCGCGATCACCGACGCCACGCCGACGCCGATACCGCCGATGATCCGGAACAGCACGATTGTCCACACGCTGCCCGCAAGGGCGGTGCCGATGGCGCTGATGAAGAACAGCACCGCGGCAATCTTCATCACCGAGATGCGACCGATGCGATCAGCCAAACGGCCCGCCGTCATAGCGCCCGCGGCAGCACCGAGCAGGGCAGAGGCCACGGCGAAGCCGAGTGAAGCATTGTTGATATTGAAGTGGCTCTGAATTGAGGCCACAGCGCCGTTGATCACTGCGCTGTCGTATCCGAACAGTAGGCCGCCCAATGCGGCGACCGACGCGATGCGCACCACTCCGCGGCCGGAGAACTCTTCGTCATCGAATATCGATGGCGTGTCGCTGGTGGGACCTTGGCCGGCCATCTGGCGTCCTTTCCGTGATGGTGCAACCACGATCGCACAGTCACGTACGGCTCAGGAGGGATTCAGTCCGAGGCTGACTGCCTCCCTAAGTCGACTGAAGCTCCGCGTAGATCTCCCGCAACCGGCTGACATCCACACCGGACAGTGAGCGGACATGGTGACGCCGGGCGGTCACCGGCACGTCAACGTCATTGGGCACCACAAGAACAGCGCAGCCGGCGTCCTCGGCGGACAGCGCTCCGGTGACGGAGTCCTCAATCGCCAGACACCCGCCTGGTTCGAGGTCGAGTAGTGCGGCGGCCCGGCGGTATGGATCGGGAGCCGGCTTGCCATGAGCCACCTCATCACCGCAGACACTCGCGGTGAAGTAGTGCCGGCCGATGCTGTCGAGTGCACGTTCAGTGAGACCGCGCCGGGTATTGGTCACCAATGCCATCGGCACCGCGGCATCGTGCAACGCGTCGAGCAGTTCACGGGCGCCATCGCACCATGGCAGTCCGGCCTCGAACAGTTCGCCGGTGATCACGTGCAGCCAGTCGGCGGTGGCAGCCATATGAGCGGGATCCTGCTCGAGGCCGAGATCGGTGTAGACGATGCGCATGACGCTCTCAGCCGAACCGCCCACGGTGGACTCCCGAACCTCGGGGGTCATCTCAGCGCCGAACTTGGCATACAGCTGTTGCATGGCGATATCCCAGAGTTTCTCGGAGTCGACCAAGGTGCCGTCCATGTCGAACAGGACGGCCTTCATGGGAGGTCTCCGGCAGCGGCCGACTCCGAAGCGGCGGCGCGGTCCACATCGAGCAGATTTCGGGCGCGCGCCTCGGCAGGAAGTCTGTCTCCCTGATACCCCGCTCTCATGATGGTCGAAGATTAACCCGTCCCTGCCAACGGCTGGCTCACTCCGCTCTACATCAAAACTTGTCAGACTCCGGTGGGATGCTGCAGTCATGACCGCAACCACCACTCCGACCGGCAGTGATGTGCTTCCGGGTGAACGCCTGGCGGTCCTTTTCGATGAGCTCGCGGAACTGACCGGCCAGCGCAACGCGGTCAACGGCCGCATCGTTGAGATCGTCGCCGAGATCGACCGCGATGAACTGTGGGGTGCCACCGGGGCGCGCTCGCTGGCCGCCCTGGTCGCCTGGAAGACCGGCGCCTCCTCGGCGAATGCCGCCGCGATCGCGACCGTGGCCCGACGGCTGGAATCCTTTCCGCTCTGCGTCGAAGGCATGCGGGAAGGCCGCTTTTCCTTAGACCAGGTCGGAGTGATCGCTGCCCGTGCGGGCGAGGGGTCCGACGCGCATTACGCGCAGCTGGCCGAGGTTGCCACCGTCAACCAGCTGCGCACCGCCGTCAAGCTGGAACCCCGCCCCGATCCCGGCCCCCGGCCCGACCAGCAGCCGGCGATCACCAAGACCAGCGACGACGTGTTCGACTTCTGGCGGATCGCCCTGCCGCACGCCGAATCAGCGGCCTTCGAAGCCGCCCTGCAATCCCATCGCGATGCGCTGATCGCAGAGTGGAAAAGCGACCGGGACGGCAGCGCCGGGGCGGCCGATCAGCAGCCCCCGTTTCCGAACACCATCGACGCCTTCATGCGGCTGATCGAGGCCGGCTGGGACGCCGACGTCCACGCCCGGCCGCACGGCCAGCGCACCACCGTGGTGGTGCACCTCGATATCGCGCAGCAGATCGGCGCACTGCACCTCGGCCCACTGCTGGATGAGGCCGAGCGGCAGTATCTGACCTGCGATGCCACCGCTGAGGTGTGGTTCGAACGCGACGGTGAGGTCATCGGTTGCGGACGGTCGACCCGCACGATCAGCCGGCGGCTGCGCCGGGCCCTGGAACACCGGCACCGCTGCTGCGCGGTCCCGGGCTGCGGCGCGACCCGCGGTCTGCACGCCCACCACATCAAGCACTGGGAAGACGGCGGGGAAACCGAATTGCACAACCTTGTGCTGCTGTGCCCCTTCCATCACCGTTTGCACCACAGCGGCGGCATCATCATCACCGGGCCGGCCGACCGTCTCCTCATCACCGATGGCGACGGTGAACCACTACACCCGGGAGCACTGGCCCGAACACCTGGCACACCACCACCCTCGGTCCCGCCGTGCCCCGGACCGCTGGGCGAACGCGCGGACTGGTGGTGCTACGACCCATTCCAACCCCAGGCACCGCCGATCAACGACTCAGCCGCGTGACGACGGCGCACGAGCTCAGTCCTCCGGGTTGTAGCCCAGGTTGGGCGCCAGCCAGCGCTCGGCTTCGGCCAGGGTCCAGCCCTTGCGCTTGGCGTAGTCCGCGACTTGATCCTGGGCCAATCGGCCGACCACGAAGTACTGCGATTGCGGATGTGAGAAGTACCAACCACTCACGGCGGCGCCGGGCCACATCGCCATCGACTCGGTCAGCTCGATGCCGGTTCGCTCCCGGACATCCATCAACTCCCAGATCGTCATCTTCTCGGTGTGCTCCGGGCATGCCGGGTAGCCGGGGGCGGGCCGGATACCGGTGTAGCGCTCCTCGATGAGCGCCTCGCTGTCGAGATCCTCCTCAGGGGTGTACCCCCAGAACTCGGTGCGGACCCGCTGGTGCATCCGTTCGGCGAACGCCTCTGCGAGGCGGTCGGCAAGTGACTCCAGCAGGATCGCGTTGTAGTCATCATTGGCTGCTTTGAACTCGGCGACCCGCTCCGCGCTGCCGAGGCCGCTGGTGACGGCGAAGGCGCCGACGTAGTCGGCCAGACCCGTGATCTTGGGCGCGACGAAGTCGCCGAGGCTCCGGTTCGGAATGGCGTCGCGATGCTCGCCCTGCTGGCGCAGATTGCGCAATGTGGTCAGCACCTCGGTACGCGTCTCGTCGGTGTAGACCTCGATATCGTCACCGACGGCGTTGGCCGGGAAGAAACCGACAACCCCGTTGGCTTTCAGCCACTTCTCCTTGATCAGGGTGTCGAGCATTTCCTGGGCGTCGTCGTACAGCTTGCGGGCGGCCTCCCCCGATGCTGGATTGTTGAGGATGTCGGGGAACCGGCCCTTCATCTCCCAGGCGTTGAAGAACGGCTGCCAGTCGATGTACTCGCGCAGTTCGGCAAGGTCGTAATCCAAGAATTCCCGAACCCCGACGCCCTGGGCAGGGACCGGTGGCGTGTATCCCTCCCAGGAGATCGGCGTCCGATTCGCGCGGGCCTTCTCCAGGGTCAGCATCGGCCGCTCGTTCTTCTGGGCGTGCCGTTCCCGCAGGGACGCGTAGTCGGACTCGGTGGCTTCCAGCAGGGCCGGCCGCTGCTTGTCGTCGAGCAGTGCCGCCGCGACCGGTACCGAGCGCGAGGCATCCTTGACCCAGACCACCGGGCCGGACCGGCGCGGCGAGATCTTCACCGCCGTGTGGGCGCGCGAGGTGGTAGCACCACCGATCAGCAGCGGGATCTGCAATCCTTCGCGCTCCATCTCGACGGCGAAGTTGACCATCTCGTCCAGGGATGGGGTGATCAAACACGACAGCCCGATGATATCGGCGTTGTGCTCCTTCGCCGCAGCAAGGATCTTGGTCGCGGGCACCATCACACCGAGATCAATAACCTCAAAGTTGTTGCACTGCAGAACAACTCCAACAATATTCTTGCCGATATCATGGACGTCACCCTTGACCGTCGCCATGATGATCGTCCCGTTGGTGTCCTTGCCGGAGGTGTCGCCGGACTCTTGCTTCTCCGCCTCGAGATAGGGCAGCAGGTAGGCCACGGCCTTCTTCATCACGCGAGCCGACTTCACCACCTGGGGCAGGAACATCTTTCCTGCACCGAAGAGATCACCGACGACGTTCATGCCGTCCATCAGCGGACCCTCGATCACTTCGATCGGCCGCCCGCCCGCAGCAGCGATCTCGGCCCGCAACTCCTCGGTGTCGTCATCGACGTTGGCATCGATGCCTTTGACCAAGGCGTGGGTGATCCGCTCCCGGACCGGGAGGCTGCGCCACTCGGCGGCGACCGCATCGTCAACCCTCTCCGAGCTGTTGAACCGTTCCGCGATCTCCAGGAGCCGCTCGGCCGCGTCCTCGCGGCGGTTCAGGACGACGTCCTCGATACGCTCGCGCAGTTCCGGGTCGATCGAGTCGTACGGCACCAGCGCGCCGGCGTTGACGATGCCCATGTCCAGGCCGGCCTTGATGGCGTGGAACAGAAACACCGCGTGGATCGCCTCGCGGACCGGGTTGTTGCCCCGGAACGAGAACGACACGTTCGAGATGCCGCCTGAGATGTGCACCGCCGGGAGGTTGGCCTTGATCCAGGCGCACGCCTCGATGAAGTCGATGCCGTATGTCGCATGCTCCTCGATACCGGTCGCCAGCGCGAAACAGTTCGGGTCGAAGATGATGTCCTCGGCCGGGAAGCCGACCTCGTCGGTCAGGATCCGGTAGGCGCGGGAGAAGATCTCCTTGCGGCGCTCCAGGTTGTCGGCCTGACCCTTTTCGTCGAAGGCCATCACAACCACCGCGGCGCCGTACTTGCGGCACAGCCGGGCCTCGCGGACGAACTTCTCCTCGCCCTCCTTCAGAGAGATCGAGTTGACGATCGGCTTGCCCTGGACGTTTTTCAGGCCGGTTTCCATGACCTCCCATTTGGAGGAGTCGATCATCACCGGGATCCGGCTGATATCCGGCTCGGCCGCGATCAGTTTGGTGAAGCGGTCCATCGCGGCGACGCCGTCGATCATGCCCTCGTCCATGTTGATGTCGATGACCTGTGCGCCGACCTCGACCTGCTGCAGTGCGACCGACAGCGCGGTGTCGTAGTCGGAGGCCTTGATCAGGTTGCGGAACCGGGCCGAGCCGGTGATGTTGGTGCGCTCTCCGATGTTGACGAACAGCGAGTCGTCGGTGATGTTGAGCGGCTCAAGGCCGGCCAGTCGGGTCGCCCGCGGGATGGTGGGCACCTCGCGCGGGGGCTTGCCCTCGACCACGCGCGCGATCTCGGCGATGTGCTCGGGCGTCGTACCGCAGCAACCGCCGACAAGATTGACCAGACCGTCGTCGACGAAATCGTCGAGATAACCGGCCTGTCGCTTCGGGGATTCGTCGTACTCTCCGAAGGCGTTGGGCAGGCCGGCATTCGGGTAGCAGGAGACGAAAGTGTCTGCGATTCGGGACATCTCGGCGATATAGGGCCGCATCTCCGGAGCGCCCAGAGCGCAGTTGAGGCCCACCGCGATCGGCTTCGCGTGCCGGATCGAATTCCAGAAGGCCTCGGTGACCTGACCGGACAACGTCCGTCCGGAAGCGTCGGTGATGGTGCCGGAGATGATCACCGGCCACCGGCGTCCACGTTCCTCGAACAGCGTCTCGATGGCGAACACCGCAGCCTTGGCGTTCAGTGTGTCGAAGATCGTCTCGACGATAAGCAGATCGGCGCCACCGTCGACGAGCCCGTTAGCGGCCTCCAGATAGGCACTGACCAATTGGTCATAGGAGACGTTGCGCGCACCGGGATCGTTGACGTCCGGCGAGATCGACGCGGTCCGGGTTGTCGGCCCCAGCGCCCCGGCGACATAGCGGGGTTTGGCAGGCGTGCTGAACTCGTCGGCGGCCGCCCGCGCCAGGGCCGCGCCCGCGTAGTTGAGCTCGTAGCTCAGCTCTTCCATGCCGTAGTCGGAGAGCGAGACCGCGTTCGCGTTGAAGGTATTGGTCTCCAGGATGTCGGCACCCGCCTGGAGGTACTCGCGGTGGATCTCTTCGATGATGTGCGGTTGTGTCAGCGTGAGCAGGTCGTTGTTGCCCACCAGGTCGCTGGGCCAGTCCTTGAACCGCTCGCCGCGGTAGCCGGCCTCATCGGGGCGGTCACGCTGGATCGCGGTGCCCATCGCGCCGTCGATCACCATGATCCGGCTGCGCAGGGTAGCCGTCAGCGCGTCGGTGCAGTCGGGGCGGACGTTCGGCGCAAGGGCGATGTCAGGGACGTGCACGTGCGCTCCTTCCTATGCGGAAGGCGTCCTTAACTCTGCCGAGCGTGGCGGATACCGGGGGTCCCACTGGGAAACACGCGCCCCGCGTAGCCGTTGCAACGCCTCTCGACGGAAGAAAGTCTACGGTGTGGCCCGGGGTCGGCGGAAACGTCGTCGCCGCCCCGGATTTTCTGCGCCGGATTCTCCGGCGGCGAGCCGGTCTTATGCGGCCTACGGTCGCCCGTCGGGCTTAGGCTGAGGAGGTGACCTCGTGGACCTTCAGCGGCACAGACGGCCCCAGCCTGCCCGAACTTCACAACACCATCATCGTGGCGGCGTTCGAGGGCTGGAATGACGCTGGTGACGCGGCCAGCGACGCGCTGGAGCACCTTGACGCCATCTGGGAGGCTCAACCGCTGATCGAGATCGACGACGAGTCCTACTACGACTATCAGGTGAATCGGCCGGTGATCCGCCAGGTCGACGGCGTCACTCGCGAACTGGTGTGGCCGTCCATGCAGATCTCGCACTGCCGTCCGCCCGGCGCCGACCGCGACATCGTGCTGATGCACGGGGTCGAGCCCAATATGCGCTGGCGCAGTTTCTGCGCCGAATTGCTCACGATCGCCGACAAACTCAATGTCGACACCGTCGTCATTCTCGGCGCCCTGCTGGCCGACACCCCGCACACCCGCCCGGTGCCGGTGTCAGGTGCGGCCTACTCCCCGGAGTCGGCGAAGTTCTTCGGACTGGAGGAATCCCGGTATGAGGGGCCCACCGGGATCGCCGGGGTGTTCCAGGACGCCTGCGTGGCGGCCGGCATTCCGGCGGTGACCTTCTGGGCGGCGGTGCCGCACTACGTGTCGCAGCCGCCCAACCCCAAGGCCACCGTGGCCCTGCTGCGCCGGGTCGAGGAGGTGCTCGATATCGAGGTGCCGCTGGCCGACCTGCCGGCCCAGGCCGAGGAGTGGGAGCAGGCCGTCACCGAGATGACCGCCGACGACGAGGAGATCGCCGACTACGTCGCCGGACTCGAGCAGCGCGGCGACGCCGAGATCGACGTCAATGAGGCGCTGTCGAAGGTCGACGGAGACACCCTGGCCGCCGAGTTCGAACGCTATCTGCGCCGCCGGGGTCCGGGCTTCCGCAACTAGTTCCTCAACCCCTGCCTACCGGTTGGTAGGGCTGCGCTACCGTGCTTCCATGAAACTTGCATTGAGCGAGGCCGACTCGGCTTTCCGCGACGAGTTGCGGGAGTTCTTCACCACCCAGATTCCCGCGGAGATCCGGGAGCGCACCCGCAACGAGGAGCACAACTACCCCGACGATGCGATCACCACCATGCGCATCCTCAACGAGGCCGGCCTGGCGGTGCCCAACTGGCCGGTCGAATGGGGCGGCAAGGACTGGACGCCGCTGCAGCGCCAGATCTGGGCCGATGAGATGCGGCTGGCCTACGTCCCCGAACCGCTGGCCTTCAACGCCAGCATGGTCGGGCCGGTGATCGCGGCGTTCGGCTCCCAGGAACTCAAGGATCGCTTCCTGCCGGCGACGGCCAACCTCGACATCTGGTGGTGCCAAGGCTTTTCCGAGCCGGAGGCCGGTTCGGATCTGGCGAGTTTGCGGACCACCGCGGTGCGCGACGGCGATCACTACGTGATCAACGGTCAAAAGACCTGGACCACGCTGGGCCAGTTCGCCGATTGGATCTTCCTGCTGGCCCGCACCGACCCGAACGCTCCCAAGAAGCAGGCCGGCATCTCCTTCATCCTGGTGGAGATGTCGACACCGGGCATCACGCTGCGGCCGATCAAATTGATCGACGGCAGCTACGAGGTCAACGAGGTGTGGTTCGAGGACGTCCGGGTGCCGGTCAACCAGCTCGTCGGCGAGGAGAACGCCGGCTGGGCCTACGCGAAGTTCCTGCTGTCCAACGAGCGCAACGGCATCGCCCGCATCGGCACCTCCAAGGCCTGGCTGGCCGAGGTCAAGGAGTACGCCGCCGCCACCGCCCTCGGGGAGAGCACCCTGCTGGAGGACCCGCTGTTCGCCTCCCGGGTGGCCGAGATCGAAACCGAACTGCTGGCTCTGGAGCTGACTCAGCTCCGGGTCAGCGGGGATGAGGGCAGCGGCAAGCCCAACCCGGCCTCCTCGATTCTCAAACTGCGCGGCAGCCAGTTGCAGCAGGCGGTGACCGAGCTGCTGGTGGAGGTCGCCGGTCCCAACGCGCTTCCGTTCGGCGCCGCCGGGGCTAGCTCGCCGGCCTGGGCCCAGCATGCCGCGCCGAAGTACCTCAACTACCGCAAGACGTCGATCTACGGCGGCAGCAACGAGGTTCAGCGCTCCATCGTCTCCTCGACCATCTTGGGTCTATAGGAATTTAGGGATTACGACATGAACTTTGATCTATCCGAAGAGCAGCAGATGCTCGCCGACACCACCCGCGAGGTGCTGTCGGGTTATGACACCGAGAAGCGCAATAAGATCATCGACTCCGATGAGGGCTTCAGCCGCGAGGTGTGGCAGCAGCTGGCCGAGATCGGCATCCTCGGACTGGGATTCGACGAGGACTCCGGCCCGATCGAGGTGATGGTGGTCCTGACCGAGCTCGGCCGCCGCCTCGCACCGGAGCCCGTCGCAGCCGCGGCGTTGATCCCCGGCGCGGTGATCGCCGCGCACGGCTCCGACGAACAACGCGCCCTGCTCGACGATGTCGCAGCCGGGAACACGCTGCTGGCGTTCGCACACACCGAGGCCGGCAGGCGCGGAGCCGCCACGCTGGCCACCACCGCATCCGGGGCGGGCTCGGAGTGGACGGTGACCGGCCGCAAGTCTCCGGTACTCGCCGGTGACAGTGCCGACGTCCTGCTCGTCAGTGCAGCGTTGCCGGGCGGTGGCGCGGGGCTCTTCCTGGTGGACGGATCGGCGACAAACCGCACGTCCTATCGAACCTTCGACGGCCAGCGCGGCGCCGATATCGAGTTCGACAATGTCGCGGCGCGGCCGCTGGGAGCCGGCGGTGACGCGACGGCCATCATCGAGGAGGCGGTCAGCCGGTTCCGGTCGGCGCTGTGCGCCGAGGCGGTCGGGGCGATGGATGAGTCGTTGCGGCTGACCACCGACTACCTCAAGACCCGCAAGCAGTTCGGTGTGCCGCTCAAGACGTTCCAGACGCTGACCCAGCGCGCGGCCGATATGTACGTCTCGCTGGAGCTGGCCCGCAGCATGAACTACTACGCGGCGGTGTGTGTGGCCGACGGACGCTTCGATCCGGAGGTATCAGCACGCGCAAAGCTGCAGATCGGCCGCTCGGGCACCCACATCGCCCAGGAGTCGATCCAGCTGCACGGTGGTATCGGCGTGACGGCGGAGTATCCGATCGCTCACTACGCCGCCAGGCTGACCGCCATCGACCAGACCTTCGGCTCGGCGGCAGATCAGCTGCGCTACCTCAGCGGCCGGGTCGGCGAATACGGAGTCGCGACGCTGTAGCGGCTCAGCGATCCCGTCGCTATCGAACTCCGAGCAGGGCATCCAGCGCGGTGGCAACCAGTGCCGGTGCCCCCTGGTCGTGTCCCCCGTATTCGAGCGCGTCGGTCACCCAGCCGTCAACGGCGGCAAGCGCTTTCGGGGTGTCCAGATCGTCGGCCAGGTATCGGCGCATCCGCCCGATCAGGTCGGT